>NZ_JAIYEP010000056.1 GCF_020515525.1 Rhodococcus yananensis
GCGCACTTCTGGTAGCCGGGGCTACCAGAAGTGCGCACGGGTCACGCGCGCTGCGAGGAGATCGAGACGACTTCGCCGGTCAGATAGGTGGTGTAGTCGCTGGCGAGCATCGCGATGGTCGCCGCGACCTCCCACACCTCGGCCGCGCGACCGAACGCCTCGTCCGACGCCAGCCTGTCGAGGAGTTCCTCGCTGGTGACCTTCGCGAGGAAGGCATGGCGCGCAATGGACGGTGCGACCGCATTGATGCGCACGCCGTACTCGGCGGCCTCGATCGCGGAGCAGCGCGTCAACGCCATGACACCGGCCTTCGCGGCCGCGTAGTGGGCCTGCGAGTGCTGGGCACGCCAACCGAGCACCGATGCGTTGTTGACGAGCACGCCGCCGTAGTCGACCGAACGGAAGTAGCGCAACGCCGCGCGGGTGGCGCGGAAGGTGCTGTTCAAGGTGATGTCGAGGACGCGATCCCACTGTTCGTCGGTCATGTCGACTACGGGGGTCTCGCCGCCGAGACCGGCGTTGTTGATGAGCACATCGATGCGACCGAGCTGTGCGGCGGCGCCGGTGATGAGGGCGTCGACCTGCTCGGTGGACGACACGTCACACACGATGGACGCGACCTGCTGCTGCGGGAACTCCGCGGCCAGCTTCTCGGCGGCCTCCCCGAGGCGACGCTCGTGGAAGTCGGAGACGAGCACGTCGGCGCCCTCGAGCAGTGCGCGGCGCGCCGAGGAGAAGCCGATGCCCGTGCCTGCCGCGGCGGTGACGACGACCTTCTTGCCGGCGAGCAGTCCGTGGCCGGGGGTTTCGACGGGCGGGGTGGACAGGGGTGATGCGGTCACGGGCGTGCCTCTCGGGGAAGGCCGAGCACACGCTCGGCGATGACGTTGCGCTGGACCTCGTTGGATCCGCCGTAGATGGTGTCGGCGCGGGTGAACAGGAACAGTCGCTGCCACTCGGCGAGTTCGAGGTGTTCGGGGTCGGTGATGTTCGACGGGTTGCCGGCGTGGTCGTGACCGGGACCGACGAGTGACGCCGCACCCTGGGCCTCCATCGCGAGGGCACCGAGGTCACGATGCCAGTTCGCCCACAGCAACTTCGCGACGGACGCCTGCCCGGGGTCGGCGTCACCGAGGGTGCGCAGGGCGTGGGCACGCATCACACGCAGTCCGATTCGGGCGCGGGCGACCTTCTCTGCAATGTTCGGATCGTCGAGTGCACCGTTGGCCCGGGCGAGGTCGACGACACCGTCGAGTTCGCGCGCGAAGCCGATCTGCTGGCCGAGAGTGGAGACGCCGCGTTCGAAGGTGAGCAGCCCCATCGCGACCTTCCAGCCGTCGCCGGGTTCGCCGACGACGAGATCGGCGTCGGTGACGGCGTCGTCGAAGAACACCTCGTTGAACTCCGAGGTGCCGGTGAGTTGCTGGATCGGACGCACGGTGACGCCCGGCTGGTCGAGGGGAACGAGCAGGAAGCTCAGGCCCTTGTGCCGGGTGGAGCCCGGTTCGGTGCGGGCGATGACGAACGCCCACTGCGCGACGTGGGCGAGGGACGTCCACACCTTCTGCCCGTTGATGACCCACTTGCCGTTCTCGAGCCGCGCCGTGGTCGAGACGTTCGCGAGGTCGGACCCGGCGCCGGGTTCGGAATAGCCCTGGGCCCACAGCTCGGTGACGTTGCGGATACCGGGCAGGAAGCGTCGCTTCTGTTCCTCGGTGCCGAACGCGATGAGGGTGGGTCCGAGCAGTTCCTCACCGAGGTGGTTGACGCGGGCCGGGGCGTCCGCCTTCGCGTACTCCTCGTGGAAGACGACCCGCTGCTCCATGGTGGCGCCGCGGCCGCCGTATTCGGTGGGCCAGCCGATGCAGGTCCACCCGGCTTCCGCGAGGTGGCGGTCCCACGCGAGTCGTCGTTCGAAGAACTCGTGCTCGCTGCCGGGCCCGCCCTTGCCCCGGAGCCCGGCGAACTCGCCGGTCAGGTTCTCTTCGAGCCACTGCCGCACGGTGGCGGCGAACTCGGCATTTTCCAGGCTCTCGCTCTCTTGCACGTCTGTACGATAACCTACCAAGCAATTGCTAGGTAGGGAGCTCCGTGAACATGTATCCGAGAACCACGCCGGCCGCCCTCGTCGATGCTGCCGACACCCGGCCGGACCGGCTCGCCATCGCCGACGGCGACACCCGTGTGACCTTCGCACAACTACGCGACCTCGTCCGCGATTTCGCTGCCGCCCTCGTCGAACGCGGCATCGAAACCGGTGCGCGCGTCGCACTCTGGTCACCCAACACCTTCCACTGGGAGATCGCGGCTCTCGGCGTGCACTGGGCCGGTGGCGTGGTCGTGCCGATCAACACCCGCTACACGGGACACGAAGCCGCCGACATCATCCGACGTGTGGACGCCGCCGCGCTCGTCGTCGTCGGCGACTTCCTCGGCGCCGACCGTCACACCCAGTTGCAGCAGGCCGACCCCGATCTGACGGTCTCCACCGTCGTGCGGGTCCCGGTGGGTGGGAACGACACCGCCTCCGATGGCGTGCTCGACTGGGACGACTTCCTCGCGCTCGCCACCGACACCTCCCGCGCGGAGGCCGACGCCCGCGCGGAGGCCGTCTCGCCCGACGACGTCTCCGACATCCTGTTCACCTCCGGCACCACCGGCAAGAGCAAGGGTGTGCTCAGCGCGCACCGGCAGTGCCTCGGCGTCGCGCGCGCCTGGGCCGACTGCGCCGAACTCACCGAAGACGACAACTACCTGATCATCAATCCGTTCTTCCACACCTTCGGCTACAAGGCCGGCATCGCCGCCTGCCTGCTGACCGGCGCGACCGTCGTCCCGATGGCCGTGTTCGACGTCGAGAAGGTGATGGCGATGGTCTCGACCGAGCAGATCAGTGTGCTGCCCGGCGCCCCCACGATCTACCAGAGCATCCTCGATCACCCGCGCCGCGGCGACTTCGACCTGAGCAACCTCCGTGTCGCCGTCACCGGCGCCGCACCCGTACCCGTTCCGCTCGTCGAACGGATGCAGAAGGAACTGAGCTTCGACGCGGTGATCACCGCGTACGGACAGACCGAGGCGGTCGTCGCGACGATGTGCCGCACCGATGACGACCCCGTCACCGTGTCCACCTCGTCCGGTCGCGCGACCGCCGATTTCGAGGTACGCATCGGCGACAAGGGTGAGATCCTGCTGCGCGGCCCCAACGTGATGCTCGGGTATCTCGACGACCCCGAAGCGACCGCCAAGACCATCGACGCCGACGGTTGGCTGCACACCGGGGACGTCGGCACCCTCGACGAACGCGGCTATCTCGACATCACCGACCGCCTCAAGGACATGTACATCAGCAACGGGTTCAACGTGTACCCGGCGGAGATCGAGGCGACGCTGCTGCGTCTGCCCGGTGTCCACGAGGTCGCCGTCGTCGGCGTCCCGGACGAGCGCGCCGGGGAGGTGGGCCGCGCCTACGTCGCCACCCTGGACGGGCACGATCTCACCGAGGACGACGTGCTGGCGTACGCCAAGGAGAATCTGGCGAACTTCAAGCGCCCCCGGTCGGTGCGATTCGTCGACCACCTGCCCCGGAATGCGTCCGGCAAGGTCCTGAAGAACGATCTGCGTGAGGAGCAGTCATGACCGTCCCGTTCGAGCCCGATGTCGTCACCTACGAGGTGCGCGACGGCGTCGCGATCGTCACCCTCAACCGTCCGGACTACCGGAACGCACAGAACTCGGTGATGACGTACGCCCTCGACGCCGCGTTCGAGAAGGCCGTCGAGGACGACGAGGTGAAGGTGATCGTGCTCGCCGGCAACGGCAAGCACTTCTGTGCCGGACACGACCTCGGCACCCCCGGCCGCGACCACCACGTGCACTACGACAACAAGGCCGTGATGTGGTGGGACCACGTCGACAAGTCGGGCGGCGATCAGCGATACGCCCGCGAGATGGAGGTGTACCTGGGGATGTGCCGCCGCTGGCGGGAGATCCCCAAGCCGACCGTCGCGATGGTCCAGGGCGCCTGCATCGCCGGGGGCCTCATGCTCGCGTGGGTGTGCGACCTCATCGTCGCATCCGACGATGCGTTCTTCTCGGATCCTGTGGTGCGCATGGGTATTCCCGGCGTCGAGTACTTCGCGCATCCGTGGGTGCTGGGAACACGTTTCGCCAAGGAGATCCTGTACACCGGCGACCGTTTCACCGCGCAGCGCGCCTACGAGGTGGGCATGGTCAACCGTGTCGTTCCGCGTGAGGACCTCGAGTCCGAGACCCTGGCACTGGCCGGTCGGATCGCCGAGATGCCGCGCTTCGGGTTGGCCCTGACCAAACGCGCCGTCAACCAGTGCGAGGACCAGATGGGGATGCGCAACGGCATGGACTCGGTCTTCGGCCTGCACCATTTCGCGCATTCGTACAACGCCGAGGTGGGTACCGACTCGCTCGGCGGCATGGACGCCAAGTCGATGGCCGCGAGCGCACGCCCGGCCGAAGGGAGCAAGTAGTGGACCTCGAACTCGACCCCACCACAGTCGCATTCCGCGACGAGGTCCGGGCGTTCCTCGCCGAGAACGTACCGAAGACACCGCTGAGATCCATGGACACCGCGGAGGGCTTCGAGGAACACCGCGAGTGGGAACGCACACTGGCCGACGCCCGCCTGTCCGTCGTGTCGTGGCCCGAGGAACTCGGCGGACGCGACGCCACGCTCGAGCAGTGGGTGGTCTTCGAGGAGGAGTACTACCGCGCCGGCGCACCCGGACGCGTCAGCCAGAACGGTATCTTCCTGCTCGCCCCCACCCTGTTCGAGCACGCCAACCCCGAGCAACTCGCCCGCATCATGCCGCGCATGTCGCGTTCCGACGACATCTGGGCGCAGGCCTGGTCGGAGCCCGAGTCCGGTAGCGACCTCGCATCCCTGCGCTCGACGGCCACCCGGGTCGACGGCGGCTGGCTGCTCAACGGCCAGAAGACGTGGAGTTCGCGGGCGTCGTTCGCCGACATGGGCTTCGGGCTGTTCCGCTCCGATCCGGACGCACAGCGCCACAAGGGCATCACGTACTACATGTTCGATCTGCGCGCCGAGGGCGTGACGGTCCGCCCCATCGACCAGCTCGACGGCGAACCCGGTTTCGCGGAGATCTTCCTCGAGAACGTCTTCGTTCCCGACGATCCGGCGAACCCCGGCGACTCCGGCGTCATCGGCAAGGTCGACGAGGGCTGGCGCGTCGCGATGAGCACCGCCTCGAACGAACGCGGTCTGTCGCTGCGCTCCCCCGGCCGGTTCCTCGCCGCCACCGACCGACTCCTCGACCTGTACAGGGAGTCGCCCCGCCACGGCGACACCGCGCTGCGCAACAAGGTCGCCGACGCGTGGATCGGATCCCGCGCCTACGAACTGTCCACGTGGGGCACCGTCACCCGCCTCGCGAACGGTGGTCAGCTCGGCGCCGAGTCGTCGATCAACAAGGTGTTCTGGTCCGAGTGGGACATCGCCACCCACGAGACCGCACTCGAACTGCAGGGGCCGTCCGCAGAGGTCGTCGACGGCTGGACCGACGGCTACCTGTTCTCGCTGTCGGGACCGATCTACGCCGGCACCAACGAAATTCAGAAGAACGTCATCGCCGAGCGGCTGCTCGGCCTCCCGAAGGGCGACCGATGAGATTCGCACTCGATGAGTCCCACGAGGATTTCGCGTCGAGCATCGACGCGCTCCTCACCAAGTCCGACATGCCCGCCGTCATCCGGGCCTGGAACACCGGCGACACCGCTGCCGGACTGAAGGTGTGGCAGCGCCTCGCCGAGACCGGCGTCAACGGGCTGCTCGTGCCCGAGGAGCACGACGGGCTCGGCGCCGACGCCGTCGACCTCGTCGTCGCCGTCGAACAGCTCGGCCGGCACGCCGTGCCCGGCCCCGTCGTCGAGACCGTCGCCGTCGCACCGGCTCTGCTCGGCGCGGTCGCGCCGGAGCGGCTCGCCGCGCTCGCAGCAGGTTCCCTCGCGACGGTCGCTGCGGCCCCGCACGTCCCGTTCGCGGTCGACGCCGACGCCACCGATCTGGTCCTCACGGTCGACGGTGACACCGTCTCCACCGGCACCGTCGGTGCGCAGCACGCGTCGGTGGACCAGTCGCGACACCTGTTCGAGGTGACGGTCGCGGAGTCCCTGGGTACCACCGCGTTCGATGCAGCCTTCGACCTCGGCGCCCTCGCCACGGCAGCTCAGCTGCAGGGTCTCGGCAGGACGTTGCTCGACACGACCGTCGAATACGCGCAGCAGCGCAAGCAGTTCGGCCGCGTCATCGGCTCGTTCCAGGCGATCAAACACCACCTCGCCGAGGTGGCCGTCGCCCTCGAAATGGCGCGACCGCTCCTGCACGGTGCGGCACTCGCCGTGCGCAACGGCCTCCCCACCGCGTCGCGTGACGTGTCGGCGGCCAAGGTCGCGTGCGGTGACGCCGCCTACCTGGCCGCACGAGTTGCGCTGCAGGTACACGGAGCCATCGGATACACGCAGGAACACGACCTGTCGCTGTGGATCACCAAGACCCGCGCGCTCGTCACCGCCTGGGGCACACCGGATGTGCACCGAGCCCGCGTCGTCGACGCGCTCGAGAGCGGGGTCGCGTCGTGACCTTCGAAACCGAGGATCGCGCGGCACTGCGCGAATCGGTGCGCAGCCTGCTGGCCAAGCACTCCGATTCGGCGGCGGTCCGCAAGGCCATCGACACCGTCGACGGCCACGATCCGGAACTGTGGTCGCGGCTCGTAGAACAGGTCGGTGTCGCGGCGCTCGCGATCCCCGAAGAATACGACGGTGTGGGCGCGTCGCTCGTCGAAACCCACGTCGTGCTCGAAGAACTCGGTCGTACCCTCACACCGTCTCCGTTCCTCGGTTCGGCGGTGCTCGCCGCGCAGGCGGTGCTGTTCTCGGGCGACGCCGACGCGGCCGCGCGTCTGCTTCCGGGCATCGCCGCCGGCGAGGTCGTCGCCCTGTGCTGGGCATCCGAATCCGGGTGGCAGCGGCCCGGCGTGGTCGCCGACGGCGACACACTGACCGGCACCGCGCATTACGTCCTCGGCGGTGACATCGCGACGACGCTGCTGGTGCTCGCTGTCGACGGCGACGCCGTGGCGTTGTTCGAGGTCGATCCGGCCGTCGACGGCGTGACCCGGCGTCGCGTACCCACGATGGATCCCACCCGCACCCTCGCCGAGGTGTCGTTCTCCGCGGTTGCGGGCCGTCGTCTGTCGGCCTCGGCCGATCTCGTGGACGAGCTCCGCACCGCCGCGCTCATCGCGCTGTCCGCGGAGCAGGTCGGTGCGGCGCAGGCGACGCTGGACCTGACGGTCGAGTACACGAAGAACCGCAAACAGTTCGGCCGTGTCATCGGCTCGTTCCAGGCGCTCAAGCACCGCATGGCCGACATGTACGCGCTCGTCGAGACCGCCCGGTCGATGTCGTACACGGCAGCGCTGTCGCAGGATCCGCAGGACGCCTACGCCGCGAAGATCTACTGCTCGGAAGCGTTCCAGCAGGTCGCGTCCGAGGCGGTGCAGTTGCACGGCGGCATCGCGATCACCTGGGAGCACGACGCGCAGCTATTCTTCAAACGTGCGCACGGCACCGCGCAGTTGTTCGGGCAGCCGCGCGAGTATCTGCTCGCGGTCTCTGCCTGAGCTGCGATAACCTCCGGCGGTGCCTCTTCTGGACTCGTCGACACCGCCACCCGACCGTCCCTGCCGCATCATCGTGGCGGGGACGTCGGGTTCCGGGAAGACCACACTCGCCGCCCGCCTCGGCGACGCACTCGGTATCGAGCACATCGAGATCGACGGGTTGTATCACGGGCCGAACTGGACTCCGCGGCCGTCGTTCGTCGCCGACGTCGAGGACTTCACCGCGAAGCCGCATTGGGTGACCGAGTGGCAGTACACGGTGGTGCGACCGCTGCTCACCGAGCGCGCCGATCTGATGATGTGGCTCGATCTCCCACGCTCCGTCGTGATGCGACAGCTGGTCCACCGGACACTGCGGCGCCGGATCCGCCACGAGGTGCTGTGGAACGGCAACGTCGAGCCGCCGCTACACACCGTCCTCACCGACCGCACCCACGTCATCCGCTGGTCGTGGTCGAGGTACGCGCTCCTGCCGGAGCGCATCCGCGAAGTTCTCCAGCGGCGTCCCGAGCTGCCGATCGTGCGGTTGACGAGCCGACGTGACGTCGAGAGGTGGACGGCCCGACTCGGACCCGAGTAGCCGCCGCGACCTCACCCTGCCGCCATCGCGCCCGGTATGTATGGTTTGTCACCATGTATCGACGTCGACGCGGTGTGGGCTCCACGGGGTGACGGTCCCGACCCCCTCCTCTGCTTTCCCTGCGCTCGTCGATCTGCCCGTCGACCGGGTCGTGCATCTCCGCGGTGTCGACGCCGCAGCCTTCACCGATGCACTCGATCCGCTGCCTCCGGAGGCTCCGGTGGTCTCCGGCTACCACGTCGCACACGCCCCCACCGGCTCGGACGTCGTCGAACGGATCCTCGACGAGTGCGAAACCGCAGCTCGAGCCCTGATGCTCGAATGGTTGCCCGGCGCCCGGGCGCTCGACGGGCACACCGGCCTCGACATCGCGGCCGCGCGCGCACTGATATCCGGACTGGCCACTCCGAAGTACGGGGCGTTCCTGGCCGACCTCGCCGAGGCCTCGGTGCTCGGTGACCGCCTCGATCCCGGCCGGTACTCGGCGGAGGTGCGCACCGCCGGGCTCGTACGCGTCCTCGCCGCGGCGTACGGACGGGAACGCGTGGTGCTGGCCGTGACCGCAGGCCCGCTCCCCGTCGCGGAGCAGCACGCCCTCGCGGTCGCCTGCGAGTGGCTCGCAGGCCACGACCGGTTCGGGGTCTGGCTGATCGGCGACCCCGTTCCGGCGGTGGACCGATTCCCCATCGTCCGGGTCGGCGCGGCCCGGACCGGCACCACCGCAAGTCCGGTGGCACTGCGGCTACCCGCACCGCTCGGTCGGCTACATCCCGCGAGCGACGCCGAGCAACTGCTCGAGTCCGTCCTGAGCACGTGTGACTGGGCCGGAGGCCGACAGTGGAACAGGACGTGGTCGGCGGGCCCGCTCGACGCCCCGATCCGGGTGGACCTGATGTTTCCCGAAGCTCGCTGCGTCGTCGAGATCGACGGCGACGACCATCGGCGGCCCGAGAAGTTCGCCGCCGACCGTCGACGCGACGTCGACCTCCAGCTCGCCGGGTTCGCGGTACTACGGTTCACCAACGACCACGTCCTCGGCGATGTCACCGCTGTCGCCGACCTGATCGCCCGATACCTCTCCACCCGCACCCCCGTCCCGACTCCGGAAGGCAGACCGCAGTGAGCGCCGAATCCCTCACCCCCACCGAGACGCTGGTCCTGCTGACCCTGCTCGCCGAAGCACGGCCCGTCTCCAACACCGAACTGAAGACCCTCGGCCCGGAACTGCGTGCGGCGAGCCGCAGGAAACTCACCCGGCTCGGGCTCGTCGCCACCGACACGTCCGTCCGGCCGTTCACGCACGAACTGACGGACGACGGGTGGGCACGCTGCCGGACACTCCTCGGCGCCGACACCCCGCCGCGCGTCGCGCCGCCGGTCCGGGCCGTGTACACCCTGCTGCGTGCCCTCGGCCGGCACCTCGAGCGGGCCGACCTTCAGCTGTACGAGGTGTTCGCCCCCGCCACGGAGGAGGTTGCACCGGTGGACTACACGTCGCCGACCGTCGAGGGCCGCATCCGCGCCGCGTATCGCGAGCTCGCACGCGAACCGGGAGCGTGGGTGGGTCTGGCCCGCCTGCGATCGGCCCTCGCCGATCTACCGGTCGACGAGGTGGACCGCGAACTGGTCCGGATGAATCGCCTGCCCGACGTGCACCTGAACCCCGAAATGAACCAGAAGGCGCTCGGCGACCACGACCGTGCCGCCGCAGTCGTCGTCGGCGACACCCCCAATCACCTGCTGTCGATCGAGGTCGCATGAGCACCGACGAACAACTCCGCGCACTCGCGTCCGTCCGCCTGACCTGGGCACCCACCCCCGACGAGGTGTGGGAGGCACAGCAGCCGCTCCACGTCCCCGGGATGCACGGCACTGCGATGGACATGATCCTGGACGCCTTCCGCGACGCGAAGAACTCCACCGCGGCGAGCCCCATCGGGGTGGCGGTGCAGGGCCAGGCCGGCGTCGGCAAGACGCACCTGCTCGGCTACGTCCGCGAGCAGATCCAGCAGGACGGAGGATACTTCTTCCTGGTGAAGATGCTCGACGCCGTGAGCTTCTGGAAGTCGACGCTGTTCGCGATGCTCGAGGATCTCGGGCGCCCGATGGCCGACCACGAGACCCAGCTGCGTCGTCTGCTGTGGGAACTCGCGAACGTCGCCCGGGTGTCGCGGGTGCAGCGGCGCGCCGTCATCGGGGAGTCCGACCTCGACCGAGCGACCCTCGATGCGTTCATCACCGGGCTGTTCGCCGCCGATCCGCAGCTGTCGCAGCAGTGCCGGCGCACCGCGCGCGCCCTCGTCCTCTACGCCGGTGAGCTCGACCTACGCGACATCGGCGAGTCGTATCTCCTCGGGCAGGACGAATCGACTCCCGGTGAACGCACCGAGTGGGGCGTCGGGTCGGCCACTCCGACCCACCAGGAGATCGCGCGGGACCTGTCCCGCCTGCTTGCGCTGACCGGCCCCACGGTGCTCGCGATCGACCAGTTCGACACCCTGCTGACCAGGCACCAGGACCAGGGCGACGACACCGGGTCGGTCGAGCGCCCGACGGACAACTCGTACGAGGAATTCGCACACGGCCTGATGGCCCTGCGCGAGACGTTCAGCCGCACGGTGCCGGTGCTGTCGTGCCTGCCCACGGCGTGGGTCGTCATCGAACGGTTCGCGACGGCGACGGTCCGCGACCGGTTCCGGGTGTGCCCGGCGCTGTCGCTGCTGCCGTCCCCCCGGGTCGCACAGGATCTGATCCGGCTCCGGCTCGAACGCGCCTATTCCTCGGTCGGTTTCACCGCGCCGTACCCGACGTGGCCGGTCACGGGGTCCGTCTTCGACGAAGCTCCCGACTACACGCCGCGCCGGTTGCTTCAGCTGGTCGACCGCCACATCCGGAGCTGCCTCGACCACGGCGCGGTCACGGAGATGACCGACCTGACGACCCCGGCCCCCGAGGGCCGCGAGAAGTCCACGACCGCCGTCGATCACGCCGGTGACTTCGCGGTGCTCGACGCCCGGTTCGCAAAGCTGCAGGCCACCGCGCCGATCGACGGCGCGTTCGACCACACCGTCGAGGATCTCGTGATCCCGCCGCTGCTCGGCGCGGGCCTCGAGGCGTGGATCCGGGAGACCGGCGCAGACGACGACGTATACGGGCGGGAGACCCCGTCGGGTACGAAGCCCGCACTGCACGCCCGTCTGGTGCGCACCCTCGACGCGGAGACCGAACGACACGTACACCACGCGTTCCGCGCGATCGGCTCGACACACCACATCGCGGCGGTCAACAGACTCCAGAAGGCTTCCACCGCAGTCGGGTCGGCTTCAGGAATCCCGGGACGCAACCTGATCGTGCTGCGCAACGTGCCGTGGCCGAACGGGGAGAAGACGCGGGCGACCGTCGCCGAGTTCGAGCGGGCCGGAGGCCGCGTCTGCGCTCTCTCCCCCGACGACGTGCGTGTCTTCGCGGCGCTGCGGGAACTGCTGGCGCAGAACCCCGAACATCTCGACGCGTGGCTGCGGGCCCGTCGTCCCGCACACGCGACCGCACTGCTCACGCAGGCTCTGGGTGACGAGCCGAAGCCGCTTCCCACCCGTCCGGCCGCCGCGGAGCAGGTTTCCGTGCCCACGGAGACGACCCCCCGTGCAGCGGAGCGAGTCTCGCCTCCCTCGAACCCCGAACCGGACGTGAGCAGCGCGCCGTCCATTCCCCTCGGACGCACGATCGACGGGGACGCCGAGGTGCGCGTCGACCTCGAAGCGTTGCGCAAGCACACCGCGATCTTCGCCGGATCCGGTTCCGGAAAGACCGTGCTGATCCGCAGGATCGTCGAAGAATGCGCACTGCAAGGTGTTTCGTCGATCGTGCTCGACCCGAACAACGACCTCGCGCGACTGGGCAGCGAATGGCCTGCCGACTCCCGCCCGTGGCCCCCGGGCGATCGCGCCAAGGCCGACGAGTACCTCGACAACACCGAGGTCGTGGTGTGGACACCGCGACGACACAACGGGCGTCCGCTGTCGTTCCAGCCGCTTCCCGACTTCTCCAGTGTCGTCGACGATCCCGACGAGTTCACCGCCGCTGTCGAATCCGCGGTGGCGGCACTGGCGCCGCGCGCGAACGCAGCCGGGAAGTCGGCGAACGGCGACAAGGCCCGCGCCGTGCTCAAGCAGGCACTCGAATACTTCGGCGAAGGACCGGGCGGCACCCTCGACACGTTCGTCGCCCTGCTCGAGGACCTTCCGGAGGACATCAGCAACCTGCGTGACGCGACGAAGATCGCCGCGGATCTCGCCGAGAACCTGAAGGCGTCGATCGCCAACGACCCCCTCTTCGGCGGCCACGGCACGGCCGCCGACCCCGGGACGCTGCTCGCCCCGTCCCCCGGTTACCGCGCGCGCGTGTCGGTGGTGAACCTGTCCGGATTGCCGGCGGACGACCAGCGCCAGGGATTCGTCAACCAACTGCAGATGGCGTTGTTCGCCTGGGTCAAGAAGAATCCGGCCGGCGACCGGCCGCTCGGCGCACTGTTCGTCATGGACGAAGCCCAGAACTTCGCTCCCGCGGGTGGGTTCACCGCGTGCACGCAGAGCACGCTGGCACTGGCCTCGCAGGCTCGCAAGTACGGGCTCGGCCTGGTGTTCGCGACGCAGGCCCCGAAAGGACTGAACAACAAGATTCCCGGCAACGCGGCCACCCAGTTCTACGGGCTGCTCAACAGTCCCGCCCAGATCCAGGCCGCGCAGGAGATGGCGCGCGTCAAGGGTGGCACGGTTCCGGACATCGGCAAGCTGCCCGCCGGGCAGTTCTACACGGCGGTCGAAGGATCGAGCTTCCGCAAGATCGCGGCACCGCTGTGCCTGACCCACCATCCGAAGAGCCCGCCGACCGAGGAGGAGGTGCTCGAGCTCGCTGCGGCGATGACGCGGGTGTGACGGACGGCGCCACCGACCGTCACGCCACGAGCTGTTCGGACAACAGCACCGCACCGAGGCCGATCATCACGATCCCCGACACCGTCGACACCGTCCGCATCGCTGCGGGACGCGCGCGGAGCACCACCCGCGCGCAGGTGCCGACCCCGGTGTAGATCACAGCGCAGCTCACGAGGTGCACCGCCCCCAGCAGCAGGATCTGCAGGGCGACCGGCCACGATCCCGACGCATCGGTGAACTGCGGCAGCAACGCCACGAACAGCAGCAGCACTTTCGGATTCAGGCCGCTGACCCCCATGCCCGTGGCCGCCTGCCTCAGCCACGACTGCGACGCACGAGCGTCGGATTCCTCCACGGACGCGGGTGGGCGCGAGAGCATCACGACACCCAGCCACACCAGATACGCGGCGCCGGCCGCCGTCAGTCCCGTCATGAGCACCGGAGTACGCGCGACCAGCGCCGCGACACCCGCCGCGACGACGGCCGTCATGAGCAGATGCCCGGACAGCATCCCACCGACCGCGGGCAGCACTGTCCGGTGACGCACCCCCGCGGTGATCGCGTACGCCCAGTCCGCGCCGGGCGTCAGCACGAACAGGAACGACACCGCCCAGAACGCGGCGACAGCACCGACGGCCACTTCGGCCTCCCTTCTCACCGGGCCGAACCCGCTGTTCACGGCCCCGTTGGAAGAGTAGGAAGAACCGAGCAGAATACGTTTCCAAAGATTCTTCACAGCATGGTCGCTCGGGGAAGAATTGTTCATGTGGACGCGACAGACAGAAGAATCCTTGCCGAGCTCCAACAGGACGGGCGGCTGACGCTCACCGAACTCGCCGATCGGGTCGGGTTGAGCATCTCGCCCTGCCATCGGCGGCTGCGCGCACTGGAACGGTCGGGGGCCGTCCGCGGCTACCGCGCCGTGCTCGACGCGAACACCCTCGGACTGACGTTCGAGGCCCTCGTCTTCGTCACCATGCGTTCGTCCGACCGCGCCACGCTCGATGCGTTCGAGTCGGCCGTCGCCGAGGTGCGCCACGTGCTCCAGGCACAACGACTCTTCGGCGACCCCGACTATCTGCTGCGTGTCGTCAGCCGCGACCTTCCCGCCTTCCAGTCGCTGTACGACGAACGGCTCGCCACCCTCCCGGGCGTTCAACGTCTCAGTTCCACGCTGGTCATGAAGAGCGTCGCCGACGATCGGCCGCTCCCTCTCTGAGTGCGCCGAATGTGCCCGTTCCCGCCGCGACGACCGGGTGCGCCGTCCCGCCGTGCGGACGTGGCGTTGCGCACAGACGATTCGTAGTGTGTGCTGGACCTCTAGTTGGACGACCGACCAGTTCGCTTTCGAGGAGATCCGATGCCCGCACGCCGCAGGACCGTACTCGCCGGGTTCGCGGTCGCACCCGCCGTCTCCGCGTTCGCCGGACCCGCACACGCCGCGCCCGCCCACGCCGCGCCCGCCCACGCCGCGCCCGCGCGACGAAGCCCGTCCGCATCCGGATTCCGCGCCGGTGTGGGCGTCTCCGACGTCACCGGGCCCGTCGCCGAGGTCGGCATGATGGGCTACTCGAGCTTCGACCAGGTCGCGCACGGTCTGCACCAGCGCACCCGGGCCCGCGCGTACGTGTTCGACACCGGCGGCGGCACCGCGCGCGTCGCCTACGTCTGCACCGACACGTGCATGATCTTCCAGTCGGTGCACGACGCGGTCCTCGCCCGTCTCGCGCAGCGCTTCGGCGACCTCTACACCGAGCGCAACGTACTGCTCACCGCCGTGCATTCGCACGCGGCGTGTGGCGGTGCGTCGCACGACTACGCGTACAACCTCGCCGTCCTCGGGTTCCGGCAGCAGGTGTTCGACGCCGAAGTCGACGGCATCGTCGAAGCGATCACGGCTGCCCACGACGATCTCGCGGACGCCACGTTGTCGTACGGCCGCAGCGAACTGCTCGACGCGAGTGTCAACCGCTCGCGGGACGCCTTCGACCGCAACCCCATCGCCGACCGCGACTACTACCCGCACGGCATCGACCACTGGATGCGGGTACTGCGCATCACCCGCGCGGGCCTCGACGTGGGTGCCGTCAACTGGTTCGCGACGCACTGCGCGTCACTGACCAACGAGAACCTGCTCGTCTCCGGAGACAACAAGGGCGCGGCAGCATACTTCTGGGAATCCGATGCCGGTGTCCGCCACCTCGACGGTGTGGTGCCGTTCGTTGCGGCGTTCCCGCAGACCAACAGCGGCGACATGTCACCGAACCTCGCCGGGGAACCCGGCCGCGGGCCCACCGACGACGAATTCGAGAACACGCGGATCATCGGCGAACGTCAGGTCGCGGCGGCACGCGCCGCGTTCGAGTCGGCCACAACGCTGCCCGTCGGACCGATCGATTCCCGAATCCTGTACCTGGACATGGCCGATCAGACCGTCTCGGGACGATACACCGACGACGGACGCGAACACCGCACGTCGCCGGCGTGCATCGGTGCAGCGATGAGCGCCGGCAGCACCGAGGACGGTCCCGCACTCGGCCTGTTCCCCGAGGGAACCCCGAACCCCCTCGCCGACGCGCTCGGCGGCATGGACGTCGACGTGCCGCAATGGCTCGTCGACGCACAGTACCCGAAGCTGGTGCTCGCCCCGGTCGGGCTGCTCCCGCCCGACGGCTGGGTGCCGCACGTCGTCAAGATCCAACTGCTGCGGATCGGCGACCTCTACATCGCCGGTGGCCCCGCCGAGTTCACGATCGTTGCCGGCCTGCGCATCCGGCGGACCGTCGCCGACGAACTCGAGGTCCCGCTCGAGAACGTGATCTTCCAGGGCTACGCGAACTCGTACTGCAGCTACTGCACCACCCCCGAAGAATACGACGCACAGCACTACGAGGGCGGCTCCACCCTGTTCGGCCGTCACACGCTTCCTGCCTACCAACAGGGCTTCGCCCGGCTCGCCGGGGCGTTGCGCGACGGCGTCGACGTACCGCGCGGACCCGCTCCACGCGATCTGTCGCACCTGCAACCGTTCTTCGGTCCCACCGTCGACCACGACGAACCGTTGCCCGGTACGAGCTTCGGCGACGTCGTGCTGCGTCCCGCCGAATCGGTGAGGGCCGGCGACGTCGTCGAGGTCGAGTTCGTCACGGGGCACCCGCAGAACGACATCCGCCGCGGCAGCACCTTCTTCGAGGTGCAGCGCCGCGACGGCACGGGGTGGGTGCGGCACGCCGACGACAGCGACTGGGCCACCAGGTTCCACTGGCGTCGGGAGAGCACGCACTCGGCGATCGCTCGGATCACGTGGGACGTCCCCGCCGGAACACCACCCGGTCGCTACCGCATCGTGCACTTCGGCGAGGCGAAAAGCCGTGGTGACGGCACGATCTCGTCCTTCACCGGAACAGGTGACGAGTTCGACGTGGCATGAGTGGACGACCCGTCTCCCGGTGAGCGAACGGTACACTCGTCTCACTCGATCGATCGGCCGTACCGTTCGCTCACCGTTGGGGGCGAAGCCCCCGACCGCGCCGGGAACAGGGGTTCCGTCGGAGACTGAAACGTGTTCTCATTACTGTCATGGGTGAGGTTCACACGGTGTTGGGCACTCGCGTCGAGATGCCCGTGCAGGTACGCGCAGCGACGGCGTTCATGGCGGTGTTCCCGGTGCCCACGATGGCCGCGCAGTCGCTGATCGAGCACACGGGCCTCGAGATCCTGCAGTACCGACCCGGCCGTGGACTGTGCACACTGGTGTTCGTCGACTACGTCGACGGTGACCTCGGTCCCTACAACGAATTCGGCGTGTGCTTCCTCGTCCGCGACCACACGCGCCGCGACCGCGGTCTTCGCGGCGACCTCCGCGACCTCGCGACCGGACGGGCAGGCGTCCTGATCCACCAGCTTCCGGTGGACGGCGAGTTCACCCGTGCCGCCGGCCGCGGCATCTGGGGGTTCCCGAAGATCCTCGCCGACTTCGACGTCGACCACGCCGCCCCCACGAAGCGCGGCACTGTGCGATGCGACGGCGAGTTGATCGCGGAGATGTCGGTGGCGCCCGGTGTTCCAGTTCCCGGCAAGGGAATCGCGGCGTCGCTCGCCGCCTGTTCGCACCTCGACGGCACCACCCGCCGCACCACCTGGGAGATGAACCCGAGCGGGGTACGCACCCGGCTCGGTGGCGCCGCACTGAGATTGGGCGCTCACCCCGTCGCCGAGGAGCTGCGCCGGTTGGGGCTACCGCGACGGGCGCTGCTGACGTCGTCGATCCCGGATCTGCGGATGACGTTCGGGGATGCCGTCACGATCGGTCGGTGAGGTCACGCAACCGCGCGACGGCGTCGCTCAGGTGCTCGTCGAGCAGGGCGTGCACATCGGCAGGATCGGCCGAGCGGATCGCGTCGCGCAGGGCGACGTGCTCGTCGACCTGGACGTGCAGATCCGGGTAGGTGGTCTGCAACGCCCCGAGACACATGCGGGTCTCGACGAGCAGGGTGCGCGCCGCCCGGACGAGTCTCGGACTGTTCGAACTCGCGACGAGGATCTCGTGGAAACGCCGGTCGCCGTCCGACACGCCCGATGCGTCGCCGACGGCGGCGGCCGAACGCATCTGCTCGATCGCGGGCCCCAGCTCCTGCCAGGTCCGTTCGCGGCGACCGTCGAGCACCAGATCGAGTGCCCCACCTTCGATCACGCGGCGGCTGCGGTAGATGTCGACGACGTCGTCGACCGTCAACTCGGAGACGAAGATCCCGCGATTGCGGATGCTCTGCAGCAGCCCTTCGGAGACGAGCCGTTGCATCGCTTCACGCAGCGGCCCGCGCGACACGGCGAAGCGGGTGGCGAGTTCGGTCTCGCCGAGTTGACTGCCGGGTTCGAGCACACCGCGGACGATCGCCGACCGTAGTTGCTCGGCGATCAGCTCCGCCGTCGACGGACGCGCGACGGGCCGGAGATCGTCGAGCTCACCGAGAACCATGACCGACACCTTCCTCGAACAGCCTGCCCAGTTCCGGGCGTATCACTGTATATCCCGCCACCCGCAGCCCTTCCCACACCGTGACCTGGTTCGCGGTGAGGACCGGTTTGCCGAGGCGGGTCCGGAGTTGCGGAAGCAACCGCAGAGTGTGCATCGCGGTGTCGGGCACGACCACCGCCTGCGCCTCGGGACTGTCGGCGGCACGCACCATCCGGTGCACGTCCTCGGCGGTGAGGCTTCCCACCTCCGCGGCGGTCGCGATGCCCTCGTCGCTGAACGACACGACGTCGATGCCGGCGGTGGTCAGGAAGCTCACGAACAGCGCGGCGACGTCACGCGGGTAACTCGCCGCGACCGCGACCCGACCGACCCCGAGCGCGTGCAGTGCCGCGGTGAACGCGAAACTCGTGCTCGACGCGGGAACTCCCCCGGCCGACTCCGACAGTCGTTCGACCTGTGTGCGGGCACCGTCCGGACCGTACACGAAACTGCCGGACGTGCACGCCCAGACGATCGCGTCGAGTCGCTGCCCGGACAACCGGGCGGCACCGGCAGCGAGGGTGGCGGGGCTGCCGAGCGCGAGCAGCTCGGGGACCGCGTGCAGGTCGGTTCCGTAGACGTGGGCGACCGGCAGTTCCACGTCGAGCAGATCCGCGGCGTAGGGATAGTCGTCCTCCGCCGCGTGGTCGGGGTAGATGATGCCGACGACGGGAGCGCGGTGCATCAGCGGCGTCCTCTCATCCGAAGACACCCCGGAGCCACTGTCCCGGACCTGTCATCGGGAGCGCCATCCGCCCGAGACACGCCCAGATCGTGAGTTGGTTGGCGGTGAGGACGGGCTTGCCCAGTTCCTGCTCCAGCGGGGTGATGATGTCGTAGGTCGGCAGATTCGTGCAGCTGACGAAGACCGCCTGCGAAGCCGGGGTGTCCGAGTCGATGATGTGTTCGGCGACGGTGCGGTAGTTGACCTTCCAGATCCCTCCGCCGAGTCCGAGGTAGTCCGACCGGACGACGTCGGTACCCGCTTCGGCGAGGAAGTCGCACAGCAGCTCGGTGAGCTCGCCGTCGTAGGGGGTCAGGACGGAGATGCGGGTCAGGTCGAGCGCCCGGAGCGCTTCGAGCAACGCCCCCGACGTGGTGACGGCATCCGGTGCACCTGCCTCGCGGATCGCATCGCACAGCGCCTTCTCGTGGGCGAGCCCGTGCACGAAACTGCCCGAACTACACAGGTAGGCGACGACTTCCGGTTCCACGTGCAGGATGTCGCGGGTCGCAGCGGTGATCAGCCGACGGTCGGAGACGAGTTCGGCCATCGCCCTGCTCACCGCGACCGGTTCGAACGGTGTCCGGGCGAGATGCAAACTCACCTCGAGCGGCGTCCACCGCCACAGTTCCCGCTCGAGCGCGAGATCGAACGGTGCGATGATGCCCACGCCGCGTTGCGCCAGGGGTCCCTCGAATTCGGGGATGTTCAGTTCCACGCGCCCCCCAGTGTTCTGCCGGGACACCACCGAATCGGAGGATTGTTGACAATAATACGATCTGCTCATACGGTGTCAATCGTGAGTTCGACACCGGTAGTGGCCGTTCTCCACGCCGAGAACGTGCCCGACGAGGCCGCGATGGCCCCGGTGGCCGACCACGCCGAGATCCGATACACCGACGCCGACGGACTGGCCACCGCCCTCGACGGCGCCGAAACCCTCTTCGTCTACGACTTCCTCAGCGACGCACTCCCCGCCGCGTGGCACGCCGCGGGATCACTGCGATGGGTGCACGTCGCGGCGGCCGGAGTCGACCCGATCCTGTTCCCCGAACTCCGCGACAGCGACGTCACCGTCACCAATTCGCGCGGGGTGTTCGACCGTCCGATCGCCGAATACGTCCTGGCGCAGATACTGTCGTTCGCCAAAGATCTCCCCGGATCCCTGCGGCTGCAACACGGACACACGTGGCGTCATCGCGACAGCGAACGCATCGAGGGTCGACGCGTACTGATCGTCGGAACCGGGCCCATCGGCCGCGCGATCGCACGGTTGCTCACCGCCGTCGGCATGGATGTGCGCGGCTCGGGACGCCGTGCCCGCACCGACGACCCCGACTTCGGCACCGTCACCACCGACCTGCCCGGCGCCCTCGCCGACGCCGACTTCGTCGTGGCCGCGGCGCCACTGACCGAACAGACGCACGGGATGTTCGACGCCGCGGCGTTCCGGTCGATGAAGCCCGGTGCACGGTTCGTGAACGTCGGGCGCGGCGACCTCGTCCGCACCGAGGATCTGATCTCCGCGCTCGGCTCCGGGCAGATCGCCGGCGCCGCCGTCGACGTCGTCGACGTCGAACCGCTCCCGCCGGAGCATCCGCTGTGGGACGCTCCGAACATCGTGATCACCCCGCACAATTCGGGTGACTTCGTCGGCTGGAGGGAGACGCTGGTGGATCTGTTCAGCGACAACTTCCGGCGGTGGCGGGCGGGCCGGCCGCTCCACAACGTCGTCGACAAGAAGCTCGGGTACGTACCCGGCCCGTGACCTCGGGCGGAACCGATCCGGAGGGAGCGTCGTGAACCCCACCGACATGACCGCGGTCGAACTCGTGACGGCGTACGGCGCGGGTGAACTCTCCCCCGTCGAGGTGGCCCGCGCCGTCCTCGACGACATCGCCGCCCGCGACCGCGACATCAACGCGTTCTGCCTCGTCGACGAGGACCACGCCCTCGCGCAGGCCCGCCGATCGGAGGAACGCTGGCGCACCGGTTACGCCAAGGGCCTGCTCGACGGCGTGCCCATCTCCATCAAGGACATCTTCCTCACCGTCGGGTGGCCGACCCTGCGGGGCTCGCAGGCCGTCGACCCCGATCAGCCGTGGGACGTCGACAGCCCGGTCGCCGCGCGACTGCGCGAGGACGGAATGGTGTTCGTCGGCAAGACCACCACCCCGGAGATCGCGTGGAAGGCCGTGACCGATTCGGCGCTGTGCGGGATCACTCGCAATCCCGCCGATCCGACGAAGACCGCCGGCGGCTCGTCGGGTGGTAGTGCCGCAGCGGTCGCGGCGGGAATGACCCCGTGCTCGGTGGGTACCGACGGCGGCGGCAGCATCCGTATCCCCGCGTCGTTCTGCGGTGTGGTGGGGTTCAAACCCACCCACGGACGCATTCCGCTGTTCCCCGCGAGCCCGTTCGGTCCCCTCGCGCACGCCGGGCCGATCACGCGCACGGTGGAGGACGCGGCGTTGCTCACCGACATCCTGTCGCTACCCGATCCGCGTGATCCGACGGCGCTCGCGCCACCGGTGTCGACCTTCCGGGGTGCCTTGAACCGGGACCTGACGGGCCTCGGTGTCGCGTATTCGAGAACGCTCGGGTTCGCGACGGTGGATCCGGAGGTCGGTGACATCGTCGACCGCGCGGTCCGTTGCCTCGACGGGGCCGGGATGCGCGTCGTCGAAGCGGATCCCGGATTCGACGACCCGATCGACGCGTTCGAGACCCTGTGGGCTGCGGGCGCAGCGGCGATGCTGCGGCACTTCCCCGACGGGAGCCGCGACAAGGTCGATCCGGGGCTCCTGCGGGTCTGGGAACGCGGCGAACGGGTCGGTGCCGTCGAGTTCCTCGACGCCCGGGCGGTGGCCGCGGCGGTGGGGATCACGATGGGTGTCTTCCATCAGACGCACAACGTGCTGCTCACTCCGACGATGCCGATCACGGCGTTCGACGCGGGGCACGACGTCCCGCCGGGGTCGTCGGCGACACGGTGGCCGCAGTGGACGCCGTTCACGTACCCGTTCAACATGTCGCAGCAGCCGGCGATCAGCATTCCGGCCGGAAGGACGTCGGCGGGTCTACCCGTGGGTCTGCAGATCGTCGGGCCCCGGCATTCGGACGATCTCGTGCTGGCGGTCGCGCGGTTCGCGGAACGCGCCCTGGCCCCCTGACCCGTGGGGGTTATCGAGGGGCGCGGGCGAAGCTCAGGGTCTCCCCCGCCACCCCGCCGAGCCACATCTCGTTGCACGCGACCGCGAACTCCCGCAAACCCTCCTCGACCGTCGCGAACACGTTTCCCGGCACCCACCCGAGATCTCCGTTGATCAGCAGGTTGTTGCGGCCGTAGAACAGCGCCAGGTCGGTCGCGCCCGGCTCGGCGTGTGCCGCGGAGCCCGGCTCGTACCCGTAGGCCGGGTTCCCGATCTCCCACGGTTCGAAGTCGAACAGGCAGACGTCACCGGGAATGGGTGTGACGGTCGGATTCTCCCGATGCGGGGCAGCGGTGATCCGCGGCACCAGGGTGTAGATCTCGTTGCGGGCGTACTTCGCGTGGAAGACCGCACCGCTCTGCGGCAACGCCTCCCACACCGCGTCACACGTGCGGGGGGCCTCGTCGTCGAGGAGCCGTGCACGGCACGCGATGCCGCGCCTGTCCAGAACGATGGTGATGTACCGGGTCACAGCACACCCTTTCAGACCTCCGCGAGCACCTCGGACCACATGCCCAGGGCCTCGTCGATCTGGTCGGCGGTGACGACGAGCGGCGGAATCATCCGCACGACGTTCATGTGAGCGCCGCACGTGAGCAGCAGCAGCCCTTTCTCGGCGGCGAGTTTCTGCGCGGCCGTGGCACGGTCTCGGTCGGGCGTACCGTCGGCGGCGGTGAACTCGGAGCCCACCATCAGGCCGAGACCGCGGACGTCGCCGATCGCATCGGTGGCGCGGTCCCGTGCACCGTCGACCAGTTCGCGTCCCCGTGCGGCGGCGTTCTCGACGAGCCCTTCCTTCTCGATGACGTCGAGCGTCGCGACCGCCGCAGCGCACGACACGGCGTTGGCACCGTACGTGCCGCCCTGCGAACCGGGCCAGGCCTTCGCCATGAGCGCCTCGGATGCGGCGATACCCGACAGCGGGAAGCCGCTGGCCAGTCCCTTCGCGATCGTGATGACATCCGGTTGCACATCGAAATGCTGGTGTCCGAAGAACTTTCCGGTACGCCCGAAGCCGGTCTGGATCTCGTCGAACACCAACAGGATTCCGTGTCGGTCGGCGCGTTCACGAAGCCCCCGGAAGAAGCGGCTGTTGCCGGGAACGTACCCGCCCTCCCCGAGCACGGGTTCGACGACGAACGCGGCGGTCTCGTCGGGTGCGGTGACGGTCGCGAACAGATAGTCGAGTTCGCGCAGCGCGAAGTCGGTGGCCTGATCCTCGGTCCAGCCGTAGCGGTAGGCGGTGGGGAACGGCGCGACGTGCACCCCCGCCATGAGGGGGCTGAAGCCTGCCGAGAATCGGGTACCCGAGGTGGTCATGGACGCCGCCGCGACGGTGCGTCCGTGGAATCCGCCGTGGAAGACGACGATGTTCGGCCGACCCGTGGCCTGACGTGCCAGTCGCAGCGCGGCCTCGACGGCTTCGCTGCCGGAGTTCGCGAAGAACAGTGAGTCGAGACCGTCGGGCAGCACCGTGCCGAGTCGTTCGATCAGTTCGAGCAGGGGCCGGTGCATGACGGTCGTGTACTGGCCGTGGATGAGCGAACCGATCTGTCGTCGGGCCGCCTCGACGACGTGCGGATGGCAGTGACCGGTGCTCGTCACCCCGATACCGGCGGTGAAATCGAGATATCGGCGGCCGTCGACGCCGTGGATGTAGCAACCGGACGCGTGGTCGACGGTGACGGGTGTGGCCTGGAGCAGACGCGGCGACAGATGAGCCGGTGACGAATGGGTCATGACGACACTTCCTCGAGTGCGGGGACGCGAATCGAGTACGAAACATTGTCGGATTGTCAACAATATGAATAGCATGGGGAGACGCCGAAGGCAATGGACCGGGAGGTACCCACCCATGCACGAGCACACCGCGACGGCACCCACCGCCTCCGAGATCGCCGCCGTCGACTCGGTCCCCACCGGGCTGGTCATCGGCGGCACGCGCCACGACACCGCGCGCAGGATGCCCGTCCTCGATCCCTCCACCGGAACCGAACTGTGCACCGTCGCCGACGCCGACCCCGACGACGGCATGCGTGCCCTCGACGCGGCCGTCGCTGCGCAACCCGCCTGGGCCGCGACCACCCCGCGCGAACGCTCGACGATCCTCGCCGACGCGTACCGTCTGCTGATCGAGGACATCGACCGGCTGGCCCTGGTCATGACCCTCGAGATGGGCAAACCCCTCGCCGAGGCGCGCGGCGAGATCACCTACGCCGCCGAGTTCTTCCGGTGGTTCTCCGAGGAAGCGGTCCGGATCGACGGCAACTACATGCCGGCCCCGACCGGCGGCTCCCGATTCCTCGTCACCCGGCAACCGGTCGGCCCGAGCCTGCTCGTCACTCCCTGGAACTTCCCCATGGCGATGGGCACCCGCAAGATCGGGCCGGCGATCGCGGCGGGCTGCACGAGCGTCGTGAAACCCGCCTCGCAGACCCCGTTGTCGATGCTCGCCCTCGTCGAGATACTCGACCGCGCCGGATGTCCGCCCGGCGTCGTCAATGTCGTCACCACGTCCCGCGCCGACGACGTGATGACCCCGCTCATCCTCGATCCCCGGTCGCGGAAGCTGTCGTTCACCGGATCGACGGCCGTCGGCAAACACCTGCTCGAACTCGCCGCCCGCACCGTGATGCGCACGTCCATGGAACTCGGCGGCAACGCACCGTTCCTCGTGTTCGACGATGCCGACCTCGACGCCGCCGTCGACGGCGCCCTGTCCGCGAAGATGCGCAACATCGGACAGGCCTGCACCGCGGCCAACCGGATCCTCGTCCAGCGCGGTGTCGCCGCAGAATTCACGACTCGACTCACCGAGCGGATGGCCGCGCTCCCCGTCGGCAGGGGCACCGAGGAGTCCGTCGTGGTCGGGCCACTCGTCGACGGATCGGCGGTCGACAAGATCACCGATCTCATCGACGACGCGGTCGGGCGCGGCGCGCGCATCGGGCTCGGCGGCACTCGACTCGATCGCCCGGGATTCTTCTTCCCCGCGACCGTGCTCACCGACGTCCCCGACGACGCGCACATGTGCGCCACCGAGATCTTCGGCCCCGTCGCCGCGATCGGGACGTTCGACGACGAGACCGAGGCGGTCCGCCGCGCGAACGACACCCCGTACGGGCTCGTCTCGTACGTCTACACCGAGAACCTGCGGCGCGGCCTCCGGGTCTGCGAAGCACTCGAGGCCGGCATGGTGGGCCTCAACCAGGGCGTGGTGTCGAATCCCGCGGCACCGTTCGGCGGGGTGAAGGAATCCGGGCTGGGCCGCGAGGGCGGCTTCACCGGCATCGACGAATTCCTCGAGACGAAGTACATCGGCGTCGCCCTCTGAACCGTGAGCTGCGGGACGGGCCGGGTACTGCTCACCGCATCGGCGTGCAGGTGAGCCGATGCCCCGTCAGGCGCAGTCCGCGCAGACGTTCGTGTCGGGGTCGGCGAGCCGGTTGCGGTGCTGCACCAGGAAGCAACGTGTGCAGGTGAATTCGTCGCTCTGGCGCGGGACCACGCGGACGGCGAATTCCTCACCGGACAGGTCGGCTCCCGGCAGTTCGAAGGATTCCGCGGTGTCGGATTCCTCGACGTCCGCCACCGCGGCGTGCGTCTTGTCGCGTCCACCACCGAGGATGTCGAGCGACTCCTCGGTGTCGTCTGCCACGCGCGGGCGATCGTAGTCGGTAGCCATGTGCTCCTCCGTTCGTGGACGTACTGCCGGTCCCGAAGGACCGATGGTAGGCCACAACGAACGCCATGCCGAATTCATGCCCGGTCACAGACCCGTCTCGGATTCGGCGCGGCCGGTATCGCCCCCGCCGCGCCGTGCCCCACCGTGGGCGTGAGCGAATGTACCGCCTGCTCGATCGGTTGGAGTGGACGGTACATTCGCTCGCCACCGGGGTGGCGGTCAGGGTGCGTCGAGGTGCGTGCCGACCACCGCACCGACTCCGGGCGCGGCCGGATCGTGCACGGAGAACTGCTCGACACGACGAGGAATGGCGGACACCGCCAGCACACCGACGACCGCGGTGAACACGGCGATGACGAACGCCGCGACGAATCCACCGTTCGTGTACACCACCGCTCCCCCGGTGTCCGCCGGAGACAGAGGCGCGACGAAGGAATTGTTCATCACCGCGAAGGCGATCACCGGCAGCGCAGCGGAGACCAGAGACTGGACGACCCCGGCGATACCGGCCGTCGACGCCTGCAGTTCCGGCGGAACCGCGGCGATGAGTTGATTGGGCACCGCCGCGTAGCCGAGACCCATCCCGAGACCGACGATGCCCGCGAATACGAACAGAGTCGGCTTCGCATCGTGCTGCACCGCGGTCAGGGCCGCGCCGGATCCCAGGAACACCATGCTCGCGGCGAGCAACGTGCGAGGCGGTACACCCCGGCCGCAGAGCGTTCCGACGACGATGCCGCCGGTCATCGTCATGACCCCGAGAGGCACCTGGAACAGCGCGAACCCCTCGGCGTCGAGTCCGAAGCCGTAGCCGAGTCCGAAGGTGTCGGGTGTCATGGTCATCATGGGAAGGACGATCGAGTACAGCGCACCCACACCGTAGACGGCACCGGCCGCGATCACCGTGTACAGGACGGGGCGCCGCCCGAGCACGTCGAGACCGATCAGCGGTTCGGGTACCCGCTGCGCGGAGAGGTACCACCCGACGACCAGAACCACACCGCCGAGCAGGAAGACCAGGGTGATCGGCGCCGTCCACCCCCAGGTGGGTCCGAAACTCACCGCGATCAGCACACCGGCGAGACCCGCACCGAGCAGGGCCGCACCGATGAAGTCCACGCGGGATCGCAGTCGCACGGACGTCTCGGGTGTGCTGGCGAGGACGAGGAACACGAGAACCACGAGAATGCCACCGAAGAACCAGAAGACGCTGCGCCAGCCGAAGCCGTCGATGAGCCATCCGGCGAGGAACGGAGCCGCCACCGTGATCAACCCCATCCCGGCGGTGGAGATACTGACCGCCAGTGGAACGATCTTGGGCGGGAACACATCTCGAATGAGCGAGTAGCTCAGGAAGAGGCAGGGCACGAGCATGCCGCCCAGCGCGCGGCCCGCGATCATCACGGCATAACTCGTGGCGATCGCCGACATCAGCGTTCCGGCAGTGGATATCGCGATGCACCAGATGAGCAGTCGGCGTTTGCCGTACATGTCGGCGAGCTTGCCGACCAGCGGAGCGGTGACTGCTCCCACCAGCAGGAAGGCGGTGATCAGCCACGCACCCTGATCGGTCCGGAACTCGGTGGTGATGGCGGGCAGTGCCATCGACACCGTCATGTAACCGACGCTGAGCACTTCGAGAACGAGCACGATCGACACGAGCGAGAAGATCAGTCGCGGTGTCCATCCGCGTCCGTCGACTCTCGACGCGTCGTGGTCCGATGCGGTCGTCATGGGAACTCCTGGGAGTCGTGTGGGATTCGGTTCGGGAGAGCCGGAGAACGTGTGGTGGCCGTCGGCCCGAGCGCACTAGCGCATCAGGACCTGACCGCCGTCGACGGGCAGGGAATGCCCGGTGATGAAACGTGAATCGTCGCCGCACAGGAATACGACGGCCGCGCCGATATCGTCCTCGGGGTCACCGAACCTGCCGAGCGGCACGGTCCGGAGGTAGTCACCGGCCTCGTCGGGACGCTCCTGCGACCACTGTTCCAGTGCCGGCGACGAGGCCAGCGGCAGTACCGCATTGACGCGGATCCCGTCGCGCGCCCATTCACACGCGGCAGCCCGGGTCAGCGACCGGATGCCTTCCTTGGCCGCGGCGTAGACGCCGTACCCCGAAGGGTCCCACCGGACACCGGCCGCCGACCCGAGATTGACGATTGTGCCGCCGCCCTTCAGGTGCGGATGGCACGTGCGCATCAATCTCCATGTCGCGCGGGGCCCGGAATCCATCACCGCGCCGTATTCGTCCTCCGAGACGTCCAGCAGTGCACCGTTGACGGTGGTCTGGGCATTGTTGACGAGTATCGACAGGCCGCCGAACTCGTCGACGACGGCACCGACGAGGGCGGCGATCGAGTCCGGGTCGGTGACGTCGCACGAGAACGCGTGTGCCTCGCCGGCACGTGACCTGATCTCGTCGGCGACCGCCTCGACCTTGCCGACGGTGCGCCCCGCCAGCGCCACGGCGGCGCCGCGCGACGCGAGGGCCAGGGCGATCCCGCGGCCGACACCCTGGCCCGCACCGGTGACCAGCGCGATCCGCCCGGTCAGTTCAGCCACGACGACCTCCCCCGGCCGCGGTGAGGTCACCGATCCCGGTGATCTCGCCGGTGTCGGCGGTGTGGATCGCGGGAGTCGGGCGGCGCGGCCCCGGGATCGCCTCTCGGGTCGCGGGGATCCGGCCGAGGACCCCGTTGCGCATGTGCATCGGCCCCGGTCGAGGTGAGCCGAAGGGGTCCGGATGATCGTGCGAGGACATACGTGAACCTTTCGTCGTGACGCGGCTCACAATGTGCTCTGCGGTGTCGCGCACGACAGGGAGTTCCCGCCCAATGGGAGGACATGCAGCAGCGGCGGGCCCCGGCACTC
>NZ_JAIYEP010000057.1 GCF_020515525.1 Rhodococcus yananensis
CGGTGCGTGCGGGGCACGCACCGGCCGTATCCGCTCAGTCCAGTCCGAATGCGCCGCGGTAGAAGACCATCGGCCTGTCCTCGTCGAGGCATTCGAGTTCGAGGACGCGACCGATGACGACGTCGTGGTCGCCGGCGACGTGCACGTCGACGATGTCGGCATGCACGCGCATGAGGACGCCCGGCAGCGACGGGGTGTTCCATCGGGACAGGGCCCAGTCGAGGCCGTCGTACTTGGCGCCGCGCGATGAACCGAAGCGTGAACACAGATCGGACTGCTGCTCACCCAGGACGTTGATCGTAAACCGCCCGGTCGGCCGGATCCGCGGCCATGCGCGACCCCGGTGGTCGGCGCAGAACAGGATCAGCGGAGGCTCCAGCGACACCGACGCGAAGGATTGGCAGGCGAATCCGACGGGACCGTCGTCGTCGAGTCCGGTCACGATGGTGACGCCGGTGGCGAATCGGCTCATGGCCCGGCGCATCTCGGTGGGGTCGGGGGTCTCGAGGTCGTAGGCGAGTTCACGCGGAGGCGACTGGACGTTCATGCGCTTGACTCCGAATCGGTGGTCGGGTCGCCTCGGCTGGGCGACGGTCACGGATCGGAGCGTATGGGCGGGGTGATCGGGGCCACGCCGCGGTTCTCGCTGAGCGGACTTCACGGCGTTCCGGAGCTCCCGGGCGACCGGAACGGCTCCCGGTCCCGGTGAGTGGAACGGTGAACGGGACTTCGGGCGGGTGTTCACCCGCGTCGATGGGAGAATCTGTGTCGTCCGTACGAAAGGGGAAACGATCATGCCCAGGATCGGGGTGGCGCGTGACGGCGCCGAACCGTCTTCGGCGGAGCAGCGCGACCGTCATCTGCGGATCCTCGATGCGGCCGCGCACCTGGCGACCGAGCACGACCTGCAGCACGTGCAGATGACCGAGGTCGCCAAGCGTGCCGGCGTCGCGATCGGCACGCTCTACCGCTACTTCCCGTCGAAGACGCACCTGTTCGTCGGCGTGATGCTCAACGTCCTCGACCGGTTCGAGCGTCGCGCACCGGAACCGAACCTCGACGTCCCGGTGCAGGACGCGATCTGCATCGCCCTGATCGCGATGACTCGGGAGCTGGTGGAGTATCCGACCCTCGCGTTGGCGATGCTGCAGTCCAACAGCACCGCGGTGGCGGGGGCGGTACCGGACACGGTGCGGATCGAGGAGAAGTTCCAGCAGATCCTGCTGGACACCGCGGGGATCACGGAACCCACCGACGGTGACCGCGACCTGCTGCGACTGCTGTCGATGCTCTGGTACGGCGTGATCATCGCGCATCTGAACGGTCGCAACAGCCGTGAGGAGGCGGAGAGCGACATCCGCCGCAGCTGCGGGTTGTTGCTGACAGAACTGAGCGCCCCGCGCTGAGCGCGGCGGGCCACCTCGTCGCACCCCACTCCACCCGTGCGCGTTTCTGGTAGCTGGAGCTACCAGAAACGCGCGAGGTTGGGGCAGCGGTACCGAACCAAGCAATTGCTTGGTAGATTGCATGGGTGGCCCCGGAACGGGGGCCGTCCGAAGCGATGCGGAGGCAATGCATGGATCTGGGACTCGACGGCGCGATCGTGCTGGTCACCGGTGGTGTGCGGGGAGTCGGCGCCGGGATCAGCAGGGTGTTCCTGCGTGCCGGCGCGACCGTCGTCACCTGCGCGCGCAACCAACCGGAACGTCCCGTCGAGGTCGACGGACGCACCGCCGAATTCGTCGCCTGCGACGTGCGCGATGCCGAGCAGGTGAAGTCGATGATCGACACGATCGTCGAACGCCACGGACGTCTCGACGCCGTCGTCAACAACGCCGGTGGATCGCCCTACGCGCTCGCCGCGGACGCGAGCCCGAAGTTCCACGCGAAGATCGTCGAACTCAACCTGCTCGCACCGCTGCTCGTCGCACAGGCAGCCAACGCCGTGATGCAGACGCAGGACGGCGGAGGCTCCATCGTGAACATCTCGAGCGTCAGCGGCTCGCGGCCGTCCCCGGGCACCGCCGCATACGGTGCCGCGAAGGCGGGAATCGACAGTCTCGGCACGTCGCTCGCCGTCGAATGGGCACCCAGGGTGCGCGTCAACGCGGTGGTCGTCGGGATGGTCGACACCGAACAGTCCCACCTCTTCTACGGCGACGACGACGGTGTCGCCGCGGTCGGTGCCACCGTGCCGCTCGGACGCCTGGCCACCCCCGACGACATCGGGAACTGCGCGGCCTTCCTCGCCTCACCGCTGGCCGCCTACGTCAGCGGATCGACCCTGACCGTCCACGGCGGCGGCGAACGCCCTGCCTACATGGCAGCGGCCCGAACGAAGGAGACAAAGTGAGTGGACTGCTGGACGGACGCGTCGTCATCGTCACGGGCGCGGGCCGCGGCCTCGGCCGCGCCCACGCGTTGGCATTCGCGGCGGAGGGCGCCAAGGTCGTCGTGAACGACATCGGTGTCGGCGGTGACGGATCCGCGACCGGTGAGACGCCCGCCGAGCAGGTCGTCGCGGAGATCCGCGCGGCCGGCGGCGAAGCCGTCACCAACGGCGACGACGTCGCCGACTGGGACGGCGCCGCACACCTCGTGCGCACCGCGATCGACAACTTCGGTCGCCTCGACGTTCTCGTCAACAACGCCGGATTCCTGCGCGACCGCATGCTCGCCAACATGAGCGAGCAGGAATGGGACGCGGTCACCCGCGTCCACCTCAAGGGGCACTTCGCGCCGATGCGCCACGCCATCGAGTACTGGCGGGCCGAGTCGAAGGCCGGCAACCCCGTCGACGCCCGCATCATCAACACGAGCTCGGGTGCCGGGCTGATGGGCAGCATCGGGCAGGGCAACTACGCCGCCGCCAAGGCCGGAATCGCCACCCTCACCATCCAGGCCGCCGCCGAGTTCGGGCGCTACGGTGTCACGGTCAACGCGATCGCCCCGTCCGCCCGCACCCGGATGACGGTCGGTGCCGGCGGTGCGATGGCCGAGATGATGGCCGCACCCGAAGAGGGCTTCGACGCGATGGCACCCGAGAACGTGTCCCCGCTCGTCGTCTGGCTCGGCAGCAGCGAATCCAAGGATGTCACCGGACGCGTGTTCGAGACCGAGGGCGGCAAGGTGTCCCTCGCCGATGGTTGGCGCCACGGCGAGGTCGTCGACAAGGGCGACCGCTGGGATCCGAAGGAACTCGGCCCGGTCGTCGAGAAGCTCATCGCCACCTCCCAGCCGCCGACCCCCGTCTACGGCGCCTGAGAAACTCCCGCTCCCGGTCCGTGCCGGAGAACACCGGGCCGGGAGCGGGGTCACACCCGAAGGTGCGGCAGGCCGTCACCCGACCGTCTGCACCGCACGGTGTGGAGGAGCGCTCCGGCAGCACCATGAGCACCGCCGCGATCGGATCGACGTGAGGAAACCACCGGAGGTCGGCCGGTCAGGTCAGCGAATCACGCTGGGCGGGCGTGCGGATGATCAGCGTCGAACCCGGGAAGTACGCGGCCAGTTCGGTGCGGGCCTGCTTGAGTGTGGCGGTTCCGTAGCCCTGCTTGCGGAGCTCGGGACGCACCCAGATCCGCACCTCGACCTCGTTGCCGTCGAGCTCACCGAACGCGAAACCGATCGGTTTCGGGGTGTCGGCGTCCAGATCCTCGGCGACCAGCCACATGCCCGACTCCTCGTCCATCAGAGCGGCGCCCTTGGCGCGTTCCGCGGTGATCGTCGCCTCGCTGTCGTCGCCGAGTTGGTCGGCGCAGCGTGCCCTGAGCAGCGCGGCGTCGTCCTCGGTGTCGGCGATCGGGCGCAGCCGGAAATGCTCGCCGCCCGCGTACGGCCGCGAATCCGTCGTCCATTTCACGACCGCGTCGAGATCGTCCAATTCGGCGCGGATCTTGCGGCGCTCGGTCTTGGTGAGACGGCCGAGCGGCAGAGCCAGGACGGCCTCCGCGCAGAAGTCGGTGGTTTCGAGCAACGATCCGATGGCGGCGATGGCGGCGTCCCGGTCATCGCTCTCGACGATGACGTCGAGTACTTCGTGGCGGCGTTCGAGCGCTCGCAGCAGCGCGGCCGCGATCTCGCGGCGGTCGAGGACACGGTCGTGATTCGTCGTTGCCATCGGATGACATCCCTTCTCGAGAACGTGAAGAAGCCGCCCCCAGTATCGCGCGTCCGGGGGCGGTTTCGGTGGTGAGTGGTCACTCGCACACGACGACGGGGATCACTCGTTCGGTCCACGACTGGTAGTTGTCGAAGTCCGGGTACATCGCGGTGAGCTTCGGCCAGTACGAATCACGTTCGCCGTCGGTCGCGACCCGCGCGCGCATGGTGCGCACTCGCGACCGGATCTGCACGGTGACCTCGGGATTCGCTTGGATGTTGCGGAACCACAGTGGATGTTTCGGAAGTCCACCCTGCGACGCCACGAGCACGACGCGGTCGCCGTCCTCGAGAAAGAGCAGGGGAGCGGTACGCGGCTGCCCGGACTTCCGTCCGACGGTGGTGAGCAGGCACACCGGGATGCCCCACGGAAACGCGCTGCCCACCCGCCAGGTGCCGCCGAGGCGACCCCCGGTCGCGCGGTAGGCCACGACGTTCATCCGTGACATCCACCTGATGATCCCGGAGGTGAGTTTCGAGTCGAGGCCCTTCGGCGCGGCCGGGGTTCCCATGTCAGATGCGTTCGATGATGGTGCCCGTGGCGAGTGCACCGCCGGCGCACATCGTGATCAGAGCGGTCGAGGCGTCCCGTCGCTCGAGTTCGTGCAGCGCCGTGGTGATCAGGCGCGAACCGGTGGAGCCCACCGGGTGACCGAGCGCGATCGCGCCACCGTTGACGTTGACCTTGTCCATGTCCGGGCCGTGTACCTGCGCCCACGACAGCAGCACCGACGCGAACGCCTCGTTGACCTCGAAGAGGTCGAGATCGCCGATGCTCATGCCGGACTTCTCGAGTACCTTCGCGGTCGCCTGGACGGGGCCGTCGAGGTGGTACTCGGGTTCGGCGCCGACGAGGGCCTGGGAGACGATCCGGGCGCGCGGTGTCAGACCGAGCGCGCGGGCCTTGTCCTCGTCCATGAGCAGGACGGCGGCGGCGCCGTCGGAGATCTGCGACGACGTACCGGCGGTGTGCACGCCGCCGTCGACGACCGGCTTCAGCTTCGCGAGTGATTCGGTGGTGGTGTCGCGAAGACCCTGGTCGCGGGAGACCGTCTGCTTCTCGCCGGTGAGGTTGCCCTCCTTGTCGACGACCGGGGCGACGACGGAGAGCACCTCGCGGTCGAAGCGGCCCTCCTCCCAGGCACGCTTGGCGTCGGCCTGCGAGCGCACGCCGAGGGCGTCGACGTCCTCGCGGGTGATGCCGCGGCGCCGGGCGATGCGCTCGGCGGCACCGAACTGGTCGGGCATGTCGATGTTCCACGATTCGGGGCGACGCGGGCCCGACTTCTCGGGGGCGTCGACGTTGGCGCCGAGCGGCACCTGCGACATGGCTTCGATGCCGCACGCGACACCCACGTCGATGGCGCCGGTCGCGATGAGCCCGGCGATCAGGTGGTTGGCCTGCTGCGCCGAGCCGCACTGGCAATCGACGGTGGTGGCGCCGACCTGCCAGGGCAGACCCGCGTGCAGCCATGCGGTGCGGGTGATGTTGTTCGACTGGGCGCCGGCCTGGGTGACGCAACCGCCGATGACCTGCTCGACGAGTTCCGGATCGATCCCGGAGCGCTCGATCAGACCGGTCTGGGCGGCTCCGAGGATCTCGGCAGCGTGCAGGCCTGCGAGCCATCCGCCCCGCTTACCGATGGGGGTGCGTGCGGCCTCGACGATGACGGGTGCGCCCACGACGGGCTCCTTTCTGCAGTGCACGGCGTGCATGGATCCGATTCCTTCGAAAGCTAGAACAGGTTATCGAGGGGTGCAATACCGGGTCTCGCTGGCCGGACGCACGGATTCCTTGGCTCGACGCGTGTGCTGTGTTTCAATCTATCTAGAACGTGTTCCACATTACTGCGTGGTGTACAGCAAGGGCAGGAGAAATTCAGGTGACGCAGCCCAACATCCCCGACGACATCGACTTCACCGACCCCGACCTCTTCGCGGAGAGAATGCCGTTCGAGGAGTTCGCCGAACTCCGCAGGACGGCCCCGGTCTGGTGGAACAAGAAGTCCCCCGACGTCAGCGGTTTCCACGACGAGGGCTTCTGGGTCGTGTCGCGGCACGAGGAGGTCCGTGAGGTCTCGCGGCGCAGCGACGTGTTCTCCAACTGGGAGAACACCGCGATCCCGCGCTTCAACGACGACATGCCGCGCGAAGCGATCGAGCTGCAGCGTCACGTGCTGCTCAACAAGGATGCGCCCGAGCACACGAAGCTGCGCAAGCTCGTCGCGCGCGGGTTCACACCTCGCGCCATCAACGCGTTGCGCGACGAACTCGACTCCCGCGCAAAGAAGATCGTCTCGGAAGCCTGCCAGGAAGGCGGGGGAGACTTCGTCACCCAGATCGCCGCGGAGCTTCCGCTGCAGGCCATCGCCGACCTGATCGGTGTGCCGCAGGAGGATCGGACGAAGATCTTCGAGTGGTCGAACCAGATGACGGGCTACGACGATCCGGAGAACACCGCCGATCCCGCGGCGGCGTCGATGGAGGTGCTCGGCTACGCCTACCAGATGGCCGCCGAACGCAAGGAGAACCCCGCCGACGACATCGTCACCACCCTCATCGAGGCGGATATCGACGGCGACGAGTTGTCTCCCGAGGAGTTCGGGTTCTTCTTCATCGTTCTGGCGGTCGCCGGAAACGAGACCACCCGCAACGCGATCACCCACGGCATGGCCGCATTCCTCGACAACCCCGAGCAGTGGGAGATCTACAAGCGCGACCGGCCGAAGACCGCCGCCGACGAGATCATCCGCTGGGCCACCCCCGTGATCTCCTTCCAGCGCACCGCGCTCGAGGACACCGAACTCGGCGGGCAGCAGATCAAGAAGGGCGATCGCGTCGTCATGCTGTACGCGTCGGCGAACAACGACGAGGAAGTCTTCGAGAACCCGCGCACCTTCGACATCCTGCGAGATCCCAATCCGCACCTCGCCTTCGGCGGTACCGGTGCGCACTACTGCCTGGGTGCGAACCTCGCCCGCATGGAGATCGATCTGATCTTCAACGCGATCGCCGACCACATTCCCGACATCACCAAGATCTCCGATCCGCACCGCCTCCGCTCGGGATGGCTCAACGGCATCAAGGAGTTCCAGGTGGACTACAAGACCCGCGGCGGGTGCCCGGTCGAGCACTGACCGATCGTCACACGCGCAGAGCCACCGCTTCCGGACGCGGTCGAATCGTCCCCCGGTTCTTCGGAATCGGGGGACAATTCGTCTCGGGTGGGTGCGCGGTGAGGCGTCCGGCGTCAGCGCGTCGTGCGCCGGAACTCCTGCCGCCCGCCCCGGTCGCGCACGACGATGCCCCGCTCCCGCAGTTTCGCGTGGAGGCCGAGCACCACCCCGGTATCCTTCGCGGCGAGCGCATCTCGTCGCATCCTCAGTATCGCGTGCAGTTCGTCGTCGAGGTCGGGGTGCCCGTCGATCCAGCGGCAGAACTCGCCCTCGTGCGGATCCGCGTCGAGCCACGGATATCCGTGCGAGCCGAACGCCGACGCGAGCTCGCGCGAGTTCAGATCGCCCGCGCCACGCCGGGCGAGTTCGTGCCGTGCCTCGTCGGTGAGGACGAGATCCTTTCCGTCGAGGAACGCCGCGCGGACCCGTGACTTCGGGACGTACAACTGTTCGTCGTCCTGCTCGAGCAGGACTCCATCGGAATCGACGGTGACGGCAAGGGTTTCGGCCACCGTCAGCACCGCAACCACGATACCGGCGGCGACGCCGACGACGGTGAGGATCGGCACCGACCACGAGGTGGTCAGCTCCGCGAGCAGTTCGAGGGGTCCGGGGACCGCCGGTAGCGTGTCGACCGCCCAGCGGGAGACCGGAGGAGCGGCGAAGCCGAGACCGATGCCGAGGGCAGTGCACACCAGCGTGATCAGGACGGGCAGGAATGGGGACAGTGACACCCGGGTCGCGTCGTCGCGCATCGTCACGAGGATTCCTTCCGATGTCCGGTCAGGTAGCGGAGAACGATCGTGCGCACGGTCTCGACCGGTGCCGTCGCCCGGGGGTTGTCGGCGTAGAGGTAGGCGGAGTCGACGACCGCACGCACCCAGGTGGCGGTCGATACCGGATCCAGCTCCGGATCGATCGAGCCGCGGGCCCGTTCGAGGAGGTGACGGAGCCCGTCCTCGACGATCCGCTCGTCTTCGGCGAGGACGTCGGCCAGAAGGGGGTCGTGACCCACCTGCCGCACGACCTCGACGACGAGGCCGGCCGCGCCGGGATCGAGGGCGGGAGTGACGAGTTCTCCGACGAGGTCGAGGATCGCGGTGAGGGGATCGGGGGCGTCGCGGTGACGAGCGATCATCGCGCGCGTCTCGGGCAGATCGCTCTCGAAGACCGCCCGGAACAGTCCGCGTTTGTCTCCGAAGTAGTGGAAGACGGTTCCGGAGCTCACCCCCGCGGTCTGCGCGATCGCGGCGACCGGGGTCGCGTCGTAGCCGCGCTCGGCGAACAGGACCGCGGCGGCGCCGATGAGCGCGGTGCGGCGCCGTGCGTGGAGTTCGGGGTCGACGGTGCGTGCCATGACACCAGGATATTAATTCATCAACCAATCAGTCAATTAATTGGCGAGGCGGTGCAGATCGTCGGGCGTGTCCACATCGGCGGAGTCGGCGAGCAACGTACAGTCCACGCGCCGCACCCGGTCGCGGTTCCGGCGCAGGAACGTCCGGGCACCCTCGTCGCCCGTCGCCTGCCGGGCGGCGGTGAGCGCGTCGTCACGGTCGAACACCACCGGATGACCCGGTCGATCGCCGAACACCGGGACCGTCACGGTGCCGCGATCGTGCGCGGCGAGGACGACCCTGACGAGTTCGTCCGTGATGCCGGGAAAGTCGACGACGGTCAGAGCGAGCACGTCGTGTCGGGCGGCGGCGCCGACACCGGCCCGAAGGGACGTCGACATCCCGTCGGCCCACCGATCGTTCCGTACCACCGTGGCGTCGGGTGGCGCATGCGCGGCGACCTCGTCACCGAACGCGCCCGTCACCACGAACACCTCGTCGCAGCCACCGCGGGTGAGCGCATCGACGACGGTGTGCAGCAGGGGGCGGCCGCGGTGGGGGAGCAGCGCCTTCGCGCGCCCACCCAGCCGCGAGCCGCCCCCCGCTGCAAGAACGATTCCGGCGGTCATGGTCCGACTCTACGAGCCGGACGGCACCGGATCCACGAGAAGCGGGTGCCGGACTACGAGACGGGTCGCGCCGTCTTCATCGCCCGCTCGACCTCCCAGAACGCACGCAGCGACACCAGCTTGCCGTCGGAGTTCACGCGGTAGACGAAGACGCCCTCCGCGTCGATGATCTGGCCGGCGATCGTCGTGCGGATCGTGCCGATGTTGACGCACTCGTCGCCGCACACCAGCACGTCGTCGACGAGGAACTCGAGGCTGTCGGTGTTCGCGATCGTCATGTCGTAGAACTTCGCGATCGCGTCGTGCCCGCGGTGCCCCGTGCCCTCGGGGTCGAAACCGGACGGGCCGACCGGGTCCTCGACGCAGGCGTCGTCGGCGAAGAGGGCGAGCCACTCGTCCTTGCGTTTGCCGCTCGCCGCGGCCTGCGAGGCGCGCGACGCTACGCGGGCGGGATGTTCCTCACTCATACTCCGGCCTTCCCTTGAATGAACCTGTCGGCGAACGCTCGAAGCGACTCCTGCTTCGCCTCGAGCGGTGAATCGAATCCGTGCCCGTCGAAGATCCACGGCACGACGATGATGTCGGTGACGCCGGCGTCGGCGAGTTCGGCGTACCCCGAGGCGCCGAACCGGTCGATGCACACCGTCTGGATCTCGTACGGTTCGTCGGCACGACCGTATTCGGCGCGCAGTTCGCGCAGCCGGCCGATCACCTGGACGAGGTCGTCGAACTTGATCATCGCCGACGTCCAGCCGTCCCCGACCCGCGCGGCGCGCCGCAGCGCGACATCGGTGTGCCCGCCCACGTAGATCGGGACGGGTCTGCTGGGCGCCGGACTCATCTGCATCCGGTCGAAATCGAAGAACTCACCGTGGTGTTCGACCATGCCACCGCCGAGGATCAGTTTGAGCACATCGATCATCTCGTCGACACGCTTGCCGCGACGGGCGTAGGGAGCGCCGCACCACTCGAACTCCTCCGGTGCCCAGCCGATTCCGACGCCGAGCCCGAATCGGTTGCCGATCAGGTTCGCGACCGACCCGACCTGCCGGGCCAGCAGGACGGGGTTGCGGGAGCCGAGTTTGAGTACCTGGGTGTAGAACTCGATCGTCGAGGTCGCCGCGCCCATCGCCGCGGCCGCGATCAACGGGTCGGCCCAGGGGGTGTCGGCGGTCCACATCCGGGAACCGTCGGGGGTGTACGGGTAGTCCGCGGTCTGCTTCTCCATGTAGAACAGCGAATCGGGCAGGGCGATCGACGAGAACCCGCACTCCTCGGCCGTCCGGGCGAGCCCCGCGAGCTGATCCAGCGGCGTCATCGCGACACCGACGGTGAACTTCACCATGCGTCCGCTCCTAGTTCGTGGGCTTGTCGGATCCGACGACCCACATCGAGAAGTACTGGGATCCACCGCCGTAGGCGTGGCCGAGCGCCTTGCGGGCACCATCGACCTGGTGGTCTCCGGCCTTGCCCATCACCTGGACGGCGGCCTCGGCGAACCGGATCATTCCGGATGCGCCGATCGGATTGGAGGAGAGCACACCACCGGACATGTTGACGGGCAGTTGCCCGCCGAGCGCGGTCTCGCCGGCCTCGGTGAGCTTCCACCCGCCACCCGCCGGAGCGAAGCCGAGGTTCTCGAGCCACATCGGTTCGAACCACGAGAACGGAACGTAGATCTCGGCGCAGTCGATCTCGGTCAGAGGATCGGTGATACCGGCCTGCTTCCACAGGGCGGCTGCGGCTACCCGCCCCGCTTCGGGATTCACCTGGTCGCGACCCGCGTAGGTGGTGGGCTCGGTCCGCATCGCGGTGGCGTGGATCCACGCGACCGGGCGCCCCGCGGCCTGCGCGGCCGCGGCGCTGTCGGCGTCGCCGAGGATCACCGCGCACGCGCCGTCCGACGACGGGCACGTCTCGTCGTAGCGGATCGGATCCCACAACATCTGGGATGCCTGCACCTTCTCGAGGGTGATATCGGGCTGCTTGAGGTGCGCGTACGGGTTCTTCGCGCCGTTGAGCCGGTCCTTGACCGCAACCATCGACCCGATGTGCTCGGGTGCGCCCGAACGGCGGATGTACGACCGCACGTGCGGTGCGAAATAGCCACCGGCCCCCGCCCCGACCGGCATCGTGAACGGCACCGGCGTCGACAGCGCCCACATCGCGTTCGACTCGGACTGCTTCTCCCACGACACCGCGAGCACCCGACGGTGCACCCCGGCCTGGACCAGGCTCGTGGCGACGTTCGCGGTGGATCCGCCGACGGAACCGGCGGTGTGCACGCGCAACAGCGGTTTTCCGGTCGCGCCGATCGCGTCGACCATCGACAGTTCGGGCATCATGACGCCCTCGAACAGGTCGGGGGCCTTACCGATCACGACGGCATCGATGTCGTCCCAGCCCACCTGGGCGTCGGCCATCGCACGGTCGATGGCCTCGCGGACCAGGCCGGACATCGACACGTCGTGACGCTTGGCGACGTAGTGGGTCTGTCCCGTACCGAGGACGGCCGCAAGTTGTTTCGCCATCAGTTACGTCCCTCCAGAACGGCTACCAGATTTTGTTGCAGCACAGCACCGCCGGTGGCGTGCGCGAGCGTCCGTCCGGCGCGGCCATCCATGATCGCCTGGGCCGCATGGCCGATGCGTTCGAGTCCGCCGGAGAACATCGGGTTGCCGGTGAGCGGGCCACCCGACGGGTTGACGACGGCGTGGTCGGTCAGACCGAGTTCGTCGCGCAGGATCAGTTCCTGGTGGGTGAACGGCGCATGGATCTCGGCGAGGTCGAACGCGCGGTCGCCACCGGTCGCGGCGCTCGCCGCGGCCCGCGCGGACGGAGCTGTCGTGAGGTCGGCGGCACCGAAATTCGGTGAGTCGATGCGGTGTTCGATACCGGTGATCCAGGCGGGGTTCTCACACAGTTCGCGCGCACGGTCGCCGGCTGCGAGCACGATCGCGGCGGCACCGTCGGTGACCGGCGCGCAGTCGTGGGCGCGCAGCGGATCGGCCACGTACGGGCCGGCGAGTAGTTCCTCGACGGTGACGTCGCCGCTGATCTGCGCATCGGGACGGTTCTTCGCGGAGGCACGCGCGCGGACCGCGACCTCCGCCATCTGCTCGGTGGTCCACTTTCCGGCGTCGAGACCCATCCGGGCCTGGAGTCCGGCCAGCGACACCGAATCGAGTCCGAGCGGAGCAACGAGATACGGGTCGAGTTGCAGCGACAGGGTCCGCCGCAGGGTTCCGGCGGAGGACTTGCCGAAACCGTAGACCAGGGCGGTGTCGACCTCACCCGTGACGAGCTTGACCCACGCCTCGTACAGTGCCCACGCGGCGTCCATCTCGACGTGTGATTCGTTGATCGGAGGGACGGCGCCGATCGCGTCGATCGCCGAGATGAACGAGAACGACCGCCCCGCGAGATAGTCGGACGACCCGGAGCACCAGAACCCTATGTCGGACTTGGTGATTCCCAGGTTCTCGTAGAGCTCCTGGAAACAGGGGACGAGCATCTCGACACCATTGGTGGTGCCGTGAGTCTCGCGCACGTGCGGAGCGTACGCGAAGCCGACGACTGCGATGTCTGTCATGATTCCGCGGCTCCTAGAGGTGGTGTTTGAACGAGTCGAAATCGGCGTCGGGCTCGCCGGTCGGGCGGAAGTACTCGATGTTGCGGAGGGTGTGGTCCCACTCCTCCTGCGGTCGCCACTTGGCCTGAACCCGCATACCCATCCGGACCTCCGACGCATCACATTCGAGGATCAGATGGAGGAACGGGATGTCGGCACCGTCGAGCAGCACGTACGCGGCCACGTACGGAGGTTTGATCTGCTGGCCCATGAACGGAACGTTGACGATGCAGAAGGTCGTGACGATGCCCCTGTCGGACACCTCCACGTGTTCCTTCGTCGGCACACCGTCGGTGGGGCTCGCACCGCGCGGCGGCACGTACACCTTGCCGCCGGGACCGGTGCGTCCACCGACGATCCTCCCCTCCTTCAGGCCGCGCAGATACCACGATTCCTCGGGCGAGGCCGTGTGCTTGTACAGCAGGTCGATGGGGGTGGTCAGCATCGTCACCGGTTCGCCCGGAGCGGGAGCGTCGGGAGTCCCGGCGGCCTCACCCGGCTCGAACGCGACGATGTCGTGGATGTCGCCCACACGTTCGTCGGCCCACCGCGCCCGCACCCGCATCCCGGTGCGGATGTCGTCGGCGGAAGGCACGTCCACGACGTGCACGAGGGCGGTGTCGGCACCGTCGAGACGGATCAGCGCCCACGCGAACGGACGGTCGAACGGCTGGCCGGGAAGCGGTTGCGCGTTCCACGTCCAGCTGACGACGGTGCCCGCCTGCCCCACGTCGACGAAGTCGGTCGGTGCCTCGTGGGTGACCGGATCGAACTCGGGGGGCGGAACGAGGATCCGGCCGTCGGATCCGCGGGCGCCGACGATGCGGCCGTCACGCAGTCCCGTGACGAAGGCGCTCACGGTCGGCCCGGTGGATCGGGTGTAGTCGAACTTCAGATTCAGCGGTGCGCTCAACGGTGGTTCGGCGACCGCGCTCTTTCCCAGGCTCACGACTTCGAGTAGAACAGGTTCTAGAGATGCTGGCAAGAGTGGCGTGTGAACTGCGCCGCGTCGAGGACCACCGACGTGAAAGGTGTGCAATGAAACTGGGATTGCAGCTGGGCTACTGGGGCGCGCAGCCACCCGCGAACGCGCCGGAACTCGTCGCTGCGGCAGAGGCGGAGGGCTTCGACGCGGTGTTCGCTGCGGAGTCGTGGGGATCCGACGCCTTCACACCCCTCGCCTGGTGGGGTTCGGCGACCGAACGCGTGCGTCTGGGCACGTCCGTCGTGCAGATATCCGCGCGGACACCCACGAGCTGTGCCATGCACGCCCTGACACTCGACCACCTCTCGGGTGGCCGACACATCCTCGGCCTTGGCGTGTCCGGGCCGCAGGTCGTCGAAGGCTGGTACGGCCAACCGTTCGCGAAGCCGCTGGCACGCACCCGCGAATACGTGTCGATCGTCCGCAACGTCCTCGCCCGACGTGAACCGGTCACCGGTACGGGACCGCACTATCGGCTGCCGTACGACGGTGAGGGCGCGACGGGCCTGGGCAAACCTCTCAAGCCCATCACCCACCCGCTGCGGCCCGACATCCCGATCTGGCTCGGTGCCGAAGGACCGAAGAACGTCGCCCTCGCCGCCGAGATCGCCGACGGCTGGCTCGCGATCTACTACACGCCGCGCCTCGCGCCGATGTACAACGAGTGGCTCGACGAGGGATTCGCCCGCGCCGGTGCGCGGCGCACCCGCGACGATTTCGAGGTCGCCGCGACCTGCCAGGTCGTCGTCACCGACGACCGGGCGGCCACCGTCGCGTCGATGAAGCCGGTGACGGCGCTGTACGTCGGCGGAATGGGTGCTCCCGAACTGAACTTCCACGCCCAGGTGTACCGACGGATGGGATACGGCGACGTCGTCGACGAGGTCACCCGGTTGTTCCGGGCGGGACGCAAGGACGACGCCGCCGCCGCCGTCCCCGACGAGATGGTCACCGAGACGATGATCGTCGGCAACCGCGACGAGGTACGGCACGAGGTGAAGCGGTGGGAGGACGCAGGCGTGACGATGCTGCTGGTGTCCTGTCGCGACGCGGCCCACGTCCACGACCTCGCCGACGTCGTCCTCCGCTGACCTCCGCCTCCGGCGGCCTGAGCGCCCGTGTCCGCCTCCGGCGGCCTGAGCGCCCGTGTCCGCCTCCGGCGGCCTGAGCGAACGTATCGTCTGCTCGATCCAGTCGATCGGATGTACCACTCGCTCACGCCGGCGGGGCGGGATCCGGTCACGCCGGCGGGCGGGGAGAGTGGGTGTACCACTCGCCCACGACAGAAGGTCACGGAAATCCGTCGGCTCCGGGCAGTTGTCCACAACCTCGCGGTCTGTCCACAGCCCCGCCGGGAACGGTGGTTTCGGCCGATTCGTGTCGGTGCCGTCGACGCATCATCGCTCCATGAAACGAGGCGAATGGGGCGAAGACCCCGAGACGTTGATCCGGATCGCAAATCGTGGGCTCATCGCGGACTCGGCACTGCGGAGGGTGAGAGTGTCGGGGTCCGCGATCCATCACAGGTGTCGGCCCGGGGGACCGTGGGAGCGAGTGCTACCGGGCGTGATCCATCTCCGGGCCGGGCGGTTGACCGCGCGCCAACGGTCGGTCGCCGCCCTGATGTACGGCGGTGACGACGCCGTGCTGACGGGACGGGCGGCGTTGCGTGAGTACGGATTCGACGTCCCCGGTCACGACACGCATGTGCTCCTTCCCGTGTGCCGGCGCGTCCAGTCGAAAGAATTCGTACAGGTGGAGCGCACCCACCGTATGCCCGAGGTGGTGAACCGCCACGGACTCCGATGCGCACCGCTGGTGCGGTCCCTGCTCGACGCGGCACGACGATGTCCGACACTCGACGCGACCCGCGCCCTGATCGCGGGGGTCGTACAGCGCGACGCAGTGTCCGTGCCCGAACTGTCGGAGGAGCTCGAGGCCGGCAGTGGAAGGGGGTCGGCGTTGCCGCGGAAGGTGTTGCGTGAGGTGTCCGCGAACGTGCATTCGGCGCCCGAGGCGGAGGCGCGTCGACTCTGGCTCCGTAGCGGGTTGCCGGAGATGGTGTTCAACCGGGACATCGTCGATGGTGACGGTGCGTTCGTGGCGCGTCCGGACGGTTGGATCGACGAAACCGCCCTCGCGTGGGAGATCGATTCGCTCGCGTGGCATCTGTCGCCGACCGACTACAAGAAGACGCTGGAGCGACGCACGAGGATGCAGAATCTCGGCATCATCGTGTTGTCGACGGCACCCGGTGCCCTTCGCGACAACCCGGATCAGGTCGTCGCCGACTTGATCCGCCATTACGAGTTGGCGCGGTCGCGGGCCAGGCCGAACGTCCGAATGGTGCTTCCCGAGGAGGGAAACCTGCCGTGACCGCCGCGGCAACCGCCCCCCGCGGTGAGCGAATGGTGCGCCTGATCGACTGGATCGAGCAGACGATACATTCGCTCGGGCCGCGGGAGGCGGACACGGGCGCTCGGGCCGCCGGAGGCGGAACGCCGCGGGGAGGGTCAGGCGCCGGTGAACTTCGGGGCGCGCTTCTCGGCGAAGGCCCGAGGGCCTTCCTTCGCGTCGGAGCTCTTGAACACCGCCGCGCCGAGCTCGGCGTCGATCCGGAAGGCCTCCTCCTCGTGGAGACCTTCGGAGCGGCGGATGGTTTCGAGGATCGCCTGCACCGCGACAGGCCCGTTTGCGGCGATGGTGTCGGCGATCTCGAGGGCCTTGTCGAGGGCGGTGCCGTCGGGGACGACGTGACCGATCAGCCCGATCTCCTTGGCTTCGGTGGCCCGCAGGTGCTTACCGGTGAGGAGGATCTCGGCGGCGATCGTGTAGGGGATCTGCCGGACGAGACGGACCGCCGAGCCCCCGAGTGGAAAGAGTCCCCATTTGGCTTCGGATACACCGAATTTCGCGCTCTCGCCGGCGACACGGATGTCGGTGCCCTGGAGGATCTCGGTGCCGCCGGCAATGGCGGGGCCCTCGACGGCGGCGATGAGCGGCTTCTTCAGTCGGCGGCCCTTGAGCAGCGCGGGCAGTCGCGAGAGGTCCCAGCCTCCTCCCGCGAACTTGTCGCCGGGGGCGGAGCGATTCATGTCCTTGAGGTCGGCGCCCGCGCAGAACGCACCGCCGGCGCCGGTGAGGACGGCGACTCGGATGTCGGGGTCCTCGTCGACGCGGTCCCAGGCCTCGTTCATGATCGACATCATCTCGCCCGACAGTGCGTTGCGTGCCTCCGGGCGGTTCATGGTGACGATGAGGACGTGGCCTCGCTGCTCGACGAGGCAGTGCGGAGCGCGGTCCGAAATGTCCGGGATTTCGGCTGCGCTGGACGACGCGGTAGAGGACACTGGGAGCTCCTGATGGGTTGTGAACTGGATCTCAACTGGGTCTTGTCAGGAACAATAACACGTTCTATTTTGATGACGTGGCCCTGAATATCGCAGACCTCGTCGAGCACGCAATCGATCTCGTTCCCGAGCGCATCGCGCTCGCGTCGGACGAGCGGGAGATCACCTACGCCCAGCTGGAGGAGCGCGCCAACCGGCTCGGTCACTACCTGCAAGAACACGGCGTGAAGCCCGGTGACAAGGTCGGGATCTACTCCCGCAACACCGTCGAGGCCGTCGAGGCGATGGTGGCGGTCTTCAAGATCCGCGCCGTGATGATCAACATCAACTACCGGTACGTCGAGAACGAGTTGCAGCACATCTTCGACGATTCGGATATGGTCGCGCTCATTCACGAGCGCCGCTATTCCGACAAGGTCGAGAACGTGCTGCCCGGTCATCCCCTCGTGGCGACGGTCGTGGTCGTCGACGACGGCACCGATCTCGACTACTCGGGTTACGGTGGCGTCGACTACGAACGTGCGCTCGCCGGGAGTTCCCCGGAACGCGACTTCGGTGAGCGAAGCCCCGACGACATCTACATGCTGTACACCGGCGGTACCACCGGGAAGCCGAAGGGCGTCATATGGCGCCACGAGGACGTGTGGCGGGTGCTCGGTGGCGGGATCGACTTCGCGAGCGGAGAGTACGTCGCGGACGAGTGGGTACAGGCCAAGAGTGGCGCCGAGAATCCCGGATTGGTTCGACTGCCGGTCCCGCCGATGATCCACGGCGGTGCGCAGTGGGCGACGCTCCAGGCGCTGTTCGGCGGGAGCAAGGCCGTCATGCTGCCCGAGTTCAGCGGCCACGCCGTCTGGCGCGCCATCGACGAGCACAAGGTCAACCTCATCTTCATCACCGGCGATGCGATGGCGCAGCCGATGCTCGACGCTTTCGACGAGGGTGATCCGGAGACGGGCGAACCCTACGATCTGTCGAGTCTGTTCTTCATCGGTTCCAGCGCCGCGCTGTTCTCGCCCGCACTCAAGGACCGCTTCCTCGACGCATTGCCGGATCGGGTGATCTCCGATTCCATCGGATCATCCGAAACAGGCTTCGGCGGAATCGGTTTCGTTGCCAAGGGGCAGTCGCACGTGGGTGCGCCGACGGTGAAGATCGATGCGTCGACGTCGGTGCTCGACGAGGACGGCAACCCGCTGCAGCCGGGCGACGGCAAGGTGGGTCTGCTGGCCCGCTCGGGCCACATTCCGCTCGGGTACTACAACGACGAGGAGAAGTCCGCCAAGACGTTCCGCGTGTACAACGGGGTGCGCTACTCGATCCCCGGTGACTACGCGCAGATCGAGGCCGACGGCACCGTGACGATGCTCGGCCGCGGATCCGTGTCGATCAACAGCGGTGGAGAGAAGATCTATCCGGAGGAGGTCGAGGCCGCGCTCAAGGCACACCCCGACGTGTTCGACGCCCTCGTCGTCGGTGTCCCCGACGACCGTTTCGGGCAGCGGGTGGCTGCGGTCGTCGCGGCCCGTCCAGGTCACCGTCCCGCGCTCGCCGACCTCGTCGAACTGGCCCGCACGTCCATTGCGGGTTACAAGGTGCCGCGCAGCATCTGGTTCGTCGACGAGATCAAGCGTTCCCCGGCGGGCAAACCCGATTACCGCTGGGCGACGGGGGAGGCCGAGGCACGTCCCGCCGACGACCACTACACCAACGGTGCCGCGACCGCGGCGAAAGGGTAGGAGACCCCGTGCACACCTCCCTCAGTGAGAAGTTCGGCATCGAGTACCCGATCTTCGGGTTCACACCGTCCGAGCACGTGGCCGCGGCGATCAGCCGTGCCGGGGGGCTCGGCGTTCTCGGGTGCGTCCGGTTCAACGATCCCGAGGAACTCGATGCGACCCTCGCCTGGATGGACGAGAACACCGACGGTAGGCCGTACGGCGTCGACATCGTCATGCCGGCGAAGGTCCCCACGGAGGGGACGGCCGTCGACCTGGACAAACTCGTCCCCGCCGAGCATCGCGCGTTCGTCGACCGCACCCTGACCGAGCTCGGTGTTCCGCCGCTGTCCGACGATGTCGAGCACGCGACCGGGGTGCTCGGCTGGCTGCACTCGGTGGCCCGGTCCCACGTCGATGTGGCTCTCGCGCACCGGCCGGCGCTCATCGCGAACGCGCTCGGTTCGCCGCCGAAGGACGTCATCGATCTCGCGCACGAACACGGCGTACCGGTGGCCGCGCTCGCCGGGGCGGTCGAACACGCGAAGCGACACGTCGCGAACGGCGTGGACATCGTCATCGCCCAGGGCTACGAGGCCGGCGGGCACACCGGTGAGGTCGCCTCGATGGTGCTGTGGCCCGAGATCGTCGACGCGCTCGGTGATTCTGCGGCCGTGCTCGCCGCCGGGGGCGTCGGATCGGGCCGGCAGATCGCCGCGGCTCTCGCGCTGGGCGCCTCGGGTGTGTGGATGGGTTCGTACTGGCTCACCGCCGCGGAATACAAGCTCGGGTCGGCTGCGAACGGTCCGTCCTCGGTGCAGCGGGCCCTGCTCGGGGCGTCGTCGTCGGACACCGTGCGGTCCCGCATCTACTCGGGTAAACCTGCGCGACTGCTCAAGACCAGATGGACGGAGGCCTGGGCGAAGCCCGATGCACCGTCACCGCTGCCGATGCCCCTGCAGAACGTTCTCGTCAGCGAAGCGCACCAGCGGATCTCGGCTGCCGACGATCCGGAGGTCGTGGCGATGCCCGTCGGTCAGATCGTGGGCAGGATGAACGAGATCCGACCCGTGGCAGACATCTTCGCGGATCTGCTGTCCGGGTTCGATCGTGCCGTGGACCGGCTCGACGAGCTCCGGAAGTGACCGAGGAGAATTCCGACCCGCGCAGGTGAGGGGATGGTGGGTCCGGTCCCGGTGTCCGATCCCGGGACCGGACCCACGGTACACCGGTCCGCTGCCGAACTCAGCGCACCTCGACCACCCCGTGCGCACCCCGTTCCGCGTCGACCATCGAGTGCGACACGAACGGGTAGGTCCCGGCCTCCGGGAAGGACAGTTCGACGAATCCCCCCTGCGACGGGAACAGGCCGAGTGTCTGGCTGCCGCCGGCTCCGGGGAGCAGTCGGTGGTCGCCTTCCGACCACACCGTGTCGAACTGGCCACCGACGACGTGGAACGACGTCCCGCGGTTCGGTCCGGCCGCGAGAACCCAGATCCGTACCCGTTCACCCACGTTCGCGTGCAGTGGCGCACTGTCGTACTGGTTCGCATAACCGTTGAAGACCACCAGGTCGGGTTCTTCGGCCAGGATCTTGTCGGCGTCGGCCTCACCGCCGTTCGGACCCAGATACAGCTCGGACTGCACGAGAACGTATTCGCGGTCCACCGGGGGGAGATCGGGCGGGTCGATGATGACGGCGCCGAACATGCCGTTCGCGATGTGCAGGGACATCGGCATCGTGGAGCAGTGGTACATCCAGATCCCGGCGCGGGTCGCGGTGAACCGGTAGACGAGTGACTCGCCCGGCGCGATGGTGCGCATCGGCCGGTCGGGGGCGAGGGCGCCGGCGTGGAAGTCGATCGAATGGCCGATACTGCCGTCGTTGACGAGCGTGATCTCGAAGACGTCGCCGATCCGTCCGCGAAGTGTGGGTCCGGGGGCGCTGCCGCCGAAGGTCCACAGTCGCTGCGTGATTCCGGGCGCAACCTCGCGTTCCTCGTCGGTCACCGTCAGCGTGACGCGGTGGTCGGCGTCCGGCGCCGGTGCCACGGGGTCGTGGGCGACGAAGCCGGGATCCGGGGTGGCGCCGAGGCTTCGTATCACGTCGGAGGCCGCGAGCGAGGTCGTGCCGGACTCCGCCGCGGTGTCGTGGTGGTGTGTCGATTCCGCACCGGACGCCCGCACGGTCAGGGTCATCCCCATCTGCCGGTGCCCGGCCACCGAACACCACCCGTCGACATCACCGCCGATGACACCCGCGTCGAGTACGGCGGTCTCGCCCGGGTCGATGCGATCGGTGCGGGTGCCGTTGGCGAGCACCAGATCGTGGCGGTCCGTACCCGAGTTGACCAGCGTGATCACGAGTCGGTCGCCGACAGGGACGTCGACGACACCGGGCTCGAATCGCATGCCTTCGATGCGGACCTCGACCTCGGTGGTGTTCCCGGTCGCCGCGACGTCGGGGGTGGCGACGGTGGCGATGCCGACCGCGGAGGGGTCGGCCGCCACCCCGGCGGCCGCGGCGAACACCACCACACCCAGCCCGGCAGCGGCGACCCCGAGTCGGCGGCGCGCCGGAACAGGCTCGGGACGGCCGGGTTTCGACGCCGCACCCCGCAGTCGACGTGCCGCGATCATGGCGCGGACGGCGAGCGGGAGGAAGGACGCGAACGCGACGAGCGCCAGCATCGAACACACGACCCGGACGAGACTCGGCACGGGCAGAACGCACAGCAGCAGCGCACCGTTCGCCACGGACAACCGCCACGGGGCACCGCGTTCGAGTTCGGCGGATGCCGCCTGGATCGATGCGCGGCCACCGACGACGACGGGCATCAGGTAGGTGAGGGCACCGAGCAGGACCTGCGCGAGGAAGCCCGCGAGCAGGGGTGCGGTGACCCGTCCCGCGACCTCCGTCGCGTCGAGCGCGGTGGCCGCGGTCGCGATACCGAAGCCCAGGTACACGAGGGACCCGATGAGCCACAGCACCCCGGCGAGGACGGAGGTCGTCGCGAAATCGGTCGGGTGCTTGCGACGGATCTCGTCGAGATGCGGCTCCAGGACGTACACGGCCCCGGCGAGGTAGCCGAAGACGCCGAGCGCGGTGACGAGCGGCACCCCGGCGACCGCGCCGGCGACTCCGACCGCGAGGGACACGAGCAGTGCCGGCAGTCCGCGTCGCGCCGCGGTCTCCACCCGGTGCGCCATCCGGGTACGCAACATCGTCGGCCACAGCGTGACGAGGGTGCCCAGGACGGTCAACCCCACCCAGCCGAGCAGATTGACCCCGGCGTGTGCGAGGACGAAACGGTCGTGCAGATCCCCCGACAGGCCCGAGTTCGCCATCGCAACACCGAATCCGGCTCCGACGGGAAGCATGCAGGCGCCGGCGACGTAGTAGCGGACGGTGTGCCCGAATCGGGACGGGAGCGCCGCCCGCAGTCGGCGGAGCAGGACGGTTCCGTGCCACACCGCGACGGCGGCGACCGCGCAGCCGCCGACCAGAACCGCGGGCCAGTGCCCACTGACCATGCCTGCGACCACCGTGACCGCCGCGGCGTTGAAACCGACGAGCCGGGCGGTGTCGCCGCGGCGGGTGGCGGGCGCGGGGCGGCGCAGCAGCGCGTCGGTGAAGTGTCCGCTCCACACCAGGATCGCGTTGCTTGCGGCACCGAGCCCCAGCAGATGGATCAGCAGCCATCCGGACTGGGGGATCCACCGGTGCGCGACCGCGACGACGACGAGCGCTGCGAGCCACACCGCGACGACCGCGCCGGCCTTCAGATGCCAGCTGCCACGCTCGGTCATGCCGAAACCTCCCGGGTGCCGATCTGTGTGGGAACGGGTCGTCGCAGCGCGGACCACAGTGCGACGCCGACGAACGCGAGGATGGCGACGATGCCCAGGGCACCACCGACGTCGACGGCAGGGTCGGATCCACCGACGTCCCCGGCGACGCGCAGCAACAGCGATCCGTGCAGCAGCGCCGCCGGACCGTACATCAGCGGGGTGTACGGCAGGGGGCGTCGCACGACGGCCGGCAGGATCACCGAGGCGTGCGCCATGATCATCGACATGACGAACCCGAGCATGACCGAGTGCACGACGGCGTCGTAGGCGCCGCCCGCGGCCGCCGGACCGGTGAGTGACCAGGTCAGGCCGGGAACGGTGAGCCATGCGTAGCCCGCGAGCAGGCACAGCGCCATGAATCGCGCCTGCCCGTCGGCGCGGACGGTGCGGCGGGCCACATCGAAGCGGACGAGCCAGGCGACGAGGGCGAGGAGGGCGAGCCCGAGCAGGCGGTGCCCGACGTTCGGCCACAGCAGGGTGGCGACGGTCGCGGCGACCATCGCCCCGGCGATCGTGACGAGCCACGGCTGCGCTCGGGTCCCGAGCATCGTGACGCGGGCCAGTTCGAGCCGTTCACCGGCGATGGTGAGGATGAGGAAGCCGCACAGCCAGGGCAGCAGATCGGGGACGGGCACGTCGGCGAGCCACAGCAGCGCGGCGCCGGCGGCGAGGACGGCGCCGGCGGCCTGCACGAGGACCGCCGGGTCGTTCGATCGGCGCCACAGCGGCACGTACACGGCGGCGAGTGCGGTGGATCCCGCGACCAGCAGCGCACCCGCGGCGGTGCGAGAAGCGGGGGAGACGAGGACCACGGCGCCCGCGCCCAGCAGCGCCGGCGCGAGATACGCCCAGCGTCGGGCCGCGGCCACGGCGCGTTCGAGTGCGACGAGGGTGCCCACGAAACCCAGGACGAGGAGCACACCGTGCACCTCGGGAAGCCGTGACGTGTCCACGGGAGCGGGGAGCCCGAGCAGCAGGAGTGCGGCGTCGAGCCCGGCCAGCAGCGCGAAACCCCCGGGCACCAGCAGCAGTGCCCGAGCCGGGACGGGGGTCACCGCGGATCCGGGGAGCCGCAGTGACACTGCCCGGACACGTCGCCGTCACCGTCGCCGGGGAAGGTGGGGTCGGGAAGGAAGAGTCGACACGCGTCCGGTTCGGCGAACGCCAGCAGGTCCAGTCCGGGCCCGGTGGGGGCGCCGATCTCGCGGAGGGCACCTTCGATGATGCCGAGGTGGACCTGACACACGACGGTGGGGTAGCGGCGCGCGGCATCGAGCAGCGGGCAGCGGCGCAGTGCCACGCCGAGTGCGGGACCGCGATCGACGGGATCGAACCCGAGGCGGGTGAGGACCTCGATGGCGAAGGCGTGCGGGTCGTCGTCGACGGGGGTGTCCATCGCGGTGATCACCTCGCGGGCGATCTCGTGTCCCCAGTCGACTCCGGCGGTACGTGCGTCGGCCTCGGGGTTCGGGCTGGTGCGGGCGATGTGGCCGGCGAGCGCGGTGGCGAGGCCGGCGTAGTCGCGGTGTGCGCCGGTGGGGTCGGCGGCGGGTGTGGGTCGGTAGAGCTGCGGGGGGCGGCCGCGGCCCTGTGCCTGTCCGCGGGCGCGTTCGACGAGGTCGAGTTCGACGAGGGCGTCGAGGTGCTCACGTACGGTGTTCTGGTGGAGGCCGAGCCGGGTGGAGACGTCGACCACCCGGGTCGGTGCGTGCGCGCGGACGTCGTCGAGCACGGTGATCCGCTGCGCGGACAACGCGGGGTGCGATGTCGGCGGGAGGGCCGGTCTCGGTCCGGGTCGAAGATCACTTTTTTCCACGGATTTAACTGTAGTAAATTGTGGGGCGTTGGGCCAGTTGCGGTGACGGACGTCGCCGCACCACTTCAGACACCTACATGTGGGGAGTCACCATGAGCACCGAGGTCGTTCCCGTCGCCAGCAGTGCAGCCGATGCGCAGGCCGTCGACGCCGTCCGCAACCATCACTCCGAGATCGCGGGCCGCATCGCGATCCTCACCGAATCCCTGATCGACGCCGTCGCGGCGGGTGCGGACGTCGAAGCCGCCCGGCGCTCCACCGTCGACTACCTCACGGGCACCCTGCTGCCGCACGCGATCGCGGAGGAGCACACCCTCTACGCCGCCGCCGGGCGCCGGGACGACGCCAGGCTGCTCGTCGAATCGATGATCGCCGGTCACCATGTGATCGCCGATCTCGTCGACCGGATCGCGACCGAGTCGTCGCCCGTTCGGCTGGCCGCGGCCGCGTACGCGCTGCGGGTCGTGTTCGACGCGCACCTCGTCGACGAGAACGAGCGGATACTGACACTGGTCGCGGCCGATCCGGACGTGTCGCTCGCGGGGATCCTCGACGGCATGCACGAACTCCTCGGTGGTCACGACGAGGGACACGCCGAGTCGGAGGCGGACCCGCACGCCGGCGGTCACGCGTGCGTGTGCGGGGAGAAGGACGATCCGGTGCCGACGCTCGACGTCCGGGAGATTCCGCACGCGATCCGGCACGCCACCGTCTTCGGGGCGTTCGATGCCGTTCCGCAGGGCGGATCCCTGATCCTCGTGGCGCCGCACGATCCCATCCCGCTGCTGCACCAACTGTTCGACAGGTCGGGCGGGCATCTCTCGGTCGACTACGAGGAGCGGGGGCCTCAGGCGTGGCGGCTGCGGTTGGGGCGCATCTGACACCGCGCTCCTCGACGTCGATACCCCAGGGGGTACACTGGAGGAAAACTCCGGAAAGGAAGCCTCCATGGTCGGCGACGACGAGAGCATCACACTGGTACTCAACCGGCTGCGCCGTGCGCAGGGGCAGCTCGCCGGTGTGATCTCGATGATCGAACAGGGGCGCGACTGCAAGGACGTCGTGACCCAGCTCGCGGCGGTCTCGCGGGCCCTGGACCGCGCGGGATTCAAGATCGTGGCCTCGGGTCTGCGGGAATGCCTCACCAACGAGAGTCGGGACGGTGACGAGCCGATGACCGAAGCGGAACTCGAGAAGCTGTTCCTCACCCTCGCGTGAACGTCACGCCTGCGCCTCCACATCGCTGAAACCGTCTCCGCATCGCTGAGACCGGGCCGCCGAACGCACCCTCGACCGCCGCCGTGACGCGCCGGTCGAGGGCGGCGTCCCGGCGCGGCGACGCGGGGTCGGCGGATCGACGTGTCCGGGCACTATCCTGGGGTGGTCGCGACGCCGGCGGCATCGGGCACGGGCCCGGGTGCAGCGGCCTCGACGCGTACACCGAGGAGACGACCGTTCACCTCGGATGCCGATCCGCAGGAGAAGGACACTGGTGACGACGCAGAACACGGGCACCGACGCGACCGCCGACACGGGTGCCACCGGTGCTCTCGCCGATATCAGGGTCCTCGAACTGGGTACCCTGATCGCCGGACCGTTCGCGGGCAGGTTGCTCGGCGACATGGGGGCGGACGTCATCAAGATCGAGGATCCGAGGCGTCCCGACCCGCTCCGCACGTGGGGGCAGGGGGAGAAGGACGGGCACCGGTTCTTCTGGACGGTGCACGCCCGCAACAAGCGGTGCATCGGCCTCGATCTGCGGTCCCCCGACGGGCAGGATCTCTTCCGCCGTCTCGTCGCCGAATGCGACGTCGTCGTCGAGAACTTCCGTCCCGGAACGCTCGAGAAGTGGGGTCTCGGCTACGACGTGTTGTCCGAGATCAATCCGGGCCTGGTCCTGGCCCGCGTGTCGGGATACGGCCAGACCGGCCCCAAGGCGGGTCGGGCCGGGTACGCGTCCGTCGCCGAGGCGGAGAGCGGGCTGCGGCACCTGAACGGCTACCCCGGGCAGGCTCCGCCGAGGCTCGCCCTGTCGCTGGGGGATTCCCTCGGCGGCATGTTCGCGGTACAGGGCATCCTCGCGGCGCTGCTCAGTCGCGAGCGGACCGGACGGGGCCAGGTCGTCGACGTCGCGTTGACCGAATCGTGCCTGGCGATCCAGGAATCGGTGATCCCCGACTACGACGTCGCGGGGGTGGTCCGCGGGCCGTCCGGGACGAGGCTCGAGGGCATCGCGCCGTCGAACCTGTACCGCACGTCCGACGACATGTGGATCATCATCGCCGCCAACCAGGACACCGTCTTCCGCCGACTGTGTGCGGCGATGGACCGTCCCGAACTCGCCGACGACGAACGGTTCGCCGACCACCTCGCGCGGGGTGTCCATCAGGACGACCTCGACGACCTGATCGGTGCGTGGGCGCAGAAGTGGACGCTCTCCGACCTCCTTGCGCACCTGTCGGATTCCGGGGTGGTCGCGGGGCCGGTCAACACGGTCGCGGAAGTCGTCACCGACGAGCAGTTCCGGGCCCGCGACATGGTCGTCGCGCACCACGACGAACGCACCGGTACCGACGTGCTCGGCCCCGGTGTGGTGCCGCTGCTGGCCGGCACCCCGGGGTCGGTGCGTCGTGCCGGGCCGCCGGTCGCCGGCTACGACAACGGTGCCGTGTACGGCGAGATTCTCGGTCTGTCCGACGACGAGCAGGAGGAACTGCGCAACCGCGGAGTCATCTGAGGGCGTCGGATCGCGTCGGGGGCATGTTCATTCGGCCACACTCCCTCTAGGGTAGAACTTGTTTCAGTATTCTGCCCGTCTTCTCAGGAGTGCCGGATGCACACACCCCTTTGCGATCAACTCGGCATCGAGTTCCCCATCTTCGCGTTCACCCACTGTCGCGACGTCGTGGTCGCCGTCGCCAAGGCCGGCGGTTTCGGTGTCCTCGGCGCCGTCGGTTTCACGCCCGAACAGCTCGAGGTCGAGCTGAACTGGATCGACGCGCACATCGGCGACCGCCCGTACGGCGTCGACATCGTGATCCCGAACAAGTACGAGGGCATGGACGCGGACCTGTCCGCCGACGAACTCACGAAGATGCTGCAGTCGATGGTGCCGCAGGAGACCCTCGACTTCGGCCGCAAGATCCTCACCGATCACGGTGTTCCCCTGCCCGAGGGTGACGACAACGCGTTGCAGTTGCTGGGCTGGACGGAGGCCACCGCGACCCCGCAGGTCGAGATCGCGCTGCAGCATCCGAAGGTCACACTGATCGCCAACGCGCTCGGGACCCCGCCGACCGACATGATCGCGCACATCCACGAGGCAGGCCGCAAGGTCGCGGCGCTGTGCGGTTCTCCCGGGCAGGCACGCAAACACGCCGACGCGGGCGTCGACATCATCATCGCGCAGGGCGGTGAAGGCGGCGGACACTGCGGTGAGGTCGGCTCGATCGTGCTGTGGCCGCAGGTCGTCAAGGAGGTTGCCCCGGTACCCGTGCTGGCAGCGGGTGGCATCGGCAGCGGCCAGCAGATCGCGGCGGCACTCGCGCTCGGCGCGCAGGGCGCCTGGTCGGGTTCGCAGTGGCTCATGGTCGAGGAAGCCGAGAACACCCCCGTCCAGCAGGAGGCGTACATCAACGCCACCAGCCGCGACACCGTCCGTAGCCGTTCCTTCACCGGCAAGCCCTGTCGGATGCTCCGCAACGACTGGACCGAGGCGTGGGAGCAGGACGGGAACCCGGAGCCGCTCGGAATGCCGCTGCAGTACATGGTGTCCGGGATGGCCGTCGCCGCGACGCACAAGTACCCCGACGAGTCCGTCGACGTCGCCTTCAACCCGGTCGGTCAGGTCGTCGGGCAGTTCGCGAAGGTCGAGAAGACCTCGGCCGTCATCGAACGGTGGGTGCAGGAGTACCTCGAGGCCACCGGCACGCTGGAAAGCCTCAACGAGGCCGCCACCGCCTGACCCCGACCCGTGCGCGTTTCTGGTAGCTCCGGCTACCAGAAACGCG
>NZ_JAIYEP010000058.1 GCF_020515525.1 Rhodococcus yananensis
CGCTGTCGCTGCTGCTGATCGTGGTTGCGCTCGTGATCGTCGTGGCCGTGCACGTCCGTCGACGGCCGGAGGCGACATGAGCCGGTTGCACGTGCACGCCGTGTCCACCCGACCGTCAGCCCCCGACGACGATGTACCCCTCGGTCGTCAGCGTGTTGTCCGGTCCGTACACCAGATGACCGTACGAGCCGACACCCGGTTCACCTGCGTCACCGAAGCTCAGTTCACCCGTCACACCGTCGTAGTCGATGTCCTCCCCCGCGCGCAGCAGGTCGAGGCATTCGACGAAACTCGTGCACTTGGTGCCGTCCTTGGTCACGCTGTTGATGTTCGCCGCGATGTCGACCCCGGCGGTCGAGCCCGCCTGCTCAGCCGCGAGAGCCGAGATGATCACCGCGTCGTATGCCTCACCGGAGTAGTTGAAATCGATGAGGTTCGGGTCGACCACGAGCAACCGGGCCCGGAACTCCTCCCCCGTGTCGGTGAGTGGCGTCGTTCCGGACATCGTGTCGAGCAATCCCGCCGCCACGTTCTCGCCGAGCGCGTTGCCCATGTTGCCGTCGACACCGAAGACCGGCATACCGTCGGACGGGCCGATACCCACCTCGTGCATGCGGGTGATGATCTTTGCGGATTCCTCGAACCCGATGACCGCCACCGCGTCCGGCGCGAAGTTCTTCACCTGATCGACCTCGGCGTTGAACGACTGCGCGTTCGGGTCGTAGATGATCTTCTGGATCTGATCTTCCGGGATTCCGGCGTCGACGAGGTTCTTCACCGCGTTCGACGCCAATCCGGTCCCGTACGGATCGTTCAACGCCAGGATCGACACGCGCTGCGCTCCAGCGCCGGCGATGAGCTGCGAGAGCGCCTGGGCCTGAAGCACATCCGTGGGTGCGGTGCGGAAGTACAGTCCGTTGTCCGCGTAGCAGATGAACTGGTCGGATGTGTTCGCCGGCGAGAACATCACCACACCCGCGCTGACGATCTTGTCGATCACCTTGAGCGACACCGACGACGATGCCGCCCCGACGATGACGTCGGCACCGGACGCGAGCTCCCGATCGACCGTCGTGTTGGCGGTGTCGGTGGTGGTGTCGCCGGAGTCGCCGGTGATCAGCGTCACCGGTTGTTCGAGCACACCCCCGCCGGCGTTGACGTCGTCGACGGCCAACTGCACGGCGGCGATCTCCGGCGGGCCCAGGAACGCAAGGCTGCCGGTCTCCGGCAGGAGCGTGCCGATCGTCAGCGCTCCCGTGTCGGGTGTGGGCCCCGCGGTCGCCTGCGGCGGATCGCAGTCGGTGTCCACCGACGTTTCGGCCGCGGACGTATCACCACTCGCCGCCGCCGAATCGTCGCCGTCCGAACTGCATCCGGCCAGCGCGAGCGTTGCTGCACCGAGCACCGCTACCGCGCGTGCCAGGGTACGTCTTGCCATCCCCACACTCCTTCGATCACCTCGAGCCCCGATTCCGGCATTTCACCGGAGGTGTGGCACGAAACTTAGTCCTCGAAGGACGGTCCCGAACGGCCCCGAAATCGTTGTGACCCGACCGTTACATTCACGCGGCGGAATTCACGTCGCGGTGACACGACCGGTTCATCCGGCGGCCTGGTCGCCCATCGTCTCGATGATGACCTCGGCGACCTGCTTCATGGTGGTACGCCGGTCCATGGCCGCGCGCTGGATCCAGCGGAACGCCTCCGGCTCCGTCATCGCGTGTCCGTCCATCAGCAACCCCTTGGCACGGTCGACGAGTTTGCGCGTCTCGAATCGTTCCGAGAGACCCGCCACCTCGCGCTCGAGTTCACGGACCTCCGCGAATCGGCTGACCGCCACCTCGATCGCCGGCACCAGATCACCGCTCGAGAACGGCTTGACGAGATACGCCATCGCACCGGCGTCGCGGGCCCGCTCGACGAGGTCGCGCTGACTGAACGCCGTGAGAATGACCACAGGCGCGATGCGCTTGCGCGCGATCTCGGACGCGGCGTCGATCCCGTCGCGGCGCGGCATCTTCACATCCATGATGACCAGATCCGGGGTGAGCTCCTCGGCGAGCTCGACCGCGCGCTGTCCGTCACCGGCCTCACCGACGACGTCGTATCCCTCCTCCCGGAGCATTTCCACGAGATCGAGCCTGATCAGCGTCTCGTCCTCGGCGACGACGACCCGCATGGCCCCCGCTTCGTTCTCGTCTGGCGCGGCTGTCATGGCTGGCCCTTCCCGTCTCGCTCCGGCTGCCCCATGGGGAGATCGAACGGTTGAAGGGTACCGGTATTCGCATCACGGACCCCCATCCCTTACAGTGGTCTCCGCACCAGGCCCCCGTATCCCAATTGGCAGAGGAAACGGATTCAAAACCCGTCCAGTGTGAGTTCGAGTCTCACCGGGGGCACCACGCCGACTCCTCTCCTTTCCCGCGGCCCCAACTGTTTCCCGCGGGCACAATTTCCCCCGCGGGAAGAGGTTTCGACCGCGGGAACCACGCGAGGCGCACACCCGGACGGGCTTGTCGGTGGGCGGGTCTACCGTCGCACGGTATCGAACACAGATTCGGATACAGTCGACACGGAACGGAACACCGACATGGCGCATCCTGTCATTCCGCCTGCGCACCGCGGCTGCTCGAGCCCGGTCCTGCCCCGGGCCGCTCGCCCACGTTCGGACGGTATCGGCATCCGCACGACCTGTCCGTATCCACCGTCGGGCGATGTGGTCGTGCCGTTCGGCCGTGACGACACCGCCCGACCGGTGACGTGGGATCTGACGTCGGGACGCAACCTGCTCGTGCACCAGCACGATCGCGAGTCCGCAGGGCTGCTGCCCGTGTTCCTCCTGACCGTCAAGGCGCTCACCGCACACTCGCACGAGGTCTTCGTCGTCGATCCGCACCGCACGTGCGGCTGGCTCCGGAACTGCACCGGATCGGTGTCGCGGCGAGCGCACCGGGCCGATCACCGCGAGAGCATTCCCGCGCTGCTCGATCGGCTCACGGACGCACCGCAGGACCGCCGGCGCCTGCTGGTGGTCGCCGGGCTCCGCGCCACCGTCGACCTTCTCGGCCCTGCCGAGCGCGAACGGTTCACGGAGCTGGTGGCGTCGGCGCCGCATCGACAGTTGACCGTCGTCGCGGTGAGCTCCGATCGCGACGCACGGTGGTTTCCGGACGGTCTGGTCGATGCGTTCGACGACGTCATCACCCGGCCGTCGCGGAAGCGGTGAGTCGGGGAAGCTGCCCGTGCAACACGTCGAGTTCGGCTGCACATTCTCCGGCGGACTGCCCGCCACGTCCCGTGAGCGAAAGGTACACCCGATCGATCTGATCGAGCGAGCGATACATTCGCTCGGCCGCAGGCGGCGTCATTCGCTCGGACACCGGCGGGGTCAGCCGACGAAGGTCGCGGCGCGGTCGGCGAGATCGAGGAGGGGTTGAGGGAACACGCCGAGCAGCACCGTGATCGCGGCGGTCACCGCCACGGTGGCCGACGTGAACATGCTCGGGGTCGCGACGACCGGCGCGTCATCCGGGGGTTCCCGGAAGAACATCAGCACGATCACCCGAACGTAGAAGTACGCGGCAACGGCGCTCGCGACCACGCCGACGACCACCAGCGGCGCCGCACCGCCGGAGATCGCGGCCCCGAACACCGCGAACTTGGCGATGAAGCCGCCGGTGAGCGGGATTCCGGCCATCGACAACAGGAACAGGGAGAACACGGCGGCGACCAACGGAGACCGGCGACCGAGCCCCTCCCACCGTGACAGGTCCCATGCCTCCCCGTCGGGGTCGCGTACGAGGGTGATGACGGCGAACACCCCGACGGTGCCGATGCCGTACACGGCCAGATAGAACAGGGTCGACGACACACCCTGCGGGTTCGCCGCGACCACGCCGGTGAGCACGAACCCGGTGTGACTGATCGCCGAGTACGCCAGCATCCGCTTCACGTCGGACTGGACGATCGCGACGACCGCCCCGAACAGCATGGTTGCGATCGCGACGGCCCACAGGATCGGACGCCAGTCCGCGCTCAGTCCCGGCACCGCGACGTACAACACGCGCAGCAACGCCCCGAACGCCGCGATCTTCGTGCCGGCCGCCATGAACGCGGTCACCGCGGTGGGTGCGCCCTGGTACACGTCGGGTGTCCACGAATGGAACGGCACCGCACCGACCTTGAACAGCAGTCCGACCGCGAGCAGCCCGATACCCAGCATCGCGAGCAGCCCGCCGTCGGCATCACCGGCGACCGCGGCCGCGATCCCGGGCAGGGTGACGGTGCCGGCGTACCCGTAGAGCATGGCCACGCCGTACAGGAAGAACGCCGACGAGAACGCGCCGAGCAGGAAGTACTTCATCGCGGCTTCCTGCGACAGCAGTCGGCGACGCCGCGCGAGACCGCACAACAGGTACAGCGGGAGCGACAGTACCTCCAGCGCGATGAACATGGTGAGCAGATCGTTCGAGGCGGGAAACAGCATCATTCCCGACACCGCGAACAGCGTCAGCGGGAACACCTCGGTGCGGGTGACGCCCGCGGCGGTGGCTTCGCGTTCGGCGGCGCTGCCGGGCAGGGCCGCTGCCTGCGGTGTGAAGGCGTCCGCGCGTGATCCGCCCGCGGCACCGGCAACTGCCGCTGTCGCCGTGTCCGACATCGCGTGGGCGCTTTCGACACCCCGTTCGGCGACGAGCGCCACCGCGAGGATCGACACGACCAGGACGGCGCCCTGGAGGTACAGGGCGGGCGCATCGACCGCGACGGCTCCGGCGGCGGTCACCGTCTCGGTTCCGGCGAGCGTGATCACCGCGACGAGCGCGGCGATCAGTCCACCGAAGGCGAGGACGAGATGGCAGGCGTAGCGGGCGCGGGCCGGCACGAACGTCTCTGCGATCACCGCGACCACGGCGACACCGAACACGATGAGGACCGGGGTGACGGCGACGTAGTCGATGTCGGGGGCAGGTAGCGACTGTGCCGACACGGTGGTGGACGGGACCGTCATCGCTGTGCACCTCCTGCTGCGCCGGTGCCGGACTCGGCGACGAGGCCGCCCGGGGGGACGACCGGTTCGGGATCGTGTTGTCCGATGGTGACGAGGGTGTGGTCGACGGCGGGCGTGATGATGTCGAGAACGGGCCGCGGGAACATGCCGAGGACGAGCAGCAGCGCGAGCAGCGGTGCGACGACGAGGATCTCGCGGGGTACGAGGTCGGTGACCGCGTTGCCGCGGCCGTCGGCCACACCGGGCGGGTCGCCCCCGTCGGCACCGGGCGGGTCGCCCCCGTCGGCACCGGGCGGGTCGCCCCCGTCGGCACCGGGCGGGTCGGCGGACGTGGGCACCGTGACGGGCCCGCCCATCATCCGCTGGTACAGCCACAGCACGTACAGGGCGGACAGCACCAACGCGAGGGTGGCGACGATCGCGGCGGTTCCGTATCGCGGATAGGTGCCGACGAAGACGAGGAACTCGCTGACGAACGGCGCCAGCCCGGGTAGCGACAGGGTGGCGAGTCCGGCGACGAGGAAGGTGCCGGCGAGGACCGGTGCGATCTTCTGCACCCCGCCGTACGCGGAGATGAGTCGTGATCCGCGGCGGGACACGAGGAACCCTGCGATGAGGAACAGTGCCGCGGTGGAGATTCCGTGGTTGACCATGTACAGGGTGGATCCGGTTTGGCCCTGACTGGTCATCGCGAAGATGCCGAGGACGATGAACCCGAAGTGCGAGATGGACGTGTACGCGATGAGCCGCATCACGTCGCGTTGCCCGATGGCGACCATCGCCCCGTACACGATGCCGATGACGGCGAGGGTGACGATCAGCGGCGCGAAGTACGCGGCGGCGTCGGGGAACAGTTGCAGGCAGTAGCGCAGCATCCCGAACGTACCGACCTTGTCGACGACGGCCATCATCAGCACGGCGGAGACCGGGGTGGTCTGCACTGCGGCGTCGGGGAGCCAGCCGTGCAGCGGCCACAGTGGCGCCTTGACCGCGAAGGCGACCATGAACCCGAGGAACAGGGCGTGTGTCACGGCGGGTGCGGCGTCGAGTTCTCCGGCGGCGACGGCCTCGACGACGAGCCGGAAGTCGAAGGTGCCGACCGTATCGGATTCGCCCAGCCCGGAGCGGGCGGTGATCACGTACAGTCCGATGACCGCGGCGAGCATGAGCAACCCGCCGAAGAGGTTGTAGACGAGGAACTTCACGGCGGCACGCGAGCGTGCGGCGGGATCGCTGCCGCGGCTGCCGAAGCCTCCGATGAGGAAGTACATCGGTATGAGCATCGCCTCGAAGAACACATAGAACAGCAGGATGTCCAGGGAGACGAACGAGACGAGCACCATCGCCTCGACGAGGAGGATCAGCGCCGCGTAGGTGTGGGTGACGCGGGCACCGCCCGATGCGGTGCGCGTGTCGTGCCAGCCCGCGACGAACAGCAACGGCACCAGAACCGTGGTGAGCAGCACCAGCACCAGCGCGATGCCGTCGACGCCGAGCCGGTACCCGGCGCCGAACGCGGGGATCCAGGTGTGGGATTCGACGAACTGGAATTGCGCGCCGCCGGGATCGAAGCGCACGGCGACGGCGATGCTCACGACGAGGGTGGCCACCGCGAACACGAGCGCGAGCACCTTGGCGGCGTCGCGCATGCGCGGCGGCAGCGCCCAGGTCACGAGTGCGCCGACGAGCGGCAGAACCCACAGGATCGTCAGCCACGGAAAGTCGTTCACAGCCGGCCCACCCCCTTCAGACCCACACGAACATCAGGGCCGCGAGGACGATCGCGGCGCCGGCGAACATGACCAGTGCATACGAGCGGACGAATCCTGTCTGCAGTCTGCGGAGCAGCGTGGCACCGAGCGCGACGGCGCGGGCCGTCAGGGTGATGCCCCCGTCGATCCCGTCGCGTTCGATCGCCACCGCGGCGCCGACCATGCCGCGTCCGGGGTGCATGAACACCGCTTCGTTCGCGGTGTCACCGTAGAGGTCGCGGCGGGCGGCGACGGTCAGCGCCGACACGTCGGCGGGCGCGGTTTCGGGGATCGGTCGCGTCGCGTACTGCCGGTAGGCGACGGCGACACCGCAGGCGACGGCGGCGAGCGCGAGCGTCGTGACGAGCCATACCGGTGGTCCGCCGTCGTGGTGGGCGGTGCCGACGACGGGTTCGAGCCACGTCTGCAGGGATCCGCCGAGGACAAGCAGTCCGCCGGAGGCGACGGAGCCGACGGCGAGCACGATCATGGGCCAGGTCATCACCGACGGGGATTCGTGCGGGTCGGTGCCCGGGTTCCAGCGGCGCTCCCCGAAGAACGTCATGAGCATCACCCGGGTCATGTAGAACGCGGTGAGTGCGGCGCCGAGCAGGGCGGCGGCGCCGAGGATCACTCCTTCGGTGCCGCCGGCGGCGAACGCCACCTCGATGATCTTGTCCTTGGAGAAGAATCCGGCGAACGGCGGCACCCCGATGATCGCGAGATAGCCGAGCCCGAACGTGATGAAGGTGACGGGCATCAGTGTGCGCAACCCGCCGTAGCGTCGCATGTCGGTCTCGTCGTTCATGCCGTGCATGACCGATCCGGCCCCGAGGAACAGTCCGGCCTTGAAGAAGCCGTGGGTGAGCAGGTGCAGGATCGCGAACGCGTATCCGGCGGGGCCGAGCCCGGCGGCCAGCACCATGTAGCCGATCTGGCTCATGGTCGACGCCGCGAGAGCCTTCTTGATGTCGTCCTTCGCGCAGCCGATGATCGCGCCGAACAGCAGGGTGGCGGTGCCGACGACGATCACCGCGGTCCGCGCGGCGGGTGCGGCCTCGAAGATCGCGTGGGCGCGGACGACGAGGTAGACACCGGCGGTGACCATCGTCGCGGCGTGGATGAGCGCCGACACCGGGGTGGGGCCCTCCATGGCGTCGCTGAGCCACGACTGCAGCGGCAGCTGCGCCGATTTCGCGCAGGCAGCGACGAGCAGGGCGAGCCCGACGGCGGTGAGCACCCCTTCGTCGGCGGCGGGTACGGCGGCGAACACCCCGTCGTAGGAGAGTGTCCCGAAGGTGGCGAAGAGGATCATCAGGGCGATGAGCAGACCCATGTCGCCGACCCGGTTGACGACGAACGCCTTCTTCGCGGCGGTCGCCGCGGTCGGCTTGTGCTGCCAGAACCCGATGAGCAGGTAGGACGCGAGCCCGACACCTTCCCAGCCGAGGTACAGGACGAGGAAGTCGTCGGCGAGGACGAGCACGAGCATCGCGGCGAGGAACAGGTTCAGGTACGCGAAGAACCTGCGCCGGTCGCGGTCGTGCGCCATGTATCCCACCGAGTAGATGTGGATGAGGGATCCGACACCGGTGATGAGCAGCACGAAGCACACGGACAGTTGGTCGAGACGCAGGGCCAGGTCGACGTGCAGCCCGTCGACGGGCACCCACGCGTACAGCGCGCGCTGCACGGTCCTCTCGGCGGTGGGGGCTGCCAGCATGTCGACGAATGCGACGAGACCGAGCACGAACGAGGCGAGCGCCGTGGCGGATCCCAGCAGGTGCCCCCAGCGGTCGCCGTGTCGGCCGATGAGCAGCAGCACGGCGGCACCGGCCAGCGGCACGGCGGGTATCAGCCAGATGATCGTGGTGATCGACGAACTCATGTCGCTGGTCCTCTCCCGCTGTTGTCGCGGTGTTCGGGGGCTGCCACACGCATCACCTGTCGGTCCGGGAAAGCGGTCAGTGGTCGAGGAGACGGACGTCGTCGACGGAGGCCGACCGTCTCGTCCGGAAGATGGTGACGATGATCGCGAGGCCCACCACCACCTCGGCGGCGGCGACGACCATCGTGAAGAACGCGAATACCTGTCCGTGGAGGTTGCCGTGTATACGCGCGAACGTCACGAACGCCAGGTTGGCGGCGTTGAGCATCAGTTCGATGCACATGAACACGACGATGGCGTTGCGCCGCAACAGCACTCCGGCCGCGCCGATCGTGAAGAGCAATGCCGACAGGTAGAGGTAGTTCTCCGGGTTCACCGCGTCCCACCCTCCGTGGCGGCGCCGGAGGCGGAGCCGGTGGCGTCCTCGTCCCCGGGCGGCGCGGGCACCCCCAGTTCCGAGTGCGTCCAGTTACGTCCGATGCGTTGCAGCAGGGGACCGACGGACTGCTCGGCGAGGGAGCCGTCGGGAAGGCGGGCGGGGACGTCGGCGGCGTTGTGTCGCGCGTACACCCCGGGGGCGGGCAGCGGAGTGGCCCGGCCACCCTCACGGAAGCGCTGCTGCGACAGTTCCCGCTGCGTGGGTCGTGGCCGCAGGCGTTCGCGGTGAGCGAGGACCATCGCGCCGACGGTCGCGGTGATGAGCAGGGCGCCGGTGGCTTCGAAGGCCCACACGTAGTCGATGAACAGCAGTTCGGCGATGCCCTCGACGTTGCCGCCCGCGTTCGCCGCATCCAGTCCGACGAACGCGACGGTGGTGGCGTTGCCGATGCCGCCGACGAGCAGCGCACCGAAGCCCAGTCCGACACCGACCGCGAGGACCCGTTGCCCGCGGATCGTCTCGACGAGCGAATCGGACGAGTCGATGCCGACGAGCATGAGCACGAACAGGAACAGCATCATCACGGCGCCGGTGTACACGACGACCTGCACCACGCCGAGGAACAGGGCGTCCTGGGCGATGTAGAACACGGCGAGCACGATCATCGTCATCGCCAGGAACAGCGCCGAGTACACCGCTCTCGCGGCGAGCACGACCCCGAGCGCGCCGACGACGGCAACCGTGCCGAGGATCCAGAACTGCACGGCCTCACCGGTCGATGTGGTCGCGGCGGCGAGCACGGTCGCCGCGCCGCCGGTCACGGTGCCTCCGCGGCGGTGTCCGGTACGGTGCCGCGGTAGTAGTCGTCGTCGGTGGCTCCGGGCGCCATCGGGTGCGGCGGTGCCGTCATGCCCGGTTGCAGTGGGGCGAGGAGCCGGTCCTTCTCGTAGATCAGGTCGCGGCGGTTGTCGTCGACCATCTCGTAGTCGTCGGTCATCGTCAGGGCGCGGGTGGGGCAGGCTTCGATGCACAGTCCGCACCCGATGCATCGCAGGTAGTTGATCTGATAGACGCGGCCGTAGCGTTCGCCGGGTGAGTACCGTTCGTCGTCGGTGTTGTCGGCACCCTCGACGTGGATGGCGTCGGCGGGGCAGGCCCACGCGCACAGTTCGCAGCCGATGCACTTCTCGAGTCCGTCTGCGTAGCGGTTGAGTTGGTGTCGGCCGTGGTAGCGCGGCGCCACCGGCGTCTTGACCTCGGGGTAGAACTCGGTGTTCGGCTTCTTGAACACCGTGGACAGGGTCACTCCGAAACCTGCGAGGGGACCCAGGAATTCAGCCATCGCCGACCTCCTTGTGTGTCGCGCGTGCGGCGGGGACGGGCATGGGTGGCACCGGGAATCCGCCGGGTTCGTCCGGCGGGGTTCGCGGTGGCGTGCCGCGGTCGGCGGTGGCACGACGCGACGACCGCGCACGCAGGTACCCGAAGAGCGTCACCGTGACCACCAGGCCGACGACGATCAGGGTCGCGGTCTCGGGCAGCGCCCCTTCGGTGTGGAGCAGTCGTATCGACGCGACGATCATCACCCACACCACCGAGACGGGAATGAGGATCTTCCAGCCGAGTGCCATGAACTGGTCGTAGCGCAGCCGGGGCAGAGTGCTACGCAGCCACACGAACACGAACAGCACCGCCCACACCTTGACGACGAACCACAGCACCGGCCACCATCCGGTGTTCGCGCCGTCCCACAGGCTCAGCGGCCACGGCGCCCGCCAGCCACCGAGGAAGAGCGTGGTGAGCAGCGACGACACGGTGACCATGTTGATGTATTCGGCGAGCATGAACATCGCGAACCGCAACGACGAGTATTCGGTGTGGAATCCGCCGACGAGTTCACCTTCGGCCTCGGGTAGGTCGAACGGTGCGCGGTTGGTCTCCCCCACCATCGACACCGCGTAGATCAGGAACGACGGAAGCAGCAGCACCACGTACCACAGTCCGCTCTGGGCATCGACGATCCCGGAGGTCGACATGGTGCCGGCCTGCAGGAACACCGCCGCGAACACGAGGCCCATCGAGATCTCGTACGAGATCACCTGTGCGGACGAGCGGATGCCGCCGAGCAGCGGGTACGTCGAACCCGACGCCCATCCGGCCAGCACGATCCCGTACACACCCACCGACGTGACCGCGAGGATGTACAGGACCGCGACCGGCAGATCGGTCAGTTGCAACGGGGTGTGCTGACCGAACACCGACACGACCGGCCCGAACGGGATGACCGCGAACGCCATGAATGCGGGGACGGTCGCGAGGATCGGGGCGAGCAGGTAGACCGGCCGGTCGACCCCGGTGGGCGTGATGCCTTCCTTGAGCCCGAGTTTGATGCCGTCGGCGACGGTCTGCAGCAGGCCCTTCGGGCCGACCCGATTCGGGCCGATCCGCATCTGCATCCGCGCCATGATCTTCCGTTCGGCGAGGATCAACACGAGGGTGGTCAGGACCAGGAACGCGAAGATCACCAGTGACTTCGCGACGACCAGCCACCACGGGTCGACGCCGAACAGCGACAGGTCCGTCATCGCGGCACCTGCCCGTCCGTGAAGGCGGGACGGATCCGCACGAGATCGCCCGCATCGGCCGCGAGCCTCTCGTGGATCCCGGCGCCGGGTGCGGTCGCCGGTACCCAGATCACCCGTGCGGGCAGGTCGTCGAGCACCAACGGCAGGGTCAGGGCACCGCGATCGGTGGCGACGGTGACCGGGTCTCCGTCGCCGACGCCGATCTCCTCGGCGGTGGCAGCGGACATCCGAGCGACCGGGGCGCGGGCGGTGCCCGCCAGGTGGGGTTCGCCGTCCTGCATCCGTCCGGAGTCGAGGAGCTGGTGCCAGGTGGAGAGCACCGCCTCCCCCAGGACCGGGGTCCGGGCCGATCCGGCGGCGACCCCGCGGAAGTCGGGGGGTGTGGCGCGCCCCGCGCCGAGCACCGCGAGTTCGGTGCGGGCGGCCGCCAGGTCGGGCAGCCCCAGGTGCACACCCATCTCGGTGGCGAGCGCGTCGAGGACCCGCAGGTCCGGCAGGTTCCCGGTGTCGGGGAGCGCGGCGGGGAAGGGGCGGTCGCGGCCCTCCCAGTCCACGAACGTTCCTGCCTTCTCGGCGACGGCGGCGACCGGCAGCACCACGTCGGCGCGGTCGGTGACCTCGCTGTGACGGATCTCGAGGCTCACGACGAATCCGGCGGCGTCGAGTGCTGCGCGGACCGCATCGGGATCGGGCAGGTCGGTGGGTTGGACGCCGCCGACGACGAGCGCGCCGAGATCGCCGGCGGCCGCAGCGGCGAGGATCCCGGCGGTGTCGCGTCCGGGCGCGCTCGGCAGTGCGACACCGGCATCATGTCCGTACCACAGTCGTTCGACGTCCCGACGGGCGTGCGGGTCGGCGACGGCGCGGCCCCCGGGGAGCAGGGTGGGCAGCGCACCCGCTTCGAGGGCACCGCGGTCCCCGGCCCGGCGGGGGACCCACGCGAGCCGCGCACCGGTGTCGGTGGCCAGGGCCGCGACGGCGGTCGGCGCGCCGGGTGTCGTGGCGAGACGCTCCCCCACCAGGATCACCGCGCCGGGTTCACGCAGCAGTGCCGCGTCGAGCAGTGGGTTCCGGGAGCCGCGGATGTCGTCGAGCAGGCGCGCCTCGTCGCCGGGTACGCACTGCAGGACGGTGCCGGACAGTTTCCTCAGGCCGCGACTCGCGTGCGTGCCCAGCGCGTACACCCGGGTCCCGGCGCGTACCGCCTTGCGCAACCGCAGGAACACTGCGGCGGCTTCGTCCTCGGGTTCGAGTCCGGCGAGCAACACGGCGGGTGCTGTCTCGAGGTCCGCATAGGTGACGGTCATGCGGACCCCGGCGATCCGGGAGGTGAGGAAGTCGGTCTCTTCCTCGCTGTGCGCGCGGACGCGGAAGTCGATGTCGTGGGTACCCAGTGCGATCCGCGCGAATTTGGCGTAGGCGTAGGCGTCCTCGACGGTGAGCCGGCCTCCGGGGAGCACTGCCGCACCACCGGGTGCGGACGCGAGCCCCCGCGCGGCCACCGCGAGCGCGGCCGGCCAGGACGCCGGTTGCAACGCGCCGGCGGCGTCGCGGACCATCGGGACGGTCAGCCGGTCCGGTTCGGTGGCGTAGGTGAACGCCCAGCGCCCCTTGTCGCAGTTCCATTCCTCGTTGACCTCGGGGTCGTCGCCGGCGAGGCGGCGGAGCACCGTGCCGCGCCGGTGGTCGGTGCGCAACGCACAGCCGCCGGCGCAGTGTTCGCACACGCCGGGGGTCGACACCAGGTCGAACGGCCGGGCCCGGAACCGGTAGGCGGTGCCGGTCAGGGCACCCACCGGGCACACCTGCACGGTGTTGCCGGAGAAGTAGGAGTCGAAGGGTTCCTCGGTGTAGATGCCGACCTGTTGGAGGGCGCCGCGGTCGAGCATGTCGATGAACCGGTCGCCGGCGATCTGGTCGGCGAACCGGGTGCAGCGCGCGCACAGCACACACCGTTCCCGGTCGAGGAGCACCTGCGAGGAGATCGCGATCGGTTTCGGATAGGTCCGTTTGACGTCGTCGAAGCGGGTCTGCGCGCGTCCGTTGGTCATCGCCTGGTTCTGCAGGGGGCATTCGCCGCCCTTGTCGCAGACCGGGCAGTCCAGCGGGTGGTTGATCAGCAGCAGTTCCATCACGCCCTGTTGCGCCTTGTCGGCAACGGGAGAGGTGTACTGGGTGCGCACCACCATCCCGTCGGTGACGACGGTGGTGCACGAGGCGAGCGGTTTGCGTTGCCCCTCGACGTCGACGAGGCACTGGCGGCACGCCCCGACGGGGTCGAGGAGCGGGTGGTCGCAGAACCGGGGGATGCGGATGCCGACGAGTTCGGCGGCGCGGATCACCAGTGTTCCCTTCGGCACGGCGATCTCGGTGTCGTCGATGGTGACGGTGACGAGGTCGGCGGGTACCGACTCGCTGCGTCCGGCATCGGATGCGGTGGTCATCGGAGTTCCTCCGTCCCCGCGGCGCGTGTGGCCAGGTGGTGATCGAACGGGCATCCGCGGTGTTCGAGATGCGCGACGAACTCGTCGCGGAAGTACGCGATGGACGACGTGATGGGGCTGGTGGCGCCGTCGCCGAGGGCGCAGAACGCGCGACCGAGGATGTTGTCGGAGATGTCGAGGAGTTTGTCGAGGTCGGCGTCGGTGCCGTGTCCGGCCTCGAGGCGGTGCAGGATCTGTTCGAGCCAGTAGGTGCCCTCCCGGCACGGGGTGCACTTTCCGCACGATTCGTGTGCGTAGAACTGTGTCCACCGCAGGACGGTGCGGACGACGCAGACGGTGTCGTCGAAGATCTGCAGGGCGCGGGTACCGAGCATCGATCCGGCCTGCCCGACGTGTTCGTAGTCGAGGGGCACGTCGAGGTGTTCGCCGGTGAAGATCGGTGTGGACGACCCGCCCGGTGTCCAGAACTTGAGTCGATGGCCGGGCCTCACTCCGCCGGCGAGGTCGAGCAGTTCACGCAGGGTGATGCCGAGCGGCGCCTCGTACTGCCCGGGACGGCGCACGTGCCCGGACAGGGAGAACAGCGCGAAACCGGGCGATTTCTCGGTGCCCATCGTCCGGTACCACTCGACGCCGTTGCGGACGATCGGGGGGACGCTCGCGATCGACTCGACGTTGTTGACCACGGTCGGGCACGCGTACAGCCCGGCGACGGCGGGGAACGGGGGACGCAGCCGTGGCTGGCCGCGGCGTCCTTCGAGCGAATCGAGGAGTGCGGTCTCCTCGCCGCAGATGTAGGCGCCCGCACCGGCGTGGACCACGAGGTCGAGGTCGTATCCGGAGCCGAGGATGTCGGTGCCGAGGTAGCCGGCGGTGTACGCCTCGGCGACGGCGGCCTGCAGCCTGCGCAGCACCGGAACCACCTCGCCGCGCAGGTAGATGAACGCGTGGTTCGCGCGGATCGCGCGGGCCGCGACGATCACGCCCTCGACGAGTGTGTGCGGGGTCGCGAACATCAACGGGATGTCCTTGCACGTCCCCGGTTCCGATTCGTCGGCGTTGACGACGAGGTAGTGGGGTCTGTCGTCCCCCTGCGGGATGAACGACCATTTGGTGCCGGTGGAGAACCCGGCGCCGCCGCGGCCGCGCAGACCCGAATGTTTGACGAGGTCGATGAGTTCGTCGGGGTCGGTACGCAACGCGATCGGAAGCGCTTCGTACCCGCCGTGCCGGCGGTACGCGTCGATCGTCCAGGAGTCCGGTTCGTCCCAGTGCGCGCTCAGTACCGGGGTCAGCCCGGTACCCGTGCGCGACGACGTTTCGGGTGGGTTCTCGTGCGACACCGGAGCGGCCGGCGCGCACATGCCCCGTTGCCGGGCCAGGTGCAGGCCGACCAGCGACGCGGCGCCGGCACCGCCGCCGGATTCGAGGGCGCCGGGTCGGTCGTCGGGGAAGCCGGCGAGAAGGCGTGCCGCGTCGCGGAAGCCGCGCAGCGGCGCGCCGCGGGTCGGTGTGACGGGACGGCCCGCGCGCAGATCGTCGACGAGCGCGAGGGCGTTGTCGACGGTGCGGTCGTCGAAGAGCTCCCAGTCGACGGTCATCACCGGTGCGAAGTCGCAGGCGGCGTTGCATTCGATGCGTTCGAGGGTGATCGCGCCGTCGGTGGTGGTGTCGCCGGCGCCGAGCTCGTCCCCGGTGTGTTCGCCGACGGGGTGCTCGCCCGGGTCGAGACCGAGATGCGCGCACAGTGCCGCGTGGATCTCGTCGCCGCCGAGGGTGGCGCACAGTGCGTTGGTGCACACCCCGACGTGGTGGGTGCCGGTGGGGCTGCGCCGATACATGGTGTAGAAGGTTGCGACCGCGGCGACATCCGCGCCGGTCGTCTCGACGTGCCGGGCGCAGAACTCGATTCCGGCGGGGGTGATGTAGCCGTCCTCGGACTGGACGAGGTGCAGCAGCGGTAGCAGCGCGGATCGGCGGTGCGGGTAGCGAGCCAGGATCTCGGTGGCATCGGCGTCGAGTCGGGCGCGCACGTCGTCCGGATAGCTGCGGGGAGCACCGGGTCGCACGAGGCAGGTGCTCTCCTCCGGACGCGGTCCGAGCGGCACGAGGACCTGTTCCGCGCCCCCGCCGGATACGCCCGGCGCGCCCGTGTCCGTCGGTGTCCCTGCGCCTGTCGGTGTCCCTGCGCCTGTCGGTGTCCCTGCGCCTGTCGGTATCCCTGTGCTCATCGGTCCACTCCCCCCATGACCGGGTCGATGCTCGCGACCGCCGCGATGACGTCGGAGACCATGCCGCCCTCGCACATCGCGGCGACGGCCTGCAGGTTGGTGAACGACGGGTCACGGTAGTGCACGCGGTAGGGGCGGGTACCGCCGTCGCTGACCATGTGCACACCCAGTTCCCCGCGCGGTGATTCGACCGCGACGTACGTCTGTCCGGGCGGGACACGGAATCCCTCGGTGACGATCTTGAAGTGGTGGATGAGGTCCTCCATCGAGGTCCCCATGATCCGGCGGATGTGGTCGAGGGAGTTGCCGAGTCCGTCGGGTCCGAGGGCCAGCTGCGCGGGCCAGGCGATCTTCCGGTCCGCGATCATGACCGGCCCCGGGGTGAGCCGGTCGAGGCACTGTTCGACGATCTTGAGCGACTCCTTCATCTCACCGACCCGGATGAGATACCGCCCGTAGCAGTCGGCACCGGTGTCGGTGACGACGTCGAACTCGTAGTTCTCGTAACCGCAGTAGGGTTGGGCGCGCCGCAGGTCGTGTGGTAGTCCGGTCGATCGCAGGATCGGTCCGGTCACTCCCAGCGCCATGCATCCGGCGAGGTCGAGGTAACCGATGCCTTCGGTGCGTGATTTCCAGATCGGGTTGTCGTCGAGGAGCAGTTCGATGTCTCGGATGCGTCCGGGCAGGATCGCCAACAGTTCGCGGATCGCGGGGACGGCGTCGTCGGGGAGGTCCTGGACGAGTCCCCCCGGGCGGATGAACGCGTGGTTCATCCGCAGTCCGGTGATCTTCTCGAACACGTCGAGGACGAGTTCGCGTTCGCGGAACCCGAAGAGCATCGGGGTGGTCGCGCCCAGTTCCATCCCGCCGGTCGCGAGGGCCACCAGATGCGAGGAGATGCGGTTGAGTTCCATGAGCAGCACGCGGATCACCGAAGCGCGTTCGGGGACCGCGTCCGTGACGCCGAGCAGACGTTCGACGCCGAGGCAGTAGGCGGTCTCGTTGAAGAACGGGGACAGGTAGTCCATGCGGGTCACGAACGTGACCCCCTGGACCCATGTGCGGTACTCGAGGTTCTTCTCGATTCCGGTGTGCAGATAGCCGATTCCGCACCGGGCCTCGGTGACGGTCTCGCCGTCGATCTCGAGGATGAGCCGGAGCACGCCGTGGGTCGACGGGTGTTGCGGCCCCATGTTCACGACGAGGTGGTCCTCGCCGACGGTGTGGGCGGCATCGACGATGGCGTCCCAGTCCTGCCCGACGGCGGTGTGGACGGTCGCGGCCGAGCCGTGCCCGGCGGCGCCCGTCGCGGTGTCGTTCGTCAACTGTAGGACCTCCGCTCGTCGGGTGGCGGGACCTGTGCGCCCTTGTATTCGACGGGGATTCCGCCGAGCGGGTAGTCCTTGCGCTGGGGGTGGCCGGTCCAGTCGTCGGGCATCTCGATGCGTGTCAGCGCGGGGTGCCCGTCGAAGATCAGACCGAAGAAGTCGTAGGTCTCACGTTCGTGCCAGTCGACGGTGGGGTAGATCGTGTACAGCGACGGAACGTGCGGATCGGTGTCGGGCGCGGTGGTCTCGACGAGAACGCGGCGATTGTGCGTGATGGACATCAACGGGTACACCGCGTGCAGTTCGCGCCCACCCTGTTCCGGGAAGTGCACGCCACTGACGCCGAGGCACAGTTCGAACCGCAGGTCGGGTTCGTCGCGCAACGCACCCGCGACGAGTGGCAGATGACCGCGATGTACGTGCACCGACAACTCACCGTGGTGCACGACGAACTTCTCGACCGCGTCGGCGAATTCGACACCGGTGTCGGCGCGCCGGCGCACCAGCGCGACCTCGAGCGCATCCGCGATCCCGTCGAGGTCGCCACCGAAGGGCCGGGGGCTGCTGCCGGGCAACTCGATCCTCCGTACGAGCCGCCCGTATCCGGAGGTGTCGCCGGAGTCGTGCACCCCGAACATGCCGGTGCGCACCGCGATCGTCTCGGGTGGCGACTGGGGGTCGGAGATGTGTTCGCCGGTCATCGTCGCGGCACCTCGAGTTGGATGAGCGGTCGCGCCGCGAGCGCGGCCTCCTCCGCGGCGCGTACCGCCTCGGCCCGGTTGGCTCCGAGGGGCATCTGCTGAATCTTCGTGTGGAGCGCGAGGATCGCCCCCAGCAGCATCTCCGGCCGCGGCGGACACCCCGGTAGGTAGATGTCGACGGGGACGACGTGGTCGACGCCCTGGACGATCGCGTAGTTGTTGAACATCCCGCCCGACGAGGCGCACACGCCCATCGCGAGCACCCACTTGGGTTCGACCATCTGGTCGTACACCTGCCGCAGTGCGGGGGCCATCTTCTGGCTGACGCGGCCGGCGACGATCATCACGTCGGCCTGCCGCGGGGAGGCGCGGAACGCCTCCATCCCGAACCGGGCGATGTCGAATCGACCGCCGGCGGTCGACATCATCTCGATGGCGCAGCACGCCAGACCGAAGGACGCCGGCCACAACGAGCCCTTGCGGGCGAAGCCGGCGAGTGCTTCGACCGTGCTGAGCAGAAACCCGCTCGGGACCTTCTCCTCGAGACCCATGTCCGACTCCTACCACGTCCGCTCGTTGTGTGGATCCTTTTCCGGCGCATGCTCTTCCGATTCCGCCGCATCCGGGACCTCAGTCCCAGGTCAGTCCGCCCCGCCGCCACTCGTAGGCGTAGGCGACGAAGACGTTGAACATGAACAGTGCCATCGCGGCGAACCCGAAGACTCCGAGCGCGTCGAAGTGGATCGCCCACGGGTACAGGAACACGATCTCGATGTCGAAGACGATGAACAGCATCGCCGTGAGGTAGTACTTCACCGGGAATCTCCCGCCACCGGTCGGCTGCGGGGTGGGGTCGATGCCGCACTCGTACGCTTCGAGTTTCGCGCGGTTGTACCGGCGGGGACCGGCGATGCTCGCGACGACGACGGAGAACACGGCGAACGCGACGGCGATCGCTCCGAGCACCAGGATGGGGACGAATGCGTTCATCGGCACCTCCGGTTCGATGTGCGTGCCCCGCTGCGTGTCACCGGGCATCGGGTGAAGGGTGACCCACGGCACCCACCCTAGTGCCGTCGGTGCCCGACTCGTCCCGGATTCGGAAGGCCTGTCCGGGCGGGCGTGTCACCCTCGACGACCGGTGTCACCGGAGTAGGGTCGTGCGTCGCGGCGGCCCTGCGGGCCCGGCCGCGCAAGCGCGTCGTGTCAGCGGGATCGCTCGTGGCGCAACAGGTCGAGGACACCCGTCGCCAGACGCATGGGATCGATCGGGTGCGCGACGACCAGGTCGGCGCGCGACCAGGTGGCCAGCCACCTGTCGTCGGGACGGCCGATGAGCACCACGACGGGTGGACACGGGTCGATCTCGTCCGAGAGTTGCTTGGCCAGACCGAGGCCGCCGGTCGGTGCCGCCTCCCCGTCGAGGACGACCAGATCGATCCCTCCGGCGTCGAGGTGGGCGAGAACGACCGCACCGGTGGCGACGTCCAGGTACTCGAGCGGCGGCAGATCGGGATGCAGATTCGTGCCGAGCGCGGTGCGCACACGCTCCCGGACGGTGGCGTCGTCGCTGTACACGAGGACCTTCAGCACGGCGGGGCCACTCGACGTATCGCTCACGGCCCGATGGTAGCGCCGCCGTTCGGCACGGGGCGCGGGTGAGCCCGCGGCGTGTCGCGGGCTCACACGGTGACGCGGACCGGAGTCGCACTCGCTGTCGTGGACTCGTTGCCGAGCTCTCCGTTGCCGTTCTCGCCCCAGCAGAACAACTCGGCGTCGACGGTGGTGGCGCAGGTGTGTGCGGTGCCGACGGTGATCGTGACGGCCGCCGCGGGCAGACCCACCGCGGTGGGGATCGACGAGTGCTGTCCGGGCGCGCTCGTGTTCCGGCCGAGGTCCTCGGTGCCCCAGCACGAGGCGACACCGTCGTCGGTGACCGCGCAGGTGTGCCGGGTGCCCGCGGCGAGGGAGACAGCCCGCCCCGTCAGCACGCTCTCGACGGGGACCGCGGACGAATCGGTGGTGCCGTCGCCGAGCTGACCCCACCCGTTCCCGCCCCAGCAGTACGTCCGTCCGCTCTCGAGCACCGCGCAGGTGTGTTCGCGACCGGCCACCACGTACGTCGCGGGCGCCGGGAGTTCGACCTTCAACGGATCGGGGACGGCGACATCGGCGTCGTTGGTGTGTCCGCGGCCGAGTTGACCGGCGGTGTTCGCGCCCCAGCAGAAGACGTCGCCGACGACGGTCGACGCACACGTGTGGTTTCCGCCGGCCGCCAACGACGAGAGGGTGGGCAGGTCGACGCGTTGCGGCCGTTCGTGCCGGTCGTATCGTTCGTCACCGACCTGACCGTTGTCGTTGCGTCCCCAGCAGTACCCGCCGCCGTCGTCGGTGAGCGCGCACGTGTGGTCCTCCCCGGCGCTGAGGGAGGACACTCCGGTGGGTAGATCGACGACCCGCACCGGCTGCGATCGCTGGTCGTCCGTGCCGTCGCCGAGCTGCCCGAACGTGTTGTACCCCCAGCAGTAGGTGTCTCCCGTGTCCGTCACCGCGCAGCTGTGCTCGCGGCCGGAGCCGAGCGCGACCGCCGGGGCGGGAAGGGACACGGACACCGGCGAGTAGCGGGTGTCGACGGTGCCGTCACCGAGTTGCCCGGAGGTGTTGAAACCCCAGCAGCTCACCTCACCCCGGCGGTCGGCGCACGTGTGCCACCCACCCGCCGCGGCCGTGAACACGTCCGGTGTCTCCGCGGGCCCGGGCGCGGCCGCGGTCCGGGATGCACCGTCGGGCCACCACACCGCCACGCCGACGGCGGCGACGATCGAGGCCACGACGGCGATCAGGACTGCCGCGGTGCGGCGCGCACCGCGCGCCGGTTCCCGCGGTGCCGGGGCCCGCTCCGGTGACGGTGCCATCGGCACGGTTCGCGGGTCCGGCCGCGCGGTGGCGACGAGTGCCCCGCGGGCGACGACGGTCTTCGGGTCGTCGAGTGTGGCGACGGGCCCGATCTCCGAGAGCGCCTGGTGGACGAGGGGGATGCGGGACGAGCCGCCGGTGAGGTAGATCGCCTGCAGGGCACCCTGCGGCACCCGCGCCGACGACAGGGCCTCCCGCACGAGTGCCGCCGCCTCGAGGATCTTCGGAGCGACGAGGTCGTCGAACTCGCTGCGGGTCAGCAGGAGGTTCTCGCGCCGGTGCCCGGCAGCAACGGTGACGGTCGCCGACGGGTTGCCCGAGAGCACCTCCTTGGCGCGACGCGCGGAGTCGTCGAGCGCGCGACGGGCCGCGAGCCCGGCGGGATCGGTGCCCTGCACGAGTCCGGCGAGCTCCGGATCCCGGTCCGCGATCCGGTCGAGCGCCCACCGGCTCACGAGGGCATCGAAGGTCTTGCCGCCGAGGGTGTTGTCGCCGCGTGCGGCGACCACGTCGAAGGTGCCCGCGTCGGTCGCCCGCAGGATCGCGACGTCGACGGTGCCGCCACCGAAGTCGAACACGGCGAGCGCCGAACCGGGCGGCATCGGTGCTGCCCGGGTGTAGAAGTGCGCCGCGGCGCGGGGTTCGGAGACGGTGGTGACCGTCGACGGGTCGATGCCCGCGCGCCCCGCGGCGGTGGTCAGAACGGCGACGAGGTCCCGGGGCCACGCCTCGGGGTGGGTGAGGACCACCCGTTCCGGTGGAACCGCGTTGTGGTGGCGCAGTGCGCGACGGTAGGCATCGCCGAGGACGGCTGCCACCGCGTCGGTCGGGTCGACCGGGGTTCCGCGCACCGGTACGGCGCCGGTCCCGACGAGCCGTTTGGGTGCGGGGACGAAGCCCGCGGGATCGGCGTCGGCGGCGTTGAGCGCGGCGTCGCCGACGAGGATGTCGTCGGCGGAGCGGACGGGCACCGTCCGCACGTACACCGCGGACGGCATCGCATTGCCCTGGTGGCTGAGCGGCAACGCCCGGACCGGCCCGGCCGGGGCGCTCTCGGCGGCGGCGGTGTTCGACGTGCCGAAGTCGATCGCCAGCGACCAGGGTGCTGTCGTCATGGATTGGCAGCCTAGCGGCCGCAGTCCCGACGCCCGTGCGCGGTGTGGTCTCGCGTGTCAGTACGCCGTGGGTTTCACGCCGCGCCGGAACTCGAGTGCGGCGTGATGCCGTCGGTGATGTGTTCTGCTCTCCCGGCCGGGTCGCGGTGTGACGACCGGCCCCGGTGAGATCATCACGTGTGCGACGACGATGCAGCCGCCTGTCACGAGCCCGAAGAGCACCGCGTACCCGATCGATCCCGTGAACACGACCACCGCGGCCCCCACCGCGATGACCGCGACCGGCACGAGCAGTGCCAGCATGCGTCCCTGCGACCCCTGGTCCCCCGATTCATGGCGATGTTCGCTCATCGGTTCCCTCCCTGGCCCACTTCGAGCCGTACCCACTCCGGGCGGTGCGCTCGATTCGGCTCGACGCTGCGGACTCCCCGTTCCGCCGGGCGCGTCGGCCTAGTAGGTAACAGAACACTACCAAATGTGACATAAATCTCGCAATGGTGTTGTCTTCCGTCACGAGCGTGTTGCACGTCGGTGACCCTCCCGGTCCGCAGCGGCCTCACCGGTCCGCCGTCACCACCCGCAGAAAGTTTCAGAATCTTTGAAACTTGCAGCCAGGTAAGGCTACGCTTCCCGGGTACTCCGATCGGGCTCACCACCCGATCCGTCGAAAGGCATCCATGCATCACACCCTGCGCCGCGCACTGCGTCGGCCCGCCCTCGTCGCGACGGCACTCGCCGGAGCGTTGCTGCTCGGAGCGTGCTCCGGCAGCAGCGACGACGACACCACCGCCGCCTCGTCGGGCGGATTCGAACCGGTCAGCATCGAGCACGCCCTCGGCACCGCCGAGATCACCGAGCAGCCCGAACGGGTCGTCACGCTCGGCATGGGCTCGGCCGAGACCGTCATCGCGCTCGGCACGGTCCCCGTCGGGATCGAGGAGTACCCCTGGGGCAGCGACGACACCGGCTACCTGCCGTGGATCCACGAGGCACTGACCGAGCGCGGGGAGGAACTGCCTCCGCAGATCACCGGCGGCACCGAACTCGACGTCGAGTCCATCGCAGCGCTCGAGCCCGACGTCATCCTCGCGCCGTGGTCGGGCATCACCAAGGACCAGTACGACCTGCTCACCAACATCGCACCGACCGTCGCATATCCCGAACTGCCGTGGACGATCACCTGGCAGCAGCAGATCGAGACGATCGGCACCGCCCTCGGCAAGCACGACGAGGCGCTCGGGCTCATCGCCGACATCGACCGGACGTTCGCCGAGTCCGTCGCCGCCCACCCCGAATACGCGGACGTGACGTTCTCGTACATCTACAACACCGGTCCGGGAACCCTCGGCGTGTTCCTCGCCGACGAGCAGCGTGTCGCGATGGTGCGTGGCCTCGGCCTGACCGTCGACCCGGTCGTGTACACCCTCGAGGAGACCGAGGGCACCGACTCGTCGGTCATCGGACTCGAGAATGCGCATCTGCTCGCCGACTCGGACCTGGTCTTCACGTTCTACTCCGATCCGGAGAACCGTCGACAGATCGAGGAACAGCCGGTCTACCAGCAGATCCCGGCCGTCGAGCGCGGATCGCTCGTCGCCCCCGAGGAGCAGCCGTTCGTGACCGGATCGTCGATCATCAACCCGTTGACGGTGCCGTGGGCGCTCGAACGGTACGTCCCCCTCATCGACGCGGCGATCGCGAACCTCGACCGCTGACCCACCCGTGCGCACTTCTGGTGGTCCCGGCTACCAGAAGTGCGCACGACCGGAGCGGGTCAGGGGTGTGCATCGCGTTGCTGTTTGTGGCGGCGCCATTCGGCGCTCAACGCGCGATTGTCGAGCAGCCACGCCATGTAGTCGTGCATGTTGGTCACCCGGGTGTACGCCGGCGACGCCGGATCCACCCGCTGCAACGCCTCACTCGCCAACTGCCGCTGACCGCGCAGGTACTCCTCCTCGATCTCGAGGAAGCCACCCCACACGTCGTCGGCCATCACGAAGAAGTGGGTCCGCTCCCCCGGTCGCCGCACCCGCTGCACGAATCCCCGCGCGACCAGTCGCCGCGTGTACGTCGACACGGACCCGCGGCTCGCCCCGAGCACACGCGCCAACTCGTCGGCGCTGACACCGCCGCTCTCGTCGACGAGCAGGTAGCCCGCGATCCGGCCCTCGATCCGTGACGCACCCCCGGTCTGCCAGTAATCGGCGAAACGTTCCACGAACCACGTCCGTACGTCCCCGTTCGTGTCCGCCGCACCGTTCGTGCCCACCTCACGCTCCCCGCTCATGTCGACCATTGTCGCAACGCCCGTGCGGCGTCGCCGCGCCGGACGTCACCGCCGCCCGAGAGCGGCAGCGAGCCGGGTCCCCTGCCGGATCGCCCGCTTCGCATCGAGTTCGGCGGCGACGTCGGCACCACCGATGACGTGCACACCCACGCCGGCGTCCCGCAGTCCCGTCTCCAGATCGCGCACCGATTCCTGACCGGTACAGAGCACGATGTCGTCGACCTCGATCAGTTGTCGACGCCCGTCCGTGTGCACCACGGTCAGTCCCCGGTCGTCGATGCACTCGTAACGCACACCGCCGATCTGTTCGACGCCTCGGGCCGCGACCGCCGCTCGGTGCACCCACCCCGTGGTCCGGCCGAGACCCGCACCGAAGCGGGACGACTTGCGCTGCAACAGCACCACCTGGCGCGCCGCGGGAATCGGTGCGACGGCCGTGACCGCACCCCGCACATCCGAACGCGGATCCGTCACGCCCCACTCGCGTTTCCACTCGCGGAGGTGCAGGGTCGGCGAACCCGCAACGGTGAGGTACTCGCACACGTCGAATCCGATGCCCCCGGCGCCGATGACGGCCACCCGGTCGCCGACGGGCCGGGCCTGCCGGAGCAGGTCGGCGTAGGTCAGCACCGACGGGTGATCGACGCCGGGGATCTCCGGCACGCGGGGACGCACCCCCGTCGCGAGGACGACATCGTCGTATCCGCCGTCGATCAGACCGTCCACGGTCGCGCGGGTCCCCAGGTGCAGGTGCACACCGAGGGTGTCGATGCGCCGGGTGAAGTAGCGCAGGGTCTGCGCGAACTCCTCCTTGCCCGGAATCCTGCGGGCGAGATCGAACTGGCCGCCGATCCGATCTGCGGCTTCGAACAGGTCGACACCGTGCCCGCACTCGGCGAGACCCACCGCCGCGGACAGTCCGGCCGGCCCGGCCCCGACGACGGCGACCCTGCGCGCCCGGCGGGTGGGGAGCAGCTCGAGGCGGGTCTCGTGGCCGGCTCTGGGGTTGACCAGGCACGACACGGTCTTGTTCGCGAAGGCGTGGTCGAGGCATGCCTGGTTGCAGGCGATGCACGTGTTGATCTCGTCCGCCCGGTCCGACCGTGCCTTCACCGGCCAGTCCGGATCGGCGAGCAGTGGCCGCGCCATGGACACCAGGTCGGCGTCGCCCCGCGTGAGGATCGCTTCGGCGGTGTCCGGCACGTTGATCCGGTTCGACGCGCACACCGGGATACCCACGTGCGATTTCAGTTCCGCGGTGAACTCGACGAACGCCGCGCGCGGCACCGATGTCACGATCGTCGGAACACGGGATTCGTGCCAGCCGATGTCGGTGTTGAGCATCGACACCCCGGCCTCTTCGAGTTCCCGGGCGAGCACGACGATCTCGTCCCAGGTCTGGCCGTCCTCGACGAGGTCGGCCATCGACAGCCGGAACACGATGAGGAAGTCGGGGCCGAGCGCCGCCCGCGTGCGGCGCGCGATCTCGACGGCGAATCGACGACGGTTGCGGGGCGTGCCACCCCACTCGTCGGTGCGGTGATTGGTTCGGGGCGCCAGGAACTGGTTGACGAGATACCCTTCACCGCCCATGATCTCGACGCCGTCGTAGCCGGCGTACCGGGCGAGTTCGGCGCAGTGGACGTAGTCGTCGACGGTCGAGTCGACGTTCGGGCCGGACAGTGCTCGCGGCGTGAACGGGTTGATGGGTGCCTTGATCCGCGACGCCGACACGCTCCACGGCACGTAGGCGTAACGCCCGGCATGCAGGATCTGCAGTGCGATGGCCGCTCCTGCGCGGTGGACGGCGCGGGTGATGATGCGGTGCCGGCGCGCCTGGGCCCGGTTGACGAGTTGCGCCCCGAACGGCAGGAGCGGGCCCTGCCGGTTCGGTGAGTGCCCGCCGGTGATGATCAGTCCCGCACCGCCGCGGGCTCGGGTGGCGTAGTACTCGGCGAGGCGGCGGGTGTGCCACGCGCGGTCCTCGAGTCCGGTGTGCATCGAACCCATCACGATCCGGTTGCGCAGGGTGACCGATCCGGTATCGAGGGGTGTGAACAGGTTCGGGAACGCGGTCACGGGCGCTCGCCTTCCGTTTCCGGCAACGCGGTCGCCTTCTGCAGCACAATCGTCGAGAGCCGATCGAGCCGTTCGGCGCGACCGGTGTCGAGACGCCGACGGACCGTCTCGGCGCGGCGGGTTCCGGCGGCGCGGGAGGCTCCCACCGTCGCGGCGATCTTCGCTGCCGTGCCCAGCGCGAGATCCGGCAGTGCTGGCGCGGGCAGGACGCCGGGTACCGCGGGGGGCTGCTCGTGGGGGGTCTGCGGGCCGGTGTGCATGGTCGGGGACGTTACCGGAGGGCTTCGACAGCCTACGGAACCGGAAAATCGTGCTCACCTCGGGGTTCGGGACAATAGCTGCGTAAACGGCAATCAACAGCACCGACCCCGTACAAACCGGGAGTGACCTCGGGCGAGGGTTCCGGGGTGATGTCAACCGGCCGTTCGAGGAGCTTGCCCTTGTGGAACAACGCGCCCGCCCGCACCAACGCCACCAACTGCGGAGCGTTGACGGCCCGCCACCGCGATTGGGCCGCTTCGATCAGCTTGTAGGCCATCGCCATGCCTGCTGCTCGTGAGCCCGGTCCCTTCGTCACTCTGGTCCGAAGCCGCACCGTCGCGAAGGTCGATTCGATGGGATTCGTCGTGCGTAGATGCACCCAATGCTCGGCGGGATACCGGAAGTATTCGAGCAGCACGTCGGCGTCGTCGACGATCTTCTTGACCGCCTTCGGATACTTCGCGCCGTAGTCACGTTCGAACGCCGCGATCGCCAACTGCGCCTTGTCGATGTCCTCGGCCCCGATGATCTCCTTCATCGCCGCCAACGCACCCGGATGCGCCGACTTCGGGAGTGAAGCAAGAACGTTGGATTGTTTGTGGAACCAGCAGCGCTGTTCCCGCGTCTCGGGGAACACTTCCCGCAGTGCCTTCCAGAACCCCAACGCCCCGTCGCCGACTGCGAGCACCGGTGCCCGCATTCCCCTCCGGCGGCAGTCCCGCAGCAGGTCCGCCCAGGATTCGGTGGACTCGCGGTAGCCGTCGGTGAGC
>NZ_JAIYEP010000059.1 GCF_020515525.1 Rhodococcus yananensis
TGGGGTGGTCGCACCAAATAATATTGGCACTGACATTCATCGGCACACTGTTGAGTTCTCAAAGAACACGCACACACCATCACGTTCCGAACCGCATGTTCGAACCGCTCCGGGGCAACTGTTCCAGTCTAGACCGATCCGATCACGAGCGCAAACTCGCCTTCGGATCAAATCCAGGGGCGACGCGAAACCTTACCAGAAGGAATCGTGTCAGTTCAAACCGTCCGGCGCCTTCGTCCAACCTCGTTTTCCCGTACCTCGCGGTCCGGGTCGGTGTCCGTGTCGCTCTGACCTGGAATAAGTTACGCGAGGATGAACCGGAACACCAAATCGCCAGGTCAATGCTGGTTTTGCGCGTTCAGGGCACCCAGTACTTCTCCGCCAGGCGGTGTACGACGGGGTCGTCCTCGCCGACCTGATCGAGAAGCGCCAGATCCGCACGGATATCCATCAGGCGGGGATCGTCGCCTTCCGCGTCGGCGACCGGTCGCCCGCCGTCCTCACCACGTTGCCGGAGAATCTTGTCCCGCACACGTGCCTTCAGCGACTCGCTCATGTATCGAGCATGGTCGCCGGCGCCCGAGTTGTCGAGGACTCGTTGTCGGGGGTTCGGGCGGCCCTCGACCCGTCACCGATCGTCGCGGTTCCGGAACACCCGGATCGCGGTCGGAAGGACCACGATCAACGCTCCGACGATCAGGATCAGGGAGAAGATCTCCATCAACATGCCTCCATCATCCACGAATCACCCATCGGTTTCGACGATGCGTGAGAGCGCGTGAGGGAAGGAGAGGGTCGGTCACCGTAGATCCGCCGTGCCCGATCGCATCGGGTCCGGGAACGGGGAAGGCCCCCACCCGTCTGTTCGGGTGGAGGCCTTCCCTGTTGGAGCTGCCTGAGAGAATCGAACTCTCGACCTTTTCATTACGAGTGAAATGCTCTACCGACTGAGCTAAGGCAGCGTGCCGTTCGGCGTCCGAAGTCTAGCCGACACCCCCCCACTCGACGCAAACCGGCACGGTGATCAGCGAAAAGCCCCGCTGAGACGTGCGGCCATCGCCGCGAGCGCGAACCTCGGCTTGACGTTGCGGTCGAGTGCCTCGCGGCATTCGAGGATCGCTTCGATGCAGTCGAGAAGCCGTTCGGGACGGGTACGCGACGCCAGATCGAGTGCCCGCTCCGCCATGTCCGGGTGGTTCGGCGTCGTCGAAGCTCCGAACGAGCACGCCAATGCATCGCGGTACAGCCCGGCGAGGTCGACGAGGGCGCGGTCCATGATGTCGCGTTGTGTGCGGGTCCGGCGCGTCTTCTGTGTCTTCTCGAGCTCCTTGAGCATCCCCGCGGATCCGCGGAGTGCACCTGCGGCACCCTTGCCGGTTCCACCACCGCCCAGCGCGATCTTCAGTTCTTCGAGCTCTCGCTCGTCGCGGGCGGCACTGACGGCCGCGGTCTCGGCCTCGGCACGCGTCCCCAGATCATCCACCCCGCTGTAGGTCGTCGCGGGACGAAGGACGTCGTAGGCCAGCCCGAGCGCGCGTTTCCTGTTCTCGCGCGCCGTCTCGTCGGTGGCGAATCGGCGAGCCCTCCCCACATGACCGCCGCTGACGGACGCTGCCCACCGCGCCGCGCGCTCGTCGATGCCGTCCACGGTGCGGAGCACTCGGGCGATCGCGTCGACGGAAGGGGTGACGAGGCCGATGTGCCGACACCTCGACCGCAGCGTCACGGAGATGTCCTCCGGATCGACGGACGGTGCGCACAGCAGGAACACCGTGCGCTTGGACGGTTCCTCGACCGACTTGAGCAGGGCGTTCGCGGCTCCCTCGGTGAGCCGGTCGGCGTCCTCGACCACGACCACCTGCCACCGTCCGGTGGTGGGCTGCATGGACGCGACCTGCACGATGTCGCGGATCTCCTTGACGACGATGGTCAGCCCCTCGGGAACGACGCGGCGCACGTCCCCGTGGGTTCCGGCCATCGTGGTGGTGCAGGCATGACAACTCCCGCACCCGGGCATGTCGGGATCGGTGCACTGGAGTGCCGCTGCGAAGCACAGCGCCGCGATCGATCTCCCGGACCCGGGAGGACCCGTGAACAGCCACGAATGTGTCATGGCGGACCCCGGCTCGCCGGTGCGCGCGGCGGTTGCAGCGGCAACGAGTTCGGCCTCGACATCACGCTGACCGACGAGACGATCGAAGACACCCGGCATGGGGCCCAGCGTAGCGACGGGCTCGGACAACCCATCCGGGTGTCCGGAACGACCCGGACTCGGCACGGTGGCTCGTCACCTCGATGCAGGCACCGGGAGTTCTCTCCCGTCCTGCGCGTCCGCTCCTACTCGTCGGTGGCCTTCTTCGCGGCGGCCTTCTTGGCCGTCGCCGCCGTCTTCTTCGCCGCCGTCTTCTTCGCCGCCGTCTTCTTCGCCGCCGTCTTCTTCGCCGCCGTCTTCTTCGCCGCCGTCTTCTTGGCGGTCTTCTTCGCCGGACCCCGCGCGCGACGATCCGCGAGCAGTTCGGACGCGCGTTCGTCGGTGATCGTGCCGACTTCGTCGCCCTTTCGCAGGCTCGCGTTGGTCTCGCCGTCGGTGACATACGGACCGAATCGGCCGTCCTTGATCACCATCTGCTTCTCGCTGACGGGATCGACGCCGAGTTCCCGCAGGGGCGGTGTCGCAGCGGCCTGGCGCCCCCGTCGTTTCGGCTCGGAGTAGATCTTCAGCGCCTCGTCGAGCGTGACCGTGAACATCTGTTCCTCGGTCGCCAGCGATCGCGAATCGGTTCCCTTCTTCAGGTACGGGCCGTAGCGCCCGTTCTGAGCGGTGATCTCGTTGCCGCTCTCGGGGTCGACACCGACGACGCGCGGCAACGAGAGCAGTTTCAGCGCGTCCTCGAGGGTGACGGTCGCGATGTCCATCGACTTGAGCAGCGACGCGGTCGGCGGCTTCGGGCCGGCCACCTTCTTCGCGGCCTTCTTCGCCGGAGCCTTCTTCGCCGCCTTCTTCGCGGCGGTCTTCGTTGCCGTCGTCGCGCTGCCGTTGACGCCGTCGACCTCGCCCACCGGTACGGGCGTGACGTCGGGTTCCGGCTCGGGTTCGGGTTCGGGCAGCAACTCCGTCACGTACGGACCGAAGCGACCCTCCCGCGCGACGATGCGATTGCCGGTGACCGGGTTGGTGCCCAGCACCCGACCTTCCTGCGGAGTCGAGAACAGCTTCTCCGCGTATTCGAGAGTCAGTTCGTCGGGCGGTAGATCGTCGGGGAGGTTCGCGCGCTGCGAGATCGGATCGCCGTCCGGATCGTCGGGGTCGACGACCATGCGCTCCAGGTAGGGGCCGAACCGGCCCACCCGAACGTGGATCTCCCGGCCCTGCTCGTCGTCGAACAACCGGATGGAGTTGATCTCGCGGGCATCGATGTCCTCGAGGTTCTCTCCGACGAGCTTCTTGAGTCCGCCCTGGCGGGCCACCGAATCCTCTGCGCCGTGGTCGCCACCGAAGTAGAACCGCGACAACCAGTCGCTGCGTTGTTCGTGGCCGGCGGCGATCTCGTCGAGATCGTCCTCCATGCCCGCGGTGAAGTCGTAGTCGACGAGCTGCGCGAAATGCGCCTCGAGCAGTCCGATGACGGCGAACGCCACCCATGACGGAACCAGCGCGCTACCGCGCTTGTAGACGTAGCCGCGATCGAGGATCGTCTTGATGATCGACGCATACGTCGACGGCCGGCCGATGCCCAGTTCTTCGAGGGTCTTGATCAGGCTCGCCTCGGTGTAGCGGGCCGGCGGGTTCGTGGAGTGCCCGTCCGGGTCGAGTTTCGTCGCGGTGACCGCGGCCCCCTCACCCAGGTTCGGCAGTCGGGATTCGGCGTCGTCGGACTGGCCACCGGCCTCCTCGTCGACGCTCTCCACGTACGCCTCGAGGAACCCCGGGAAGGTGATCGTGCGGCCCGATGACGAGAAGGTGCACTTCTCGCCCGTCCCCGCGGTACCCGTGATCCGAATGGTCAGGGTGGTGCCGCGCGCGTCCGCCATCTGCGAGGCGACCGTGCGCTGCCAGATCAGTTCGTAGAGCCTGTACTCGTCGGCGTCCAGACGCGAATGCAACTCGCCCGGAGTGGCGAAGACGTCGCCCGCGGGCCGGATCGCCTCGTGGGCTTCCTGCGCGTTCTTGACCTTGCGGGTGTACTGGCGGGGTGTGGCGTGCACGTACTCTGCGCCGTACAACTGGGTGGCCTGCGACCGGGCCGCAGCGATCGCCGACTCCGACAGGGTCGTCGAGTCGGTACGCATGTATGTGATGTAGCCGTTCTCGTACAGGCGTTGCGCGATGCGCATCGTGCGCTCCGACGAGAACCGCAGCTTGCGGCCCGCCTCCTGCTGCAGCGTCGACGTCATGAACGGCGCGTACGGCTTGCGTGTGTACGGTTTGCTCTCGGCCGACGACACCGTCAGGTCGGCACCGGCGAGTGCCTCCGCCAGCCTCCGCGCGTACGCCTCGTCGAGTACGACGACTCCGGTGGATTTCAGTTTGCCGTCGGGACCGAAATCGCGGCCCGCTGCGACACGTGCACCGTCGACGGACACCAGACGTGCACCGAACGACCGGGGGCTCGCGTCGGCACCGGCGTCCATCGTCGCGGCGATGTCCCAGTACTCGGCGGACCGGAACGCCATGCGTTCGCGTTCGCGACGGACGATGACGCGGGTGGCGACGGACTGCACGCGGCCTGCGGACAGGCGCGGCATGACCTTCTTCCACAGCACGGGGCTGACCTCGTAGCCGTACAGCCGGTCGAGGATGCGGCGTGTCTCCTGGGCGTCGACCAGGTCGTTGTCGAGGTCACGGGTGTTCGCCGCGGCCGCCCGGATGGCCGGTTCGGTGATCTCGTGGAACACCATCCGGCGCACCGGCACCTTCGGTTTGAGTGTTTCCAGGAGGTGCCAGGCGATGGCTTCACCCTCGCGGTCGGGGTCGGTGGCGAGGTACAGCTCGTCGGCGTCCTTCAGGAGCGACTTGAGCTCGGTGACCTTCGACTTCTTGTCCGGGCTGACCACGTACAGCGGCTCGAAGTCGTGGTCGACGTCGACACCGAGGCGCGCCCACGACTCGCCCTTGTACTTCGCGGGGACGTCGGCCGCGCCGCGCGGCAGGTCCCGGATGTGCCCGACGGATGCCTCGACGACGTAGTTCCGTCCGAGGTAGGGCGCGATCTTCTTCGCCTTGGTCGGGGATTCGACGATGACGAGCCGACGCGTGCCCGACGTGTCGTCCGACGTGCTCTTCTCCCGTGCTGCCACCGTGCCGCCCGAACCTTCCCTGTTCGCTGCCATGTCCTGCTCTTCCGAAGACATGTATACCGACCTGTTCCCCCGACGCGGTCACACACAGGGTCGCACACCCGGAGCCGGCGGCTCGTCACATGTGGCGCTCAGGGTGCTGTTCGTGTGGCCAGATCGCGCGTGCGGCGGGGTCGTCCGGTGGTGCACCGAGACGCTCGGCGAGATGCCCGAGCCTGCGCGCACCCGATACCCACAGGCCCGGTCTCCCGTCGTGCGGGCTCACGAGGGTGGGTGCGATCCCGGCGCGCATCAGGGCGCGTGCCAGGGACGGAAAGGTCGCCGGGGATTCTGGGTCGAGGCCGAGGACGTACCGCACACCGTCCACCTCCATGTGTCCGGACGCGACGAACCACAGCCGAAGCGCCCCGGGACCCGGAACCCAGTCGTCGGGCACGTGTTTGGTGCCGTCACGGGTCCACCTGTCCACGAGCGCGACGAGCGATGCCGCCGGCTCGGTGTGCACGCGGAGGCCGTCCGGTTCGGTCGTGATGACCGAGGTCACCCCGAGCGCCCCGAGTCGACGAGTGATCTCGGACGCCCGCCAGGGCGCATCGACCGTCACGGTGAGTACCGCGCCGTCCGCGGTGAGGGCCACCGTGGCCGGTGCGGCGAGGAGACCGCCGATGTCGGGCAGCGCCGGAGGGACGGAGTCGACGCCGGCGAAGGACGGATGGTTCACGTTTCCACCTCCCACCGTTCCCGGTGCGGGCGGGCGCCTCGTACCGGTGGACGCCGCCCGAAATACACATCGTCCCCCATCACCGGCAGTGACAGGGGACGATGTGGAGTGTGTGGGGTCCGAAGTCCCCGGTACTCGTGTCGAGCGCCTCGAATCAGAGCGCGCGCACACCGGTGGCCTGGGGGCCCTTCGTGCCCTGGCCGACCTCGAACTCGACGCGCTGGTTCTCCTCGAGGGTGCGGAAGCCGCTGCCCTGGATCTCGGAGTAGTGAACGAACACGTCGGCGGAGCCGTCCTCGGGAGCGATGAAGCCGAAGCCCTTCTCCGCGTTGAACCACTTCACAGTGCCCTGTGCCATGCTTTTCCTTCTCTTTCTTACACCGGATTCGACGAACCGCCGGTGAGCGGTCCGCCAGGTCCCGGTTCCGACCGCTGTACTTCTCGAGTCCCCCACTGGAAGAGCTAAAGCACCGCGCTCGCAACCATCGATCCTGCGAGCGTGCACTTTCTCAAGTCACCGAACACAGAAGCTGCGACCGGTGTCAGTCAATCACGTTCCGGACGGCCGCAACAGTAGGAACGGCACAATCGTGCCGAAAATCCGATCTTGTAAGTCCCGTCGGTAGCATTACCCACGGGTACGCGTTGCACCCATGTTACGTCGCGGCGGGCACGGCCCGCACCGAAACCGACCCCGGAGTCCCCGTGACCAGCTCGTCCCGGCCCCACCTCGGCGGCGACCCGCACCCGGGCTACGGACGCGCCCTGCTCGACCGGGTCCTCGCGGGAACCCCGGACGACGAACACCCCCTCACTCACAGCCGGGAACGACCCGCCCGGCCCGCCCGGCACGCCGACTGGCCGGACTGGGCCGCGCCGAGTGTCGTCGACGCACTCCGCGCCGCCGGCGTGCGACGCCCCTGGACACACCAGGTCGAAGCCGCCGACCACGCCGCATCCGGTCGGCACGTGGTCGTGTCCACCGGCACCGCGTCGGGCAAGTCCGTCGCCTACCAGCTACCGGTTCTGACCGCGCTCGCCACCGATCCGCAGGCGACCGCCCTCTACCTGTCGCCGACGAAGGCTCTCGGTGCCGACCAGCTGCGCGCCGTCACGGAACTCACCGCCGAGTCCGGACCGGCCGGGGTCCATCCCTGCGCCTACGACGGGGACACATCGACCGATCTGCGACGCTGGGCCCGCAGCCACTCCCGCTGGGTGTTCACCAACCCCGACATGCTGCACCGCGCGCTGCTCCCCGGGCACGAACGGTGGGCGCGGCTCTTCCGCCGACTCCGGTACGTCGTCGTCGACGAGTGCCACGCCTACCGCGGCGTGTTCGGATCACACGTCGCCCTGGTGCTGCGCCGACTGCGCCGCGTCGCCGCGCACCACGGCTCCGATCCCGTCTTCGTCCTCGCGTCGGCCACCACCGCCGAACCCGGTGTCGCCGCCACCCGGCTGATCGGCGCCCCCTGCCGCGAGGTGACCGTCGACGGCTCCCCGCGCGGACCCGGCACCGTCGCGATGTGGGAACCACCGCTGCTGCGCGATGTCACCGGTGAACACGGGGCTCCGGTACGCCGGTCCGCGGGCAGCGAAGCCGCCCGGATTCTCGCCGACCTGGTCGTCGAAGGCGCGCGCACCCTCGCGTTCGTACGGTCCCGGCACGGTGCCGAACTCACCGCCCTCGGCGCGCGCGAACTGCTCGCCGACGCCGCGCCCGACCTGGTGGAGCGTGTCGCCGCGTACCGCGCCGGCTACCTCGCCGAGGATCGTCGCGCACTCGAGGAATCCCTCGACGACGGGCGACTGCTCGGCGTCGCCACCACCAACGCACTCGAACTCGGGGTCGACATCGCCGGACTCGACGCCGTGGTCGTCGCCGGATTTCCCGGCACCGTCGCCTCGTTCCGCCAGCAGGCCGGACGCGCCGGCAGACGCGGCCAGGGCTCCCTGGTCGTGCTCGTCGCCCGCGACGACCCGCTCGACACATACCTGGTCCACCACCCCGGTGCGCTGCTCGACCGACCCGTCGAAGGGGCCGTCATCGACCCGACCAACCCGTACGTGCTCGGACCACAGTTGCTGTGCGCCACCCTCGAGGTGCCTCTGTCCGACACCGAGGTCGACGCGTTCGACGCCCGTGACGTGCTCGCCGACCTCGCCGCACGCGGCCTGGTCCGGCATCGCCCCCGCGGCTGGTTCGCCGCACCCGACACGCATCCGCACTCGGATGTCGACATCCGCGGCGGAATCGGGCACCAGGTGGCGATCGTCGAGGGTGACACCGGTCGGATGCTCGGCACCGTCGAAGCCGGACGCGCACCCGCCACCGTGCATCCGGGTGCGGTACACCTGCACCGCGGGGAGAGCTTCATCGTCGACGAACTGCACCTCGACGACGGTGTCGCCCTCGTCCACGCCGAGGATCCGGACTGGTCGACGTGGGCGCAGGAGATCACCGACATCACGGTGACCTCCGTCGACGACCGCCGCGACCACGGCGCCGTCACGGTCGCGTATGCGTACGTCGAGGTGACCCACCGGGTGGTCGCCTATCTACGGCGGCTGCCCACGGGGGAGGTCCTCGACCGAACCGAACTCGACATGCCGGAGCACACCCTGCCGACCCGCGCGGTCGTGCTCACCGTCGACCCGGCGGTGCTCGACCGCATCGGACTCACCCCCGATCGCGTGCCCGGCACGCTGCACGCCGCCGAACACGCGGCGATCGGGTTGCTCCCCCTGATCGCCACGTGTGATCGCAGCGACATCGGCGGCGTGTCCACCGATCTGCACGCCGACACCGGGTTGCCCACCGTGTTCGTCCACGACGGACAACCCGGCGGTGCCGGGTTCGCCGAACGTGGCTTCGAGCGGATCGCCGAGTGGCTCACCGCCACCCGTGACGCGGTCGCCGCGTGCGACTGCGCCACGGGATGTCCGTCGTGCGTGCAGTCCCCCAAGTGCGGGAACGGCAACGCCCCCCTCGACAAGGCCGGTGCGCTCGCGCTGCTGACGGCGGTACTCGACGAGATCGGCGGATGCTGAGCCCGTCGTCATCCGCGCGCGGGACCGGCCCGCGCGATCGCTGTTGCGTCGCGTCCACCGAACACCGGCGACGTCGGTGCCGCGGTCTCGACCACCGCATCCCACCCGCGGATCTCGCAGCGCACCACCCGCACCCGCATTCGCCCGGCGACCGCGTCTGCGCGCGTGCACGCCGACATCGCACCGCGGTCGAGGGCGGCGGCGACCGCGAGCGCCGCGAGATCCGCGGCCGCCTGCGCCCGGTGCCGGGTGGCCACCACGCTGCCCGCGTGGACGACGAGCGCGGCCACCACCGTGAGCGCCGCCATCACCGCACACCCGACGATGCTCGCAGCACCCCGGTCGTCACCCCGCGTCGCCGACGACCGCGTCACCGTTCACCTCCGGTTCCACCGCGGCGACCGCATCGGCGGTCAACGTCACCATCGGCAGCAGCGGCCCGTCGACGGTGACGGTCGCAACGACCAGGTCACCGTCGGTCCGTACCTCGATGCTCGCGCCGCTGGGTGCGACCCGGGCGGCCACCTCGACCGCCCGGGTCCCGTCACCACGCGCGGCGAGCCGGGCCGCTTCCCTCGCGGCGTCCTGGCATCGCACCTGATGCGACACACTCAGCACCGCACCGAGACACAACACGAGTACCGCCACGATCGACGCCGACGCGAACGCCGCCTCGACGGTGACGCCCCCGGCGTCGTCCCGCAACCGCCGCATCACACCGAGGTGTTGAGTGCGCGCTCGACGATGCCGGTCAATGCCGACACGATGCTGTCGCCGGTGACGACGGTGTACAACACCGCGCCGAACGCCGCCGCGGCGATCGTGCCGATGGCGTACTCGGCAGTGGACATGCCGTCGTCGTCCACGACACTCCCCACGATGCGACGCGTGAACTCCGCCGGCACCTTTCCGGAACCGAATCCGATGAACACGATCCACCTCCCTTCCCCTGTCGACACGGACGGTCCGTGTCGACTCACAGCAACCCCGCTCCGAGGACGTCCCCGGCGAGGCCGACAACGACCGGCACGATGCCGAGGCATACGAATGCCGGCAGAAAACACAACCCGAGTGGACCGCTGACGAGCACCCCTGCCCGTTCGATGTCCGCGGCCACACGGTCCTCGTTCTCCGCTCGACGTCGCACCGCGAGTTCTGCGACGCTCTCCGACAGGGGCGCACCGGATCTCGCGGAACGGCGTGCTGCCCGCGCGAAGTCGACGAGCGGGCCGTCGTCCACGTCACCCCACGCGTCCGCGGGGTCGGCGCCGAGCTTGAGCCGGTCGGCGCCGAGTCGCAACGCCGCCGCCAGTTCGGTCGGCGCCGAACCGGCGACCACCTCGGCCGCGGCCGCCGTGGGCATGCCCGCGCGCAGACACGCGGCGAACAGATCGAACGATGCGGCGACGGCGTGCGGGTCGGGCGCATCGATCGACGCGGTCGACGCGGGTGTCGCGACCGTGTCGACCGCGACACGCAGTCGTCGCGACGCAGTCTCCGGCAGCAGACACAGCGCGGCGGCGAGACACAGTGGCACCGCGGGGCCGATCGTCGACACGATCACCTGCCCACCCGCGCCGCGATGTGGTCGCTCCAGAGCAGACCCGCACAGGTCAGGCACGTCCCGAGGACCAGCAGAATCGTTCCGGGTCCGTCACCGAGGAGCACGTCCACCGGGTCGGCGCCCATGAGTTCACCGAGGACCACGCCGAGCCCGGGGAGCGCGGCCAGCACCGTCGCGGTCGCGCGGGCACCGGCGAGCCCCGCCTCGGTGCGGGCGCGCACGCGCATTCGGGCCGCGAGATCCGCGCGGGCGGCGTCGAGGAGTTCGGCCAGTGCGAGTCCGTGCTCGTCGGACACCGACCACGCATCGGCCACCCTCGTCAGGCTCTCCCCGATTCCCGAGGGGTCGGATCCTGCTGCGGCGGCACGGAACCCTTCCGACGCGGAACCACCGAGCCGTGCGCGCGCCGCGGCGCTCCGGAATGCGTCCGAGGCCGGTCCGGTCGTGTCCCGACAGGCCGTGTCGCACGCGTCCGCGGGATGTGCGCCCACCCGCAGTTCGGCGACGACCGATTCGAGTCCGGTCATCAACATGCGGCGGTCGACGGCGATCCGGGTGACGCGGCGATTCCGTCGGCGGCGCAGCAGCACGGTCGCGGCGAGGACGGCCGTCGTGAGGGCCGGTCCGGCCCCGAGGAACACCGCGGCGGTCACCGCTGCCACCGCAAGTACGGTGTCGCGTTGCGGATCGCGGTGCGCGACACCGACCGGGACGGTTCGCGACGATCCGATCCGTGACCGTGTGATCCGTTCGGCAGCACCGGATCCGGGTGCGATGAGCACAGCCGCGGCGAGGCACAGCATCGGTGCGGTCATCGCGAGTTCTCCCGCCGCTGGAGCAGGGCCTCGAGGCGGGCGGCGCCGGGGCCGGGACCATCGGTGAGGGTCCATGCGGGGACGACGGCCACTCCCGCCGACGGATCACGTTCGACGAGCCCTATCTCGACGAGCCTCCTTGCGCCACCGGGGTTTCGGTGCACGTGCAGGATCACCTGGACGGCAGCGACCAGTTGACTGTGCAGGGCTGCGCGGTCGAGTCCGCCGAGCGCCGCCAATGCCTCGAGCCGCGCCGGTACCTCGTCGGGTGCGTTCGCGTGGACGGTGCCGGCTCCCCCGTCGTGGCCGGTGTTGAGGGCGGTCAGCAGATCGACGACCTCGCCGCCGCGTACCTCTCCGACGACGATCCGGTCGGGCCGCATCCGAAGGGCCTGCCGGACGAGGTCGCGCACGGTGACCTCCCCGACGCCTTCGACGTTGGGTGCCCGCGCGACGAGCCGCACCACGTGGGGATGGTCGGGAACGAGTTCGGCGGCGTCCTCCACGCACACGATGCGTTCGCCGGGGTCGACCGCGCCGAGCAGCGCGGCCAGGAGCGTGGTCTTGCCGGCACCCGTTCCACCGACGACGAGGAACGCCAGGCGGGCCCGGACGGTGCGGAGCAGCAGCCGGTATGCGTCGGGGTCCACGGCTCCGCGGTCGCGGAGCGCCTCGAGCCCCTGCGTTGCCGGGCGCAGCACCCGCAGCGACAGGCAGGTGCCGCCCTGCGCGACCGGTGCGAGCACCGCGTGCAGGCGCACCCCGAACTGCCCGTGGCCGGGCAGGCGACCGTCGACCCAGAGTTGGGCGTCGTCGAGGCGGCGCCCCGCGAACAGGGCGAGGCGCTGAGCGAGCCGGCGCACGGCGGCTTCGTCCGGAAAGGTCACGGTGGTCGGTTCGAGACCGTGACCGCGGTCCACCCACACGCGGTCGGGTGCGGTGACGAGCACATCGGTGACGTCCGGGTCGGCGAGCAACACCTCGAGGGGGCCCGCACCGGTGAGTTCCGTCTGCAGGTGGCGCAGAGCCGCGAGGAGATCCGAGTCTCCGAGCACACCGCCGGCCTCGGCGCGCAGCGCCGCCGCGACACGCGCGGGCGTGGGTTCGCCGGGTTCGGCGGCGAGCCGGTCGCGGACCCGGTCGAGCAGGGCCGCGCCGACCACGGAGGACGTTTCGGTGGTCATGCCGCGCGTCCCACCGGGTCGTGGCCGAGTGTGTCGAGCACGGCGGCTGCGGCGGCGAGCAGCGGCGACCGTCGACGCAACCGGAGTCCGCCGCGTTCGAGTGATTCCGCAAGTCCCGGCTGCGGACGCATCGCGGCGAGCAACGGGAGCCCGGTGACGTCGGCGACGTCGACGGAGCGCAGCCCGCCGGGTGCGGGGCCGCGCACCACGATGCCGGCCTCGGTGGTGCGGTCGACGAGCCAACCGGCCGCCCGCACAGCGGACAGTGCGGCACCGACCCGGGCCTGGGTGACGATCACGGTGAGGTCGGCGGCGTCGACGGCGGTGTCGGCGAGTTCGCCGAAGGACCGGCCGACGTCGCAGACCACGGTGGCACCGGCTCCGCGTGCGGCATCGAGGACGGCGGCGAGCGCCGGGGCACCGGGTGCTCCGGACCCGGGCTCACCGGAGAGGACACCGAGTCGCGGGGTCCACCGGGGGACGGCGTCGAGGAGCGCGCGGGCGGAGATTCTGCCGCTGTCGACGGTCAGTCCGGGCCACCGGACGCCGGGACGCTCCTCGAGGCCGGCGAGGACGTCGAGGCCGGCACCGAACGGGTCGGCATCGACGAGCAGTGCGGTGGCGGCGCGGTCGAGTGCGGCCGTCCACGCGAGTGCCGCGGCCAGGGTGGACGCGCCCGCACCGCCTGCGCCTCCGACGACGGCGATGACCGTGCCGGTGTCGCGCCAGGGTTCGGCCGCCGCCGCGAGGACGGCGAGCAGTTCGACTTCGTCGTCGGGTAGTCCGAGGACGTGTTCGGCTCCGATCGTGGCTGCGGCCTGCCAGTCGGCGAGACCGGCGGCACCGGCACAGACCAGGACGATGCCGGCGCGACGGGGCAGGGTGTCGGCGCACGCGACCGCGGTGCCGCTGTCGACGACGATCACCGGTGCGTCCAGCCACCGGCGGCGGGGCACGGGCGGCGCGGTTTCGCCGAGTGTGCGGTCGGCTGCGGCGGCGACCCGGCGGAGTCCGTCGAGCAGTGCGTCGTCGCCGACGAGCGCGAGGATGTCGTTCATGGCGTCCAGGGTGCGCTGCCGACGGATCGTCGAATGGGGTCGGAGGCGGGTTTCGACGGGTCCTGTGGATGAATCGGGGGCCTGTGGACAACTCGGGTCCGCGGGGTGTCCGTGCGACGGTGTGCCGGACACGCTCGGGCACAATGTCGCGCTCCGTCGAGGGTGGCGACCGGATCGGGCGCAGGCGCCCCGGACCCCCGGAATCCACATCGGAAGAGAGGACGACCCTCGCCAGGGGGGGGAGGAGGCGAGGGTCGTCGGCGTTCAGCCCCGGGGGGTCGGGCTGAACACGACCTGGATGAATCCAGGCGTCACAGATACTACACCGGACATGCAGGTTGTTTGCAAGTTCAAGTAGTCGTCGCGTGTGCCGTGTCGTGAAACCGCCCCGAACGGCCACAGGTCACACCGGGGACACGAGCGGCACCGCGACACATACGAGCGAGCCTTCCGGCCCTATGGTGGTGCTCGTGACGGACGCGACCTCCGGACGCATCGCAGCGTTCTTCGACCTGGACAAGACGATCATCGCCCGGTCGAGCATCCTCGCGTTCAGCAGACCCTTCTTCCACGAGGGTCTGCTGGATCGCCGGACGCTGCTCACGAGCAGCTACGCGCAGCTGCTGTACGTGCTGACGGCAGCGGACCACGATCGTGTCGACCGGATGCGGGAGCACATCGCACGGATGTGCGCGGGGTGGGACGTCGAGCAGATCCGGTCGATCGTGGCGGAGACCCTCGACGAGGTGGTCATGCCGCTGGTGTTCGCGGAGGCGCGGGATCTGATCGCCGATCATCGCAGCCGGGGGCACGACGTGATCATCGTGTCGGCGTCCGGGGAGGAGATCGTCGCACCGATCGCGCGGGCCCTCGGTGCCACCCGCGGGGTGGGGAGCCGGATGCGCATCGTCGACGGCCGCTACACGGGCGAACTCGACTTCTACTGCTTCGGAGAGACGAAGGCCGCGGCGGTCGCAGACCAGGCGCGGCTCCACGGCTACGATCTGGCACTCGGTTACGCGTACTCGGATTCGATCACCGACGTACCGATGCTGAGGTCCGTCGGACACGCCCGCGCGGTCAACCCCGATCGGGCGCTACGGCGCTACGCAATCGAGAACGACTGGCCGGTAATGACTTTCGAGCGCCCCGTCCCGTTGGCCCGGAGTCTCCGGAGACCGGAACGGGCGCTGCCCGCCCTCGTGGCGGCACTGTCGGCGACCGTGGCACTCGTCGGCGCGACCATGTACGTGGTGGGTCGCAGACGGGCCTGATCACCCGACCACGTGCCTTCCGTCGCACTCCGGAACTGGGTCTTGCCGAGTCCGAATCCACGGGGTACAAATGAGTTACGGAAGAACGGAAGGCCAAGAGCGAATCGGAAGAGAAGGTTCGATCTCCCGACCGGTCTTCCCAGCACGGGAACCGAGTACCCACGCGGAGCCAATGCCACTATAAGGGCGAAAGCGTTGTGGGCTTGCGAGTTCCGGGTTTTCGTGAGGCGAGCGCCTCGCACCCGTTGCGAGGAACGAACCTACGATACGCGGATCATCGCCGAGGCCGTTGACACACAACCACTATTGCACGCATGGTAACGCGGCCCCCCGTGCTGGCGGGTGGTGACGTCGACGAAGGTCGACGGGGCCACCCGCTTTTGCTGCCCGGTCCAGCATACACCGACGATCGGGAGTCGGCGCGGTATTTCGGTGCGGGTCAGTAATTTCCGCGAGTCAGGAACGTCAGCGGATCAGGATGCACCGCCGAATGCCTCGGCGATGGACATCGCCTCCCGCGCTCCCGCCTCCAACGCATCGCAGCATCGGATCACCCAGCTTCCGACCCCCGCCTCGGTGCCCGACGCGAATCCGTCGATCCCGTCGCGGTACGCCTGCGGGCGACGCATCCACGTCACCTCGGGGACCCCCAGATTGTGGGTGTCCAGTCCGCTGGCGACGCACACCAACCGCGATGCGGCACGGGCCACGACACCGTCACCGATCCCGAACGGACGGAGCGCGCAGAGTTCGCCGTGCACGATCGCCGCCAGCACCGGAGCCGGCGCCTTCGTGCCCCCGGTGACGAGCTGCGCGAGCCCGTCGAGTCGCTCGGCCACCCCGGGTGCCGACCGGGGACGCCCGAGGAGTTCCGCATCGTCGACCAGATCGGCCGCTGCCAGCAGATGCAGCCGCGCCAGTGCCTGCAGCGGTGCCCGCTGCCACGTGGACACCTGGATCCCCAACGCATCGCCGTCGAGAGCCTGCGCCACCCGCAACGCCCCCGACAGGATCGGGTCTCCGGTCTCCCCGGGCGGAGGTAGTTCGGTGGAACCACCGTCGATCGCGGCGGACGCACGCGCGGCCCGGACCGACGCCTCCGCTGCGGTGTTCGGCCAGCCACGCCGGTTGGTGCGGTGGCGGTGGACCTCGGCGATCGCATCGCGCGCGCGGTCGGACGCGGCACGCACGCCGGGAAGATCGAGCAGGGGCTGGAGCGGATCGGTCACGGCCCGACGGTACCGGCCATCGGGATGCAGCGGTTCGGGCAGGTCCATTCACCGCACCCACCGACCACACGTCGCGCCGGAACGACCCTTCGGCGCAAGTGACCAGGTTGCAGCCCGATGCAACGGTGCGATCCGCGTCACAGGTGACTACGCTCACTGGGGCCAGAATGTTTGCGTCAACCGGAAAGAGGCCCCGCATCATGACGAGCGCAGCCCAGGACCACGAACAGCAGGTGTTCCCCCCGAGCCCGGAGTTCGCCGCGACCGCCAACGCCGGTCCCGAGCTCCAGGCCGCGGCCGACGCCGACCGCCTCGCGTTCTGGGCCACCCAGGCGCAGCGACTCGACTGGGCCACACCGTTCACCGAGGTCCTCGACTGGTCCGATGCACCCGTGGCGAAGTGGTTCGTCGGCGGCAGGCTCAACGTCGCCTACAACTGCGTCGACCGTCACGTCGAAGCCGGCAACGGTGACCGCGTCGCCATCGCATTCGAAGGCGAACCCGGCGACAGCCGGTCCCTGACCTACAACGACCTGCTCGCCGAGGTCTCCCGGGCCGCCAACACCTTCACCGAGCTGGGCCTCGTGGCCGGCGACCGTGTCGCCATCTACATGCCGATGATCCCCGAAGCGATCATCACGATGCTCGCCTGTGCCCGCCTCGGCCTGACCCACTCCGTGGTCTTCGGTGGCTTCTCCGCGACCGCGCTGCGCTCCCGCATCGACGACGCCGAAGCGAAACTGCTGGTCACCGTCGACGGCCAGTGGCGCCGCGGTGCCCCCGCGCCCCTGAAGACCGCCGCCGACGAGGCCGTCACCGGCGCCGAATCCATCGAACACGTCCTGGTCGTCCGCCGCACCGGCATCGACGTCGACTGGACCGACGGCCGGGACCTGTGGTGGCACGAGACGGTCGAGAAGGCCTCCCCGACACACACCCCCGAGGCGTTCGACGCCGAACACCCCCTGTTCATCCTCTACACGTCCGGCACCACCGGAAAGCCCAAGGGCATCGTCCACACCTCCGGCGGCTATCTCACCCAGGCCGCGTACACCCACCACTACGTCTTCGACCACAAGCCCGGCCAGGACGTGTACTGGTGCACCGCCGACATCGGCTGGGTCACCGGACACTCCTACATCGTGTACGGGCCGCTGGCCAACGGCGTCACCCAGGTCGTGTACGAGGGCACGCCCAACTCCCCGAACGAGCACCGCCACTTCGAGATCATCGAGAAGTACGGCGTGTCGATCTACTACACCGCGCCCACCCTCATCCGCACGTTCATGAAGTGGGGTCGGGAGATCCCCGACGCCCACGACCTGTCCTCGATCCGGTTGCTCGGCAGTGTCGGGGAACCGATCAACCCGGAGGCCTGGCGTTGGTACCGCGAGGTCATCGGAGCGAACTCGGCCCCCATCGTGGACACCTGGTGGCAGACCGAGACCGGCGCGATCATGATCTCCCCGCTGCCGGGGGTCACCGCCACCAAGCCCGGCTCCGCGATGGCGCCGCTGCCCGGCATCTCCGCGAAGATCGTCGACGACGAGGCGAACCCCCTGGGCAACGGCGGCAACGGCTACCTCGTCCTCGACCAGCCCTGGCCGTCGATGCTCCGCGGGATCTGGGGCGACATGGAGCGGTACAGGGACACCTACTGGGCCCGCTACGCCGAGCAGGGCTGGTACTTCGCCGGGGACGGCGCCAAGTACGACGACGACGGTGCGTTGTGGGTGCTCGGCCGCGTCGACGACGTCATGAATGTCTCCGGACACCGCATCTCCACCTCCGAGGTCGAGTCCGCACTCGTATCGCACCCGTCGATCGCCGAGGCCGCCGTGGTCGGTGCCTCCGACGAGACCACCGGGCAGGGCATCGTCGCGTTCGTGATCCTGCTCGAACACGTCGCCGACACCGGCGATCAGTTGATCAAGGAGTTGCGCGAGCACGTCGCGGTGGAGATCTCCCCGATCGCCAAGCCCCGGCAGATCACGGTCGTGCCAGAGTTGCCGAAGACCCGGTCGGGCAAGATCATGCGGCGTCTGTTGCGCGACGTCGCGGAAGGTCGAGAGCTGGGCGACACCTCCACCCTGGTCGACCCCAAGGTCTTCGACGCGATCCGCGGCAGCGCCGGCTGACGGCCGGCCCCACGACTCGGCGGCGTCCATCCGGGAGTTCCGGGTGGGCGCCGCCGTGTCGTGCCGGAGTCGTCATGCGTGTCGGGATTCAGACCTCGTCGAGTTCCTTGTCGCGGGTCTCCTTCACCACCAGCAGCGCAACGAACGTGAGCGCCGCCGCGACCAGCAGGTAGATCCCGACCCAGCCCACACCGTGGGTGGTGGCGAGCCACGTCGCGATGAACGGCGCGACGGCTGCGCCGAGAATGCTCGAGACGTTGTAGGCGATCCCCGATCCGGTGTACCGGACGTTGGTGGGGAACAGTTCGGGCAGGATCGCGCTCTGCGGGCCGAACGTCAGACCCATCAGGAGCATGCCCACGATCAGGAAGACCAGCATCCGGCCCGACGACATGCCGTCGGCCGACAGCAGCACCGAGAAGCACAGACCGAACACCATGATCGCACCCGTGACGACAAGCAACGTGATGCGTCGACCGTAACGATCCGCGAGCCACCCCGCGACCGGGACGGCACCCGCGAAGAACAGCACCGCGACGAGCTGGAGGACGAGGAAGTCCGAGTACGCGAAGCCGACACCGTGGCCGCCCTCCGCCGGGGTCCTGCCCGTCCCGAAGCTGAGCACCCACGTCGTCATCAGGTAGAAGAGCGTGTAGGTGGCGAGCATGACGAACGTTCCGATGATCAGCTGCCGCCAGCTGCTGCGGAACACCTCGGCGAGCGGCGTCTCGACCTTCTTGCCGTCGGCGACGGCCTTGGCGAACACCGGCGTCTCCTCGAGCTTCAACCGCACGTAGAGACCGAGGATGACCATGATCGCGCTGAGCAGGAACGGAATGCGCCAACCCCACTCGAGGAAGGCACCGGAGAGGTCCGGGTCGCCGTTGTCGTGGCCGAGCACCAACGTGATGATCAGGAACAGGCCGTTCGCCAGGATGAATCCGATCGGGGCGCCGAGCTGCGGCCACATGGCGGCCCAGGCGCGTTTGCCGGGGGCCGCCGTCTCCGTGGCGAGCAGCGCCGCCCCCGACCATTCGCCGCCGAGCCCCAGTCCCTGGCAGAACCGCATGAGCGCGAGCAACGCGGGGGCGATGAGCCCGGCCTGATGGTAGGTGGGCAGCAGGCCGATCAGGAACGTGGCGATACCCATCGTCAGGAGCGAACCGACGAGGGTCGCCTTGCGGCCGATGCGGTCACCGAAGTGACCGAACAGCACCGATCCCACCGGACGGGCGACGAACGCGATCCCGAACGTCGCCAGGGACGCCAGCAGTGCGGTCGTGTCGTTCCCCGACGGGAAGAACAGGTGGGGGAAGACCGACACGGCGGCCGTCGCATAGATGTAGAAGTCGTAGAACTCGATCGAGGTACCGACCATGCTGGCGACGACGATGCGACTGCGCGGGACTCCGGCGACGGTCGCCCCGTCGTCACCCTTGACGGCAACGGGCGTACTCACGTGGCAACTCCAAAGAATGCGTTCAAAAGATAAGACTTGATTCCCAATCAGTAGGATAGTGAACACTGTAGGTCAGACCTACAGCAAATCGGTGGGGTGGTTCGTGGGTTAGAATCCGACCCCGGGTGTGCCGGGAAGTCTGGTCGGCGAACGTTCGACGTACCCGCAGTCCACCCGACGAAGGACACCCGTGACCTCAGCCGACTCCCCCGACTCCACCGCGTGGACGGGCGCACTGAACCGCTACCTGCGCACCGAGACCGCGGGTGGCACGCTGCTGCTCGTCGCCGCCGCGATCGCTCTGATCTGGATCAACTCGCCCCTCGGCGACTCCTACGTGGCGCTGCGCGACCACGAGATCGGCCCCGCATCCCTGCATCTGCACCTGTCGATCGGCACCTGGGCGACCGACGCCCTGCTCGCCGTGTTCTTCTTCGTCGCGGGACTCGAACTCAAACGCGAACTGGTCGTCGGCGAACTCGCCGACCGGAAGAAGGCGCTGCTGCCGGTCATCGCCGCATTCGGTGGTGTCGCGCTGCCCGCGCTCATCGCCGCGACCATCGGCTGGGGTGCACCCGGCATGGACCGTGGTTGGGCGATCCCCGTCGCCACCGACATCGCCTTCGCTCTCGGTGTGCTCGCCCTCACCGGATCGCGTATCCCCACCGGGGCCCGGGTGTTCCTGCTCAGCCTCGCCGTCGTCGACGACCTCATCGGCATCGGCCTGATCGCGATCCTGTTCACCTCCGCGATCTCGCTGCTGTGGATCGCCGTCACCGTCGCGTGCTCCGTGATCTACTGGCTGGCCCAACGGCAACGCATCACGAGCACCTGGCTGTACGTACCGCTCGCACTGCTCACCTGGTACGCCATGCATTCGGCGGGTATCCACGCCACCATCGCGGGCGTCGTCCTCGGCCTCCTCACCCGGGTGCGACCCGATCCCGGTGAGGACTACGCGCCGGCCGAGCGGCTGGCCCACCGCATCCAGCCGTGGTCGGCCGCCCTGTGCGTACCCGTCTTCGCCCTGTTCGCCTCGGGCGTCCCGATCGGCCCGGCGATGCTCGCCGACGTGTTCACCGACCCCGTCGGGCAGTCGGTCGTCGCCGGCCTGCTCGTCGGAAAGACCGTCGGGATCTTCGGTGTCACCTGGATCGCGATCAAACTGGGTGTCGCGCGACGTCCGAGCGGCCTGCAATGGGGCGATCTGTTCGCGCTCGCCGTGCTCGCCGGCATCGGATTCACCGTCAGCCTGCTCATCGCGGAACTCTCACTGGGCGGGATCGAGGGCGGTGGACCCGTCGAGATCGCGAAAGCGGCGGTCCTCGTCACATCGGTGATCGCATCGATTCTGGGTTCGGCGCTACTGTTACGGCGTGGGCGCGCCCACAGTAAGCGCAACGAACAACCTGAAGGGGTCGACTAGTGAGCGTCACGAACGGGAACCGGCCGGGCGACGGAGCGCCGACGAGCATCGCGGCCATTCCGCTGACCGAGGTGCACCCGCCGTCACCGAAGGACGCGTCCGTCGGTGATCTCGTCCGCGACGTCGCCACCCAGGTGTCGACCCTGTTCCGCGCCGAAGTGGAACTCGCGAAGGCCGAGGTCACCGGCGAGGTCAAGAAGGGCCTGCAAGGCAGCCTGTTCTTCATCCTGGCACTCACCGTGCTGGCGTTCAGTTCGTTCTTCTTCTTCTTCTTCCTCGCCGAACTCCTCGACGTGTGGGTCGCGCGGTGGCTGGCATTCCTCATCGTGTTCCTGCTGATGGTGGTGGTCACCGCGATCCTCGCCCTGATCGGGTACCTGCGGGTCCGCAAGCTGCGAGCCCCCACGAAGACGATCGACTCGCTCAAGCAGGCCCGCACCGTGCTGCCGATGGGCGACAACCCGTCGCACAGCGCACCCGCCGGACGCTGACAGCCCGGACGACTTCTGCAGTGTCCGCACCCGATCCGTCCACGGTCCGTTTCGACGGACCGTGGACCCATCGTGACATCCACGCCAACGGCATCCGTCTCCATGCCGTGGAAACCGGGCCCACCGAGCCGGGCACACCACTGGTGGTGTTCGTGCACGGGTTCGCCGACCTGTGGTGGTCCTGGCGTCACCAGCTCACCGCGTTCGCCGAGGCCGGTTACCGCGCCGTCGCCGTCGACCTGCGCGGGTACGGCGACTCCGACAAACCCCCGCGCGGCTACGACGGCTGGACGCTCTCGGGTGACATCGCCGGGCTGATCCGGGCTCTCGGACACCGGGAGGCGATTCTCGTCGGCCACGCGGACGGCGGTCTCGTGTGCTGGGCCACCGCCATCCTGCACCCGCAACTCGTGCGGGCCATCGCCGTCATCGGCTCCCCGCACCCCATCTCGCTGCGCGACGCCGTCATCCGCGACCGCGCGCAGCGCCGCGCGCTCCTGCCCACGTTCCTGGCCTACCAGTTGCCGTGGCGACCCGAGCGGCTGCTCGTCCGGAACGGCGGAGCCGAGATCGAACGGCTCATGCGGCTGCGCTGCGGGCCCGACTGGCAGCGCACCACCGAATTCACCGACGTCGTGACCCGACTGCGATCGGCGATCGCCATCCCCGGGGTCGCCCACTGCAACCTCGAATACCAACGATGGGCGTTCCGCAGCCAGTGGCGTCCCGACGGCCGCCGATTCCTGAAGGCCATGGACGTCACTCTCGATCTATCCGTGCTGCAACTGCACGGTGCACTCGACCCGTACGTGCTGGCCTCGACCCTGCGTCGCTGCGTGCGGCACGCACCGGGCCGCACCGTGAAGATCGTCGACGGGGCCGGTCACTACACCCATCAGGAACGCGCCGACGACGTCACCACCGCACTGCTCCGGTTCGCCGACACCACCCGTTGACGGCGTCAGACGATGCAGGCGCCGGTCGCGACGGGGTCTACCGCGGTGCCCGCGACCGACAGCTGACGACTCACCTCGGCCGCGGTCAACGCGAACCCGGTGTCGCTGTCGTCCACAGCCGCGCCGAACACGACACCGAGGACCTGCCCGTTCGGGTCCACCAGGGGACCCCCGGAATTGCCCTGTCGCACGAGACCGCGCAGCGTGTACACCTCACGCTCGACGGTTCCGCTGCGGTAGATGTCGGGCCCCTGCAGATCGAGGGTCTCGCGGATGCGCGCCGCACTCGCCGTGTACGGCCCGCCCCCCGGATAGCCCAGGACGATCGCGTCGTCACCGGTCACCGCGGGTTCGGGAGCGAACGGCAACGGCTCCGCCGTGAGGCCCGGCACGGCGAGGATCGCGACGTCCACGGACGGGTCGAACAACACCACCTCGGCATCGAGCGCCCGACCACCACTGTCGACCGACACCGCCGCGGTGCCCGCGACGACGTGAGCGTTCGTCATCACCCGTTCCGGCGCCACCACGAACCCCGAGCCCTCGAGTGCCTTCTGGCAGCTCGGCGCCACACCGTTGATGCGCAGCACACTCGGACCGATCTGCTCCGGGATCGGGCCGTACAGCAACGCACCGTCCGGCACCTCGACCTCGGCGATGGGGGTGCGACCGAACGGCCCCATCACCTCGGGTAGCCCCGACGTGTCCAGCAGCGACGAGAACTCCTTGGGGATCGCCCGCATCCAGTCGGGTGCAACGTCGTCGACGGTGCCCAACACACGCGATCCGCGCACCGCGGCCGACAGCTCGGACTGGGTCGTCGTCGTCAGGGGAATCGCCAGCAGCCACGCCGCGATGAGCACCGCGACCGCCTGAAGCCCGGCGCCGACGACGCTGTCCACCGCGCGGGTACCGGGACTGTGCATGCCGCTGCGTGCCGCGCGGCCCAGTACCATTCCCGCGACCTCACCGATCACCACGAGCACGACGATCAGCACGATGCCGGTGAGGATCCGGATCCGGCCCTCGTCGACATGCACGAGAACGTGCGGGGCGATCAGGATCCCGGCGACCGCGCCGAGCAACACGCCGACGAACGCCAGCGCCGACGTCACGGCACCCTGCCGCAGACCCGACGAGATCGCGATCAGCACGACGAGCACGATCACCAGATCGATCCAGCCGGAGCCCGTCACGACTCGATCACCCCCGACTCCATCTCGGCCAGTACGACGTCGAGGTCACGGATGTCGCGGTGATCCCATTCGATCTCCCATCCCGACACGGAGAAGAGACCGGCGAGAACCCCCGCGGTGAATCCCCACACGAGCATCCCGTCGACCCGGAACGCGGGCCCCCGGTACCCCAGCCGGTGCCGGACCTGAAAGCGGTTGTCCGGGTCGAGCAGATCGTGCAACGACACCCGCGCGACGCGCGCTGCCTCCGCGGGATCGACGACGCCGACGTGGCTCGGGGTCTCCCAGTAGGCCACCACCGGTGTCACCTCGAAACCCGACGGTGGAATGAACAGGTCGGGCAGCGTCGCCAGTGTGCGCACCCCGGACGGGTCGAGTCCGGTCTCCTCCTGTGCCTCCCGCAACGCCGTACCGACGGGTCCCTCGTCGCCCGGGTCGGCAGCGCCTCCCGGGAACGCGACCTGGCCACTGTGCTGTCGCAGCGTCGCCGCACGCTGAGTGAGCAGGACGTCGGCGTCCGGCGGCAGCCCCCCGTGCGCCAGCGGGTCGGCCTCGGGTGATCCTCCGAACAGGACCAGTACAGCGGCCTTGCGCACCGCGCTGCCGGCGGGGGCACGTCGGTGCAGAATCGGGTTGACGCTGTTCGGGTCGGCGGGTTCCGAGGTGGCCACGCTCCGCAACCAGTCGGGCATCATATGTCGACCCCCAGATGGGTCGCGACGACGTCGGTCACCTCGTCGACACTGTGGAACGGCTGCGGCAGCACCTTCGCGACCGACCCGTCGGCCCGAACCAGCACGGTCACGGGCAGCACCGCGGGCACCTCGAACGCCGCACGCACCCGGCCGGAGCCGTCCTGGACCCCGGGAAGGTGCACTCCGTAGGCGGCGAGTTTCTCGAGGGCGCCCGCCTCGTTCGGATCGGTGTGGACCGTCACCACCGCCATCGTGTCGCCGGCACGGGCGGCGAACTCCTCGAGGACGGGGAGTTCCTCGGCGCACGGCGCACACCACCACGCCCACAGGTTCACCAGGGCCGGACGACCGGCGAGTCCGGCGGCCAGGTCGGTCGCCGACCCGTCACCGACGCATTCGAACACCATGCCCGCGAGGGGACCCGCCGCGGGCGGACCCCCGGGTTCCGGACACGCCCGCAGCGCCGCGGTCTCCCGTAGCGGCGCCAGCGCCTGCGCATCGTCCTGCGGGCGGCGATCGACGGGTACGGCCGTGGTCGCGGACGTGCCGTCGTCGACCACGGTCCCGCCGTCACGGTCGCGGGGCCAGATCGCGACGATCAACGCCAGCACGATCACCAGCGCTGCCAGGCTCCATCGGCCGGCACCGGACGAACGCACCGTACTCACCGCCCGGCCAACTCGAGCAGATGCTCGGTCTCCGGTCCCTTGACCAGTGCGGCGGCTGCGGCAGGGTCCGTGGGACCTGCCCCGTACGCCGGGCAGTCCGCGCTCAGCACGCACACCCCGCACGCCGGTTTCCGCGCGTGGCACACCCGACGGCCGTGGAAGATCACCCGGTGCGACAGCAACGTCCATTCCTTGCGTTCGATGAGGCCACCCACCGCGAATTCGATCTTCACGGGGTCGGTCTCCTCGGTCCACCGCCACCGGTGGACCAGTCGCGTGAAGTGCGTGTCGACGGTGATTCCCGGCACATCGAATGCGTTGCCGAGGACGACGTTGGCGGTCTTGCGGCCGATACCGGGGAGGGTCACGAGGTCCTCCATGCGGTGCGGGACCTCACCGTCGAATCGTTCGAGCAGGGCCTGTCCGAGTCCGATGAGGGAGTTCGCCTTGTTGCGGTAGAACCCGGTGGAACGGATGTACTCCTCGAGTTCGGCGCGGTCGGCCTCCGCATATGCGCGCGCATCGGGATAACGGGCGAACAACGCCGGCGTGACCTGATTGACACGTACATCGGTGCACTGTGCGGACAGGATCGTCGCGACGGCGAGTTCGAGCGGCGTCGTGAAATCGAGTTCGCAGTACACGTGGGGGAACGCCACGGCGAGCGTGCGGTTCATCCGCCGCGCGCGGCGGACCAGGCCGAGCCGCGTCTCGCCGTCGCGTGAACGACCCGGCCGTCGACGCTTCGGTGCGGCGGCGTGGGTCGCCGCCGCGCCGGGATGGTCGGGTGGGGTCGCGTGCACCTGGACCACTGTACGTAAGCGGTCGAACCATGATCGGGGGCTGTGTCGCTTCTGAGACCTTGCCCGTGTTTACTTGCCGCTATGCAAGCTCTTGCTGTCGGGCTCTTCCCTGTGCTGCTGATGCTGTTTGCACTCGCGATGGAACGGGTCGAGTCCCGTCTGAGCCGGTTGTCCGTTCGTGAACAGGAGGTCGAGGAGTTCCTCGACAACGCCGACCACGCCGATGTGGCCACCCTCGCCCGCGAGGGCTTTCCCGGTGCGCTCGCTCGCTTCCATCGACGGCGGCGGCGCAGCGCGGGTCCTGATTCCGATCGTGCCGGTGCGCGGCAGGAGTTGAGTTCGAGGCGCGCGAGCTGACCTCGGTACCGACCGGTAGCATCCTCGAATGGGAGACAACATCCTCGGACGTCTTCCGTGGTGTCGGTCACTCACTGTGCCTCGCGCACAGTAGACTGGGCGTTCGTACGCCAGTCAGGTGACCCGCCCGGGATGGCCGTGGACGTGCAGACCCGACCGTTGATGACGAGTACAGATTCCCAAAAGGAGCGCACGTGGACGAGGTCCTGGCCAGAGCAGGCATCTTCCAAGGAGTCGAGCCCTCGGCGGTTGCGGCGCTGATCAAAGAACTGCAACCGGTCGATTTCCCGCGCGGCCATGTCATCTTCAACGAGGGTGAGCCGGGCGATCGGCTGTACATCATCGTCTCGGGCAAGATCAAGCTCGGCCGCCGTTCCCCGGACGGCCGCGAGAACCTGCTCACCATCATGGGTCCGTCGGACATGTTCGGTGAGCTGTCGATCTTCGACCCCGGCCCGCGCACGTCCACCGCGACCACCGTCACCGAGGTGCGCGCCGTGAGCATGGACCGCGAGGCACTCAAGGCGTGGATCGATCAGCGACCCGAGATCGCCGAGCAGCTGCTCCGCGTGCTCGCCCGCCGGTTGCGCCGCACGAACAACAGCCTCGCCGACCTGATCTTCACCGACGTTCCCGGTCGTGTCGCGAAGGCACTGCTGCAGCTCGCGCAGCGTTTCGGCACGCAGGAAGCAGGTGCCCTGCGCGTCACGCACGATCTCACCCAGGAGGAGATCGCGCAGCTCGTCGGTGCATCCCGCGAGACCGTCAACAAGGCCCTCGCCGATTTCGCGCATCGGGGTTGGCTGCGGCTCGAGGGCAAGAGCGTGCTGATCTCCGATTCCGAGCGTCTGGCGCGTCGCGCCCGCTAGAACGAGAACGAATCGTGGCCGGTCACCCGCGGG
>NZ_JAIYEP010000060.1 GCF_020515525.1 Rhodococcus yananensis
AGCCCTGGTCGTGGATGCCGAGCGCCGAGTTCATCCGGGCACGCATGTTCTCGAGCCCGATCTGGTAGGTCAGTTCCACCACCCCCGCCGGCCCGAAGCGACGCTCGAGATCGGCGACCAGGGGGCGGGGCCGTGGCGTCTACGGCAGGCGTCGCTGACGCGGCAACCTACCGGTAGTCGTTGGAATACCCGTAGTCGTCCAGCGGCACCGCAGCACCGGTGTTCTGGCCGAAGCCGTCCGGTGAGTAGTACTGGTCGTCGTACGCCGGGATGGCGTACGCGGCCGCACGGGCCTCCTCGGTCGGCTGGACCTGAATGTTCCGGTACTGGTTGATGCCGGTGCCCGCCGGGATCAGCTTGCCGATGATCACGTTCTCCTTGAGACCGATCAGCTTGTCCGAGCGGCAGTTGATCGCCGCGTCGGTCAGCACGCGAGTGGTCTCCTGGAAGGACGCCGCGGACAACCACGAATCGGTCGCCAGCGAGGCCTTCGTGATACCCATGAGGACCGGACGGCCGGCGGCCGGCTCGCCACCCTCCTGGACCACCCGACGGTTCGCAGCCTCGAACTCGCTGCGCTCGACGAGCGAACCGGGCAGGAACTCGGTGGCACCGGAATCGATGATCGTCACGCGACGCAGCATCTGACGGACGATCGTCTCGATGTGCTTGTCGTGGATCGACACACCCTGGCTCCGGTACACCTCCTGGACCTCGTGGACGAGGTGGATCTGCACCTGACGGGGGCCCATCACGCGCAGCACCTCGTGCGGATCGGCAGCGCCCTCGAGGAGCTGCTGACCCACCTCGACGTGGTCACCGTCGGCGAGCACACCCTCGGTGCCGTCGCCCTTGCGGATGACGTGCAGACGCTGACGCTTGGACAGCTTGTCGTACACGACCTCCTCGCCGCCGTCGTCCGGAACGATGGTGATCTTGTAGAAACGATCGTCGTCCTCGAGGCGGATACGGCCGGACACGTCCGCGATCGGAGCCTTGCCCTTCGGCACGCGGGCCTCGAACAGCTCCTGGACTCGGGGCAGACCGCCGGTGATGTCCTCACCGACACCACCCTGGTGGAACGTACGCATCGTCAGCTGCGTACCGGGCTCACCGATCGACTGCGCGGCGACGATACCGACGGCCTCGCCGATGTCGACGAGCTTGCCCGTCGCCATCGAACGTCCGTAGCAGGTCGCGCAGACGCCGGTGCCGGTGTCGCACGTGAGGACCGAGCGGACCTTGACCTTCTGGATCCCGGCCTCGAGAAGCGCCTCGATCGCAGGATCGCCCAGGTCCGAGCCGCGCTCGACGATCACGGTGCCGTTCGCGTCGACCGCGTCGGTGGCCAGCGTGCGCGCATAGGTGCTGGTCTCGATGTGGGCGTCGCGGACCAGCCGGCCCGTCTCGGCGCCCGTCCCGTCGCGCTCGGGCTCGGCGATGGTCATCTCGATGCCGCGCGGGGTACCGCAGTCGACCTCGCGGACGATGACGTCCTGCGACACGTCCACCAGACGACGGGTCAGGTAACCCGAGTCGGCGGTACGCAGCGCGGTGTCGGCCAGACCCTTACGGGCACCGTGCGTGTTGATGAAGTACTCGGCGACGGTCAGGCCCTCGCGGAACGACGACTTGATCGGGCGCGGAATGAACTCACCCTTCGGGTTCGTCACCAGGCCCTTCATGCCGGCGAGCGACCGGATCTGGGTCATGTTGCCCGCGGCACCCGACTTGACGATCGTGGGGATCGGGTTGTCGTCGGGGTAGTGGGCCTCCATGGCCTGACCGACCTCTTCGGTCGCCTCCTGCCACAGCTTGACCAGCGAGTCACGCCGCTCGTCCTCGGACAGCTTGCCGCGATCGTACTGACGCTGGATGGCGTCGGCCTGCGTCTCGTACCGCTCGAGGATGTCCTTCTTCTCCGGCGGAACGAGCACGTCCGCCATCGAGACGGTCACACCGGACCGGGTGGCCCAGTAGAAACCGGCATCCTTGAGCTTGTCGACGGTCTGCGCGACGACGATCATCGGGTAGCGCTCGGCGAGATCGTTGATGATCGCGGCCTGACGCTTCTTCGGCATGATGTCGTTGACGAAGCCGTAGTTGACCGGCAGCAGCTCGTTGAAGAGCACACGACCCAACGTGGTGTGCGCCGTCCACGCCTCACCGAACTTCCAGCCCTCGGGGAAGAGCTCGTCCTCGACGTCGCGCGGGGGACGCTGCTGTGTCAGACGCACCTTGATCGGTGCCTGCACCGACAGCACGCCCCGGTCGACGGCCATGATCGCCTCGGCCGGCGACGAGTACACACCCTGCTCGGGGGTGTCACCGGACGCCGGTGCGTAGGCACCGACGGCGTCCTCGACGAGACGGGTCAGATGGAACAGACCCGTGACCATGTCCAGACGCGGCATGGCGAGCGGACGACCCGATGCCGGCGAGAGGATGTTGTTCGACGACAGCATCAGGATGCGGGCCTCGGCCTGCGCCTCCGCGGACAGCGGCAGGTGCACGGCCATCTGGTCACCGTCGAAGTCGGCGTTGAAGGCCTCACACACGAGCGGGTGCAGCTGGATGGCCTTGCCCTCGACGAGCTGCGGCTCGAACGCCTGGATACCCAGGCGGTGCAGCGTGGGAGCACGGTTCAGCAGAACCGGGTGCTCGTTGATGACCTCTTCGAGAACGTCCCACACCTGCGGACGCTGACGCTCGACCATGCGCTTCGCGGACTTGATGTTCTGCGCGTGGTTCAGGTCGACGAGCCGCTTCATGACGAACGGCTTGAACAGCTCGAGCGCCATGAGCTTCGGCAGACCGCACTGGTGCAGCTTCAGCTGGGGGCCGACGACGATGACCGAACGGCCCGAGTAGTCGACACGCTTACCGAGCAGGTTCTGACGGAAACGACCCTGCTTGCCCTTGAGCAGATCCGACAGCGACTTGAGCGGGCGGTTGCCCGGACCGGTCACCGGACGTCCGCGACGGCCGTTGTCGAACAGCGCGTCGACGGATTCCTGCAGCATCCGCTTCTCGTTGTTGACGATGATCTCGGGCGCACCGAGATCGATCAGTCGCTTGAGGCGGTTGTTGCGGTTGATGACGCGGCGGTACAGATCGTTGAGATCGGAGGTCGCGAAGCGGCCACCGTCGAGCTGCACCATCGGCCGCAGTTCCGGCGGGATCACCGGCACCGCGTCGAGGACCATGCCCATCGGCGAGTTGCCGGACTGCTGGAACGCCGCGACGACCTTGAGTCGCTTGAGCGCACGCAGCTTCTTCTGTCCCTTGCCGCTGCGGATGACCTCGCGCAGCAACTCGGCCTCGGCGTCGATGTCGAAGGTCTCGATGAGCTTCTGGATCGCCTCGGCACCCATGGCACCGGTGAAGTACTCGCCGTAGCGGTCCTGCAGCTCCCGGTAGATGAGTTCGTCGACGATGAGCTGCTTCGGGGCGAGCTTCGTGAAGGTCGTCCAGATCTCGTCGAGACGGTCGAGCTCACGCTGCGCGCGGTCGCGGAGCTGCCGCATCTCACGCTCGCCGCCGTCCTTGACCTTGCGGCGGACGTCGGACTTGGCGCCCTCGGCCTCGAGCTCGGCCAGATCGGCCTCGAGCTTCTGGGCGCGGGCTTCGAGGTCGGCGTCGCGCTGATCGGCGACACCCTTCTTCTCGACCTCCATCTCCGCCTCGAGCGTGGAGAGCTCGTTGTGGCGCAGTTCGTCGTCGACGGAGGTGATCACGTACGCGGCGAAGTAGATGATCTTCTCGAGATCCTTCGGCGCGAGATCGAGCAGGTAGCCGAGCCGGCTCGGCACACCCTTGAAGTACCAGATGTGAGTGACGGGCGCGGCCAGTTCGATGTGGCCCATACGCTCGCGGCGCACCTTCGCGCGGGTCACCTCGACGCCGCAGCGCTCGCAGATGATGCCCTTGAAGCGGACGCGCTTGTACTTACCGCAGTAGCATTCCCAGTCGCGGGTGGGACCGAAGATCTTCTCGCAGAAGAGCCCGTCCTTCTCCGGCTTGAGCGTGCGGTAGTTGATGGTCTCCGGCTTCTTGACCTCGCCGTACGACCAGTTACGAATGTCCTCGGCGGTGGCCAGGCCGATGCGGAGTTCATCGAAGAAGTTGACGTCGAGCACGTAACTTCCTTTCCCCTGTGCGGGTTGTGTTGCTGCTGGTTGTCGCTATCGCTGCCGGGCCCCCGGGGAGGCGCGTGGCGCGGACCCGTGTCCGTCGTCCATACGCGCCTCCCTCGGGGTCGGCTTCCTAGTTCGCGAGGTCGTCGACCGTGGCCGACTCGTTGCGGGAAAGGTTGATGCCCAGGTTGGCCGCCGCCCGCTCGAGATCCTCGTCGTCGCCGTCGGCCATCGCGATGGCCGCGCCGTCGCTGGAGAGCACCTCCACGTTCAGGCAGAGCGACTGGAGTTCCTTGAGGAGAACCTTGAACGACTCCGGGATACCCGGCTCGGGGATGTTCTCGCCCTTGACGATCGCCTCGTACACCTTCACACGGCCGACCACGTCGTCCGACTTGATGGTGAGGAGTTCCTGCAGCGTGTACGCCGCACCGTAGGCCTGCATGGCCCAGCACTCCATCTCACCGAAGCGCTGGCCACCGAACTGGGCCTTACCGCCGAGCGGCTGCTGCGTGATCATCGAGTACGGACCGGTCGAACGCGCGTGGATCTTGTCGTCGACCAGGTGGTGCAGCTTGATGATGTACATGTAGCCGACCGCGACCGGGTACGGGAACGGCTCACCGGAACGGCCGTCGAACAGCGTCGCCTTGCCGTCGGGACCGACCATGGTCTCGCCGTCACGGTTGGGGAGCGTCGACGACAGCAGACCCGTGAGTTCCTCCTCGCGGGCACCGTCGAAGACGGGTGTCGCGATGTTGCTGTCGGCCTCGGCGCCGAGCATCTCGTCGGGCAGGTTCTGCGCCCACTCGGGACGCGAGCCGTCCTCGGCGATCTGCACGTTCCAGCCGGCCTTGCCGATCCAGCCGAGGTGGGTCTCGAGGATCTGGCCGATGTTCATACGACGCGGAACACCGTGCGTGTTGAGGATGATGTCGACCGGGGTGCCGTCGGGCAGGAACGGCATGTCCTCCTGCGGGAGGATCTTGCCGATGACGCCCTTGTTGCCGTGGCGGCCGGCGAGCTTGTCGCCGTCCTGGATCTTGCGCTTCTGTGCCACGTACACGCGGACGAGCTCGTTGACGCCCGGGGGCAGATCGTCGTCGTCCTCGCGCGAGAACACGCGGACACCGATGACCTTGCCGGTCTCACCGTGCGGCACCTTCAGCGAGGTGTCGCGGACCTCGCGCGCCTTCTCACCGAAGATCGCGCGGAGCAGACGCTCCTCGGGGGTCAGCTCGGTCTCGCCCTTCGGGGTGACCTTGCCGACGAGGATGTCGCCGTCGCGGACCTCCGCACCGATGCGGACGATGCCGCGCTCGTCGAGGTCGGCGAGGACCTCGTCGGAGACGTTCGGGATGTCGCGGGTGATCTCCTCGGCACCGAGCTTGGTGTCGCGGGCGTCGATCTCGTGCTCCTCGATGTGGATCGAGGTGAGCACGTCCTCCTCCACGAGGCGCTGCGACAGGATGATCGCGTCCTCGTAGTTGTGGCCTTCCCACGGCATGATCGCCACGAGCAGGTTCTTGCCGAGCGCCATCTCACCGTTCTCGGTGCAGGGGCCGTCGGCGAGGACCTGACCGGCCTCGACGCGGTCGTTCTCGTCCACGATCGGGCGCTGGTTGCTGCAGGTGCCCTGATTCGAACGATCGAACTTGCGCAGACGGTACGTCTTGCGGCTGCCGTCGTCGGCCATCACGGTGATGAAGTCGGCGGAGACCTCCTCGACCACGCCGGACTTCTCGGTGACGATGACGTCGCCGGCGTCCACCGCGGCACGCAACTCCATGCCCGTACCGACGATCGGCGACTCGCTGCGCACCAGCGGCACGGCCTGACGCTGCATGTTCGCGCCCATGAGGGCACGGTTGGCGTCGTCGTGTTCGAGGAACGGGATCATCGCGGTCGCGACCGACACCATCTGGCGCGGCGACACGTCCATGTACTCGACGCCGTCGGCGGGCACGTACTCGATCTCCGCGCCCTTCTTGCGGACGAGGACGCGGCTCTCGGCGAAGCGACCCTCCGAGTCGATCGGCGAGTTGGCCTGCGCGATGAGGTAGCGATCCTCCTCATCGGCGGTGAGGTACTCGACCTGGTCGGTGACCTTGCCGTCGACGACCTTGCGGTAGGGCGTCTCGATGAAGCCGAACGGGTTGACCCGCGCGTACACCGAGAGCGACCCGATCAGGCCGATGTTCGGGCCTTCCGGGGTCTCGATCGGGCACATACGACCGTAGTGCGACGGGTGGACGTCTCGGACCTCGAGGCCGGCACGCTCGCGCGACAGACCACCGGGGCCGAGCGCCGAGAGGCGACGCTTGTGCGTCAGGCCCGACAGCGGGTTGTTCTGGTCCATGAACTGCGACAGCTGGGAGGTTCCGAAGAACTCCTTGATCGCAGCGACGACCGGACGGATGTTGATCAGCGTCTGGGGCGTGATCGCCTCGACGTCCTGCGTGGTCATGCGCTCACGAACCACACGCTCCATGCGGGACAGGCCCACCCGGATCTGGTTCTGGATGAGCTCGCCGACCGTGCGCAGGCGACGGTTGCCGAAGTGATCGATGTCGTCGACCTCGACGGGAACCTCGACGCCGCCGGGGGCGGTCATCCGGTTCTCGCCCGCGTGCAGACGCACCAGGTACTCGATGGTGGTGACGATGTCGTCCTCGGTGAGGGTCGACGCCTCGATCGGCTGGCCGGTGTTCAGGCCCAGCTTCTTGTTGATCTTGTAACGCCCGACGCGCGCGAGATCGTAACGCTTGTCCTTGAAGAAGAGGTTCTCGAGGAGCGTCTGCGCGCTCTCCTTGGTCGGCGGCTCACCCGGACGCAACTTGCGGTAGATGTCGAGCAGCGCCTCGTCGGTGCCGGCCGTGTTGTCCTTCTCGAGGGTGGACATCATGATCTCGGAGAAGCCGAAGCGCTCCACGATCTGCTCGGTGCTCCAACCCAGCGCCTTGAGCAGGACGGTGACCGGCTGGCGACGCTTGCGGTCGATACGCACACCGACGGTGTCGCGCTTGTCGACGTCGAACTCGAGCCAGGCGCCACGGCCCGGGATGACCTTGACGCTGTGCAGGTCCTTCTCGGTGCTCTTGTCGACAGACCTGTCGAAGTAGACACCGGGCGACCGCACGAGCTGCGAGACCACGACACGCTCGGTGCCGTTGATGATGAAGGTGCCCTTGTCGGTCATCATCGGGAAATCACCCATGAAGACCGTCTGGCTCTTGATCTCACCGGTGTTGTTGTTGATGAACTCGGCAGTGACGAACAGCGGCGCCGCGTACGTCATGTCCTTTTCCTTGCAGTCCTCGACGGAGGCCTTGACCTCGTCGAAGCGCGGATCGGAGAAGGACAGGGACATCGAACCCGAGAAGTCCTCGATCGGCGAGAGCTCGGCGAGGATCTCCTCGAGACCGCCGACGGCATTGCTGTCGCCACGGTCGGCAGCCTTCGCGCGCCAGCGCTCGGAGCCGATCAGCCATTCGAAGGAATCTGTCTGTAGATCGAGGAGCCCGGGAACTTCGAGGGGCTCGCGGATCTTCGCGAACGACACCCTTCGGGGGGCTCCGGGGATTCCGGCAACTGCCTTGGTCTGGCTAGAGACTGCCAAGATGCGTCCTTCCAGCACCTCACGCGGGCCGCTCCGACCGGTGCGACCGCCGCTGTACCTGCTTCTTCATGTGGGGCGTTTGGCTGGTCACAACCCGAACGAGAACCCCGCCGAAGAGTCCGCGGATCACGCCCGGAAGGGCGGTTTCACAGCTCGACGATCGAAGGATGGACAGGAGGCAGCCAGCGCAAAGACCTAACTTACATGATGAGAGCAGGGATGTCCACTGGGGTGCCTCAAGCAAACCTGGCGACGACCCTCGAATCCACCGGGTCGCGCAGGCGTACCGATAGAGTGACCGCTCCGGCGTCCCACGTCAAGGCCCCGTACCGGACCGTTCGGCCCCGACCCTGCGCACCACAGCCGTCACTCCGCTCCCATCGGCGGATGGTGGATCACCGGTCCCGAACCTCGGAGACCAGCCACCGGCCGTCGACCTTCTCCATCCGCGCGATGATCGGTGCCGCAGCGCTGCCAAGCGCCACGTTGTCCCCGGACGCACTGACATTGATGTATGTCAAGACCTCCGCGTGCTCATCGTCGAGCATCAAGGCACCGGCCTGCGTGATGGTCGTTTCGGTGGAGGTGTGTGTCTGCAACACCGCCTGCTTGGTGACCTCGGCCGACTCGTCGAACTCCGGGATCAGTTCTTCGGCGAGTACCCCTCTCATACGGTCGAAATCCTCGTCGACCGTCCGGTAGTCGTAGCTGTGCAACGTGGCGATCGCATCGGCCGCGGCCTTCGTGACCTGGGCGGTGGCCGTCCGATCGATGACGGCGTGGTTCGTGGGGGCACCCGGTTGCAGCGCCGCGACCACCGCGAACGCGCCGACGACCACGGTGGCGGCACCCACCGCCACCACGGGCTTCCAACTCCGGCGCGTGATCGGCGACCCGTCACCGGTGTCTGCACCCGCATCCGCGTCCGTGTCGGTGTCGGTGTCGGTGTCGGTGTCGACTGGTGTGACGCCGGGCGACTCCGGGGCCGGATCGTCCCCGGAGGGGTACCGCCGCACCGACTCCTGTTCCGGTGCGTCCGGCGCCGGGTCGGAGGTGCCCGACACGGGGGTTGCGGACTCCGGCTCGGCAGTCGGCGCCGGTTTCGTGAGTTCCACCGGCGGGTCGTCCCGGTCCGGCAACGACGGCTCGGGGGTTCCCTGCGGCGGCTTCGGCCTCTGCCGATTCGCACCGGCGATCTTGTGTCGGCGGCGTGGGGTTCCCGCCGGGTCCGTCGGGCGGCGTCTCAGGGGCGTCACACCTGCTCCTTCATCGTTCGTCCCTGCATCGTTCGGCCCTGCGTCGACCGGTCGCCGTTCCTGACGTTCACGGAGCCGGCACCTCCCCGTTGTCGGGCACGGGATTCTCGGGCGCGGGATTCTCGGGCGCGGGATTCTCGGGCGCGGGATTCTCGGGCGCGGCCTCGGCCCCCCCGGGCACCTGATCCTGACCGGGGGGGATCGGTCGGCCCTGCTCGTCGACCCGACCCAAGCGCAATGTCGTCGAGGTGACCTGTTCGACAGTCGTCGCCTTCCAGGTGTCGCCGTCCTTGCGCATCGCGACGTTCAAGGCGCGCCTTTCGTCGATGTAGACGGCCGTGTACTGCCTGTGTACGTCCAGCAGGACCATCACCTCGGCTGTGCCCTCGCCTCGATCGAGCTCGGTGACGGCCCCGGTCACGACCTCCGCCGACTGGTCGACGCTGCTGGCCGCCACCTGGTCACGGATCCTCTGTTCGTTCGCCGCAAGATCGTTCTCGAGCGCGTCACCGGTGATCGACGACCGCATCGCACTGATGGACCCGTCGATGTCCTGCCCATCCATACTGTTGAGGTTGATCGCGGCCTGCTTCGCGCCGACCAACGCCGCATCCCGGGCGGACGCTTCCGGTCGCTCGACGAGCAGAACCCGACCCCACCCGTAACCGAACCAGCCGGCGGTCACGAGCGCGACGAGCGCGAGGACACACACCGCCGCCAGCGCTACCTTGCGTGGACCGTCGCCGCCCGCTCGGCTCTCCTGCGACCGCGACGGATCCTTCGTCGGCGAACCCTCCGCTGCACTCGGGCCCTCCGGGGCGCTCGAGCCCTCCGGTTCATCCGGCATCGACGTGGGTGTGCTGTCCGAACTCACTGATTCAACCTACTCACTGCTCACTTCGGGGTGACCCCGAGCAACGGCGCGATCTGCGACGCCGCCGGGTTCAGATTGAGCCTGTCGGGATCCTTCTTCGGGGTGAAATCCCACGGCTGGATCGTCGCGGGATCGGCGAACACGATCCGGTTCGCGCTGCGTACGCCCGTGACGCTGCCCTGGGGAACCTCACACGACGCCTCGGTGTTGAACGGGAAGTCCTGCTGATGGTCGTCGAAATTCGGATCCTGTGCCTTCATCTCGTCGATGATCGCGTGGGTGCCCTCGTAGCCGATGGTGCACGACGGCGGATTGTTCGTCTCGAGGACGATTCCCTGATGGACCGTGCCGTCCCCCGGCGCGACCGTCCCGGCGCTCGCCGCGACCGCGGGCAGGAACGCCAGCAGAGGCTGTAGCGCGACGGCCTGCGGCGCGAGGGTGCGGCCCAGAGCCGCCAGGTTCGTCAGGTTCGTGGTCAGACCGGGACCGGACTGCGCCACCAGCTGAGCCAGTTGGTCGCCCGCCTCTGTCCCGGTGACGATCAACCGACGCAGATCGGGATCGCTGTCGCGCAGCTGCGCGGTGACCAGATCGAGATCGGTGCTGAACTGCTCGATCGCCGACGACTGTTCCGACTGGGTGGTCAGCACCGTCTCACTGCTGCGGATCAGGCCCACGGTCTGCGGCAGATACTCGACTCCCGCTGCACTGAGCTCCGCGAGGGAGTCGACGAGGACCTGAAGGTCGTCGCCGCGGCCGTCGAAGGCGGCACCGAGTTCGGTGACGACGGTGTGCAAGTCGTCCACCGGCACCGATCGTGCCAGCGTGTCGGTGCTCAACAGCAGTTCCTCGACGGGCACCGGGAGATCGTCGGCGGTCGACTCGATGATCGACCCCTCCGTCAGATACGGACCTTCGTCGGTGGAGGGCTGCAGATCGACGTACTGTTCACCGATCGCCGACCTGTTCGCGACCACCGCGCGCGCGGACGCGGGGATCCGGGGGCCTCCGTTGTCGAGTTGCAGTTCGACGTCGACCCCGTCCGACGTCAGCGAAAGGTCGCCGACCCGACCGACCGGCACACCGCGATACGTGACTTCCGCGTTGCGGAACACTCCCCCGGAATCCGGGAATCGGGCATTGACGGTGTACTGCCCGAACCCGAGCAGGTTGTCGAGGCGCACGTACCGTGCACCGACGTACACGATCCCCAGCAGTGCGATCACCAGGAAGATCACGAGTTGCGCCTTCACGAGCCGAGATCTCATCGTCCACCCCCGATACCGAGCTGGTCCATCAGCCCCTCCAACGGGTCCGGAACGGAAACGGCTGCACCGAGCCCCGGGATGCCGACTTCCGGCAGCGACACACCGTCGGGCAGGACATCGGTCAATGTGGGTGCCGGTAGCGGCGGGACCAGCGAGATGGTCGGCCAGCCCACCGCCGGACCGTTGCCGTTGTAGTACGGATTCGACGGATCCACGACGGGCAGCGGCGAACCGAACCTCGGTTGCCGGTAGACCGGGTCGCCCTGGCCGACCCCGAGCGCCGACAGGGCGTTGCCGATCTGGAGATCGACGATCAGGAACAGGTTCACCGATCCGCCGAGCGCGATCTTCTCGACACCGTCCGGGAACGGCACCGTCGGGATGAACGGCAGCGCCTCCACGAGGTCGTCGCCCGCTGCCGCCAGTTGCTGCAGCGTGGGTCGCAACGCGAGCAGGTCGGCGATCAGATCGTCCTTCGACTGATCGAGGATGTCGGTGCCGGCGGTCCCGAGCCGATCGAGTTGCGTCAGCAACTGGGTGAGCTCGGGGCGTTGCTGTTCGAGCACCTCGGTCGCGACCGGCAACTGATCGAGGATCTCCTCGATCCGCGTGTTCTGCGCGGCGACGCGGCTCGAGAGTGCATCGAGCCCGTCGAGTGCGCGAGTGATGTCCTCGCGTTGTTCTGTGAGACCCGAGATCAGGGTGTCCGCCTGTTCGAGAAGGCTGCGTGTCACGCCCTCCCTGCCGTCGAACGCCGTCGACAGCTCGTCGACGATGGGCGCGAGCTGGCCGATGCCACCACCGTTGAGCAGCAGCGACAACGCACCGAGCACGGGTTCGATCTCGGTGGCATGCCGTGTCCGGTCGAGCGGGATGACGTCACCGTCCGCCAGACGACCGGTGGGCTCCTCGCTCGTCGGCGGGCCGAGCTGGACGAATTTCTCACCCAGGATGCTGGTCTGTTCGACCGCCGCGAAGGCATTGGCCGGCAGGTCCGCGGCGGAATCCACGACCACGTCGACGACGGCGGTCCAGGCGTCGTCCGGCGCGATCCCGATCGACTCGACCCGCCCCATCGGAACACCGTCGACCTTCACCGTCGATTGCGGGACCAGATCCAGCACGTTGTCGAACCGGATGCTGACGTGGATCGGATCGTCACCGATGTCCGCGCCACCGGGCAGCGGTACCGAGCTCAGTCCACCGCAGCCCGACACCGACAGCGCGACGACGCACACTCCGGCACCGATCGCCGATCGGGTTGTTCCTCCGGCGCGCCTCACTCGCCCTCCCCCTGTCCTGCGGTTCCGAACTGTCCGGCATTGCCGAGGCGAGGTGAGACGACACCGGGCACGGTCCCCGGAACCACCTGCCGTTGGATGTTGTCGCCGCTGAGGATGCCGAACGGCAGGATCAGGTCGGGTGTCTTCTGCGCCGCCGTGACCTGCCCCATGATGTCGGCGCAGTGGTCGATCAGCGGCTGCATCTGCCGTCCGAGGGCATCGAAGTCCGGATCCCCGGGCACCAGATTGCCGAGATCGATGAGCTTGCAGACCGCACCCGCGGGATCCTGCAGGTCGGTCAGGACGAGGCGCGACGCCAACGCGCCCGCCTCGGCGTCGTACGAGTTGACGAGATTGCTCACCGCGAGCGGCAGCAGCGTCAACGAGTTCACGAGCGATTCGCGCTGAGCTGCCAGAGTCTGCGTCACCGGGACCAGTGCGTCGACGTTGTCCTTGACCGCGTCCTGGTTGTCGCGGACGAACGTCGCGACGTCGCCGAGCGAGAGCGAGAGCAGTTCGAGTGCCTGACCGAGATTCTCGCGTTCGCCGGAGAGGAAACCGGAGAGCTCGGCGAGTTGGGTGTTGAAGTCGCGGACCTGCTGATCGTTCGCGGCCAGCGCTCCGACGAACACGTTCAGGTTGTCGATGGTCGTGAACAGATCTCCGCGGGATTCGTTGAGGGTGCGGGCGGCCGCCGACAGATCCTGGATGCTGTTGCCGAGCGCGGCGCCGTTTCCCTCGAGGTTCTCGGCACCGACGCGGACGAACTCGGTGAGCGCCCCGTCGGCGTTCGCGCCTTCCGGCCCGAGGGCGCGGGACAGATCGTCGATGCTCTTGTACAGCTCGTCGACCTCCACCGGCGTCGCGGTGTGGTCCCGCTCGATGACCGCTCCGTCGGACATCGTGTCGCCCCCGGTGTATGCGGGGGTGAGCTGGACGTAGCGGTCCGCGACCACCGACGGAGTGATCTGGACGGCGTGCGCGTCGGCCGGGATGTCCACTCCCCGATCGATGCGCATCGTGACCCGGACGGTCTCGCCTTCCGGTTCGACGCCGGTGACGGTACCGACCTTCACCCCGAGGACACGCACATCGGAACCACCGTAGATGCCGACGGCCTTGTCGAAATGGGCGGTGATATCGGTCGTGCCGGCCCGTGTGAACAGCCACCATCCACCGACGGCGACGGCTGCCACGGCCACCACGATCGCAGTGCCGAGCGCGATGATCCGGGTGCGTCCGGATCCGCCGGTCGCCTGATCGTCCGTGTGTGCCATCAGTTCCCCCCTTCGAGCGTGCGTGCAGGGTCCCGGTATCCGGGGATCTCCGGCAGGCCCGGCGGCGTGAGATTGACGATGACCTGATCGAACCAGCGACCGTTGCCCACGACGTTCGCGTACAGCCGCACGAACGGCTCGTACAGCTCCATCGCCTTGTCGATGTTGTCGTTGTTGTCCTGCAGGATCTGCACGACCCCGCGCAGGTTCTCGAGCGCGGGCCCGATCTGTTCCTGGTTCTCCACGACCAGCGCCGACAACTGCGTCGACAACCGTTTCGTGCCGTCCAGCAGTTGCGAGATCGCCTGCTGCCGGGTGTTGAGTTCGGTGATGAGCAGCGCACCGTCGGAGAGCAGTTTCGTGAACTCGGTGTTGCGATCGGCGAGGATCTGCGACACCCCCGCCGTCGCCTCCAGCAGCTTCTTCAGTTCCGCGTCGCGGCTCGCGACGGTCTGCGACAGCCGGCTGACACCGTCGAGCGACGCCCGGATGTCGTCCGGTGTCTCCGAGAACGCCTGAGAGAGGGTCTCGAAGCTCGACGCGAGTTGCTCGGTGTCGATGTCGCCGAGGGTGTCCGCCGCCGACGAGAACGCCTCGATGACGTCGTAGGGAGCCACGGTGCGTTCGAGCGGGATCCGGTCATCGGGGTCGAGCGAGTCCGCGCCGCTCGGGTCGAGCGCGAGGTACTTCTGCCCGAGGATCGTCTTGATCTGGATGGATGCGGACGTGTTGTCGCCCACCCATGCGTCCTTGACCTGGAAGGACACGACGACACGGTCACCCTCGAGTTCGACCGCCGTGACCTGCCCCACCTTGACGCCCGCGATGCGGACCTCGTTGGTGGACTTGAGTCCCGCGGCCTCGCTGAATTCCGCCTTGTAGGTGGCGCCCGCGCCGATGATCGGCAGCGAGTCGAGGAAGAACGCGGACAGGGTGGCCAGCAGGATCACGACGATGCCCAGGGCACCGGCGGCTGCCGGACTGCGGCGTCTGCTCATCGTTCCCCCGCCTCCTGCAACTCCTGCATCCCTTCCTGCGAGCACCGCTTGGCCGCGTTGGTGTAGATGGGCTGGTTCACGGTGGGCAGTCCCGTCGGCAGTTCGAGGTACGGAACCGAACCGGGGCCGGCGACGATGTCGATACCGCACAGATAGAACTGGAACCACGAGCCGTAGCTCGCGACCCGCCCCAGCTTCTCGAGCTTGACCGGGAACGTCCCGAGAACCTGGTCGAGTTCGTCACTGTTCGCGTTGAGCGTCGACGTCAGGGTGTTCAACGCGGTGATCGATTCGGTGACCGCCGGTCGTGTCGGTTCGAGAACGTCGGCGACCGCGTCGGTGAGTCCGGCCATGGACTGCACGGCGGAACCGACCGTTCCGCGGTCCGCGGCGAGTCCGCTCACGAGCGCCTGGGTGTTGACCAGGAGGCTGTCGAGTTGCTCGTCGCGCTCGTCGAGCGTGCCCAGCACCGTGTTGAGATTGTCGATGACGGCACCGATCACGCGGTCCTTGTCGGCGATCGTGTTGGTCAGCGTCGCGGTGTTGCGCACCAGGTCGTCGATCGTGCCCGATTCGCCCTGGAACACCTGGATGATCTGGTACGAGAGCTTGTTGACGTCCTCGGCGCTGAGCGTCTGGAACAGCGGGCGGAACCCGTCGAACAGGGTTGTGAGGTTGACCGCGGGCCGGGTCCGTTCGAGCGGGATCGTCTCTCCGCCCGTCAGTTTCGCGCCCTGATCACCTTCGCCCTGCCCCAGTGCGATGTACCGCTGTCCGACGAGATTGCGGAATCGGATGGTCGCGGTGGTGGATGCCGGCAGCCAGTCGCGGTCGGACACAGTGAAGGTCACCCGCGCCAGGCTGTCGTCGACGATCTCGATGCCTTCGACCTGCCCGACACGCACACCGGCGATGCGGATGTCGTCGCCTTCGTTCAGCGAGGTGACGTCGGAGAACACCGCGTGGTACTTCGTGCCGCCTCCGCCGCCGAGGCTCGCGATGGTCGCGGCCAGCAGACCTGTCGCGAAGACCGTGACGACGGCGAACACGACGAGTTTGGTCAGGGGTGCTGCAAGTCCTCTCACCGGAAGCTCACCTCCGTACCGCGGATCGCGGGCGCGCCGATCCGGGTGGTCCAGGACGGGACGTCCCCGGGTGCGATACCCATGGCCTGGCCGTACACGACGTCGAGCGTCTCCTGTTCGAGTTGCGATCCGACGTACGACACGGTGGTCGCGGTGTCGGGTCCGGTGAGTCCGATGATCGTCGAGACGTCATCGGGCACACCCGAACCCTCGGGTGCCGGGAAGTACGGGATCGTCTCGGGCCCGGGGTTACGTGACGGAATCTGGTAGGAGCCGTCGTTGATCGAACCGCCGGGATACTGCGGGAACATGCGTCCGGGCGCCGTCACCTCGTCGTAGCAGGCGGGGCCGCGGGTGTCGAGCATGCGTGGCTCGTCCTGGTTCGGCAGATACCGCCCCTTCGGGTTGGTGAACTGGATGTTCGCTCGCACTCCGGGGAACGGGTCGTCGACGGCGAGCACATCCGCCGCGGCGGGCGCCGCGTCGGCGAAGCCCCGGAGCATGCAGGGGAAGGACGGCGAGTAGCGCGCGAGCAACTGCAGCGCCTCCTTCGAATCCGCGGAGATGGTGATGAGCGACTCGGCGTTCGTCTGCAGCAGGTCCGCGGTCGACGCGGCACCCGCGGTGGCGCTCGCGAGCAACGTCCGGATCTGGTCCTGCTGTTCGACGATCGTGTTTCCGGTGACCCGCAGGTTGTCGAGCGCCGACACGAGTGCCGGTGCGGCCTCGGAGTAGGTGTCGGCGAAGTCCGCGAGGCCGCGCAGGTCCTCTTGCAGGGTCGGTAGTTCCGCGCCGACCTCCCGGAAGATCCGTTCGAGGTCCTCGACGGTGCGTCCGAGGGTCTCGCCGCGGCCGCTGAGGCCCTGTGCGAGCGCCCCGAGGGTGTTGGCGAGATCCTGCGGCGGTATCGCCTGCAGCAGGGGCAGCACCCCGTCGAGGACCTCGCCGAGTTCGACGGTCTCGGCGCTGGTGTCCTGGACCAGGACGTCACCGGCTTCCAGGGGTCGGCCCGGATCGTCGGGAATCACCAGCGACACGTAGCGCTCACCGAACAGCGTCTTCGGAAGCAGCCGCGCGGTGGCGTTCGCCGGGATCAGCTCGGCCTTGTCCGGGTCGATGGCGAGGACCGACGTGACCCGGTCCCCTTCGGCACTCGTCGACCGGACCTCCCCCACCAACACACCGCGCACCTTCACGTCGGCGTTGCTGGGCAACGCGTTTCCGATGCTGTCGGTGAGCAGGTCGACCTCGACGACCTTCTTGAAGGCCTTGTTGTACATCGCGATGGTCACGAACAGGAACAGTGCGAGCACTAGGAAGAACACGACACCGAGAACGCGGCGCCGCAGAACCGATGTGGTGTCGTTCATCCGGCCACCCTCACCGTCGTGGTCGTACCCCAGATCGCCAGGCTGAGGAAGAAGTCGAGGACGGCGATGGTTACGATGGCGGTGCGGACCGCGCGACCGACCGCGACACCGACGCCGGCGGGTCCGCCGCTGGCGTGGAATCCGTAGTAGCAGTGGATGAGGATGAGCACGAACGCGAAGACCAGCACCTTCGCGAACGAATACAGAACGTCCTCCGGTGGCAGGAACAGATTGAAATAGTGGTCGTAGGAACCCGGTGACTGGCCGTTGAACGTCGTACTGATCACGCGTGTCATCAGGTACGCCGCGAGCAGACCCACGATGTAGAGGGGGATGACCGCGATGAACCCGGCGATCATCCGTGAAGTGACGAGGAACGGCACCGACGGCACCGCCATCACTTCGAGTGCGTCGATCTCCTCACTGATGCGCATCGCGCCGAGTTGCGCGGTGAACCCGCACCCCACCGTCGCCGACAGGGCCAGCGCCGCGACGATCGGGGCGAGTTCACGGGTGTTGACGTAGGCGGAGAGGAAGCCCGTGAGCACGGACGAACCGAGTTGTTCGAGTGCGGCATAGCCCTGCAGTCCGACGACGACACCGGTGAACCCGGCCATCATCGCGATGACGCCGATGGTCCCGCCGATCACGGCGAGCGCTCCACTGCCGAAGGTGACCTCGGCCAGGAGCCTGAGCACTTCCTTGCGGTAGTGCGTGAGGGTCCGCGGCACCCACGCGACGGCCCGGGCGTAGAAGGACATCTGCTCGCCGGCACGGTCGAGAACGTTCAGCGGAGTGCGCAGCACCTTACGGCCACGGATGAGAACGAGGTCTCCGCGGCCCTTCGCGATTGTCATCTGATCAGGACCCCTTCGCAGGAACGATCTGCAGGTACACCATCGTGAGGATGAGATTGGCGAAGAACAGCAGCAGGAACGTGATGACGACCGTCTGGTTCACCGCCTCGCCCACACCTTTGGGACCCGCCCCCGGATGAAGGCCCTTGTAGGCCGCGACGACGCCGGCGATCAGCCCGAATATCGCGGCTTTGAGCTCTGCCACATACAGATCCGGCAACTGGGCCAGAGCCGAGAACGACGCGAGGTAGGCACCGGGGGTGCCGCCCTGCAGGATGACGTTGAAGAAGTACCCGCCCGCGATACCGACGACCGAGACAAGGCCGTTGAGCAGGAGCGCGACCAGGACCATCGCGAGGACGCGCGGAACGACGAGACGCTGGATGGGATTGATACCCAGCACTTCCATCGCGTCGATCTCCTCGCGGATGGTGCGCGAGCCGAGATCCGCGGTGACCGCGGATCCCGCTGCGCCCGCGATCAGCAACGCTGTCACGATCGGGCTGCCCTGCTGGATCACGGCGAGCACGCTGGCCGCGCCCGTGAACGATTCGGCGCCGAGCTGTTTGATCAGCGAACCGGTCTGCAGTGAGACCACGGCACCGAACGGAATCGCGACGAGTGCCGTCGGCAGGATCGTGACGCTGGCGATGAACCAGGCCTGCTCGATGAATTCTCGGAACTGGAACGGTCGTCGGAACGTGTTGCGCACGACGTCGACGAACAGTTCGACGATGTTCCCGGCCTGCGTCAGCGCGCCGTGCACGGGGCGCACGAGCGAGGTACTTCCCCCCATCGGTTCTCCTGCCTACCGGTCTTGCGGGTGTCGGTGGTCGTCCACGGCCTGGACCGGGATGATCTGGGTGTCGGCGTCGTTGAAGCCGGTGTCGTCGTGACGATAACCGTCCTCGGGGTACGCGGAGGCGGCATCGCCTTCTTCGAGCGATTCGACGATCGCTGCCTGCGCGGCGGGCGGCAGGGTGTGCAGGATCTGCCGCACACGTTCCTTGCGGCGTCCGACGGCCTGCCGCACCGGCATTCCCGGCGTCGCCTGCATCTGCGGGATGATTCCCTCGATGTCGTCGACGCCGCCGGCGTGGTGCCCGGCGTCGACGAGCGCCTGCTCGTGCGCCATCGTGGCTTCGTCCTTCTCCTCGGACATACCGATCGGCCCGATCATCGTGCCGTTGAGGAACTGCTTGACCACCGGTTCGTCGGAGGTGAGCAGCACCTCTCGGGGACCGAACATCACCAACTGGCGACGGAAGAGCATGCCGATGTTGTCGGGGACGGTCCGCGCGAGGTTGATGTTGTGCGACACGATCAGGATCGTCGCGTCGATCTCGGCGTTGATGTCGATCAGCGTCTGCGAGATGTACGTGGTGCGTACGGGATCGAGACCCGAGTCGGGTTCGTCGACGAGGATGATCTGCGGATCCAGAACCAGCGCTCGGGCGAGTCCGGCGCGCTTGCGCATCCCGCCGGAGATCTCGCCGGGCAGTTTGTCCTCGGCACCGAGCAGACCGACGAGTTCGAGCTTCTCCATGACGATCTTGCGGACGTCGGACTCGGACTTCTTGGTGTGCTCGCGCAGCGGGAAGGCCACGTTGTCGTACAGGTTCATCGATCCGAACAACGCGCCGTCCTGGAAGAGCACGCCGAACAGTTTGCGGATCTCGTAGAGCTCCTTCGACGAGCACTGCAGGATGTCGGTGCCGTCGATGACGATCGATCCCTGCTCCGGGCGCAGCAGACCGATCAACGACTTCAGGAACACCGACTTACCGGTGCCCGACGGACCCAGCAGCGCGCTGACCTCACCGGCCGGCAGGGTCAACGTGACGTCCTGCCAGATCCGCTGCGAGCCGAAGGACTTGGTGAGTCCCTCGACCGATACCTCGACTCCCACGATTACCTCCACACTGTTCGATGCCATCCCATCCCTGTGGGTTGGGCCACTCTATCGCACCGAAGTGGTAACTGTGACACCGGATCCTACTAATGAGTAAGAACGCATTTCAAGTCGGTTGTGACAGGTGCGTCCGTCCCCCTACCTGCGCAAACATGATCACGTTCACGTTGTACGAGGACACCGCGCCACCCGAACGCCCGGACGACCCGGCTTGCACCGGCGATACCGCGTGTCGCGGAGTGGTCACGCGCCGGGGATTTTCACCCCCTGCAACGCAGACGACCGCCCCCGTGGATGTCCACGGGGGCGGTCGTCGATGTTCACGCCGCTCGGGTCGCGCCCGAGCGAGGCACCGTCCTACTTGACGGAGACCTTGGCGCCGGCCTCTTCGAGCTTGGCCTTCGCAGCGTCGGCAGCGTCCTTGGCGACCTTCTCGAGGATCGGCTTCGGAGCACCCTCGACGAGATCCTTGGCCTCCTTCAGGCCCAGGCCCGAAACGAGCTCGCGGACGACCTTGATGACCTGGATCTTCTTGTCGCCGGCACCCTCGAGGATGACGTCGAACTCGTCCTGCTCGGACTCGGCCTCGGCAGCGGCGGCCGGGGCACCGGCGGCGGCGACGGCAACCGGAGCAGCAGCGGTGACCTCGAAGGTCTCCTCGAAGGCCTTCACGAACTCCGAGAGCTCGAGCAGGGTCAGTTCCTTGAACGCGTCGAGCAGCTCTTCGGTGGTGAGCTTCGCCATGGTGGCGGTCCTTCCTGATAAGTCCCATGTCGCTGATCCGCGACCGGATGGGAGGGTGCGCGCCGGAGCACGCGTGGATGAATCGGTGATGCGGATTCGCGGTGATGCGGATCAGCGTCAGGCGGCCTCTTCGCCCGCCTTCTTCTCCTGCAGGGCGGCAGCGAGACGCGCCACCTGCGAAGCGGGAGCGTTGAACAGGCCCGCAGCCTTTGCCAGGTTGCCCTTCATCGCGCCGGCGAGCTTGGCCAACAGCACCTCGCGGGACTCGAGGTCCGCGATCTTGTTGACCTCGTCCACGGACAGCACGTTGCCGTCCATGTACCCGCCCTTGATGACGAGAGCCTTGTTGTCCTTCGCGAAGGTCTTCAGCGCCTTCGCAGCGTCCACCGCTTCGCCCTGGACGAATGCGATGGCCGTCGGACCGACGAACAGATCGTCGAGACCCTCGACGCCCGCCTCGGCGGCGGCGCGCTTGATCAGGGTGTTCTTGGCGACGGAGTAGGTGGCACCCTCTCCGAGCGCGCGACGCAGCTGGGTGAGACTTCCCACCGACAGACCGCGGTACTCCGTGATCACGGCGGCCGTGGAGGTCTTGAACTGCTCGGTGATCTCCGCAACCGCGGAAACCTTCTCGGGCTTTGCCATACTTCGCCTCCTCTCAGTAACAGTCGTTTTCCCGGGTGTCCCGGACGGGACGCCCCACCGGCGACGCGTCGGGCCGGGAAACGACGAACGCCCCGGCGCAGTGCGCACGGGGCGTGGAAGGAGCGGAACGGGCGGAACGAATTCGACGGCCCGGTTGCCTCTCCCCTCACCTCGTCCACCTGCGTGGGCCGCCGGACGGATCCGGACCTTCAATCACATCCGTGAACGGAGGTGATGACCAACGGTCTTGGGTAGAACATGATCGGGGTGGAGTCCGGCACGACGCCGAACTTCGGCAGGAAGCATATCGGATCGATCCGCCGGAATGCAAAACGGCCGGCACGGTTGCCCGTGCCGGCCGTTCTCGCTCAGGTGGATACCGGTGCTCCACCGGCACCCCGAGAGGGCCGCGGAACTACTCGGCGTCCTCGAGAAGGTTGCGCGTACGCGCCGGATCCACCGGGATGCCCGGTCCGGAGGTCGTCGCGACGGTGATCTTCTTGATGTAACGGCCCTTCGAGCTCGACGGCTTGGCGCGGAGCACCTCGTCGAGCGCAGCAGCGTAGTTCTCCACCAGCTTCGCGTCGTCGAACGACGCCTTGCCGATCACGAAGTGCAGGTTGGAGTTCTTGTCGACGCGGAAGTTGATCTTACCGCCCTTGATGTCGGCGACGGCCTTCGCGACGTCCGGCGTGACCGTACCCGTCTTCGGGTTCGGCATCAGGCCACGGGGGCCCAGCACGCGGGCGATACGACCGACCTTCGCCATCTGGTCGGGGGTCGCGATCGCGGCGTCGAAATCGGTCCAGCCGCCCTGGATACGCTCGATCAGGTCCTCGGCACCGACGACATCCGCACCGGCGGCCTCGGCCTCGGCGGCCTTCTCACCGACGGCGAAGACGACGACGCGCGCGGTCTTGCCCGTGCCGTGCGGCAGGTTGACCGTGCCGCGCACCATCTGGTCGGCCTTGCGGGGATCCACACCGAGGCGCATCGCGACCTCGACGGTGGCGTCGTAGTTCTTCGACGACGTCTCCTTGGCCAGCTTCGCCGCAGCGAGCGGGCTGTACAGGGTGGTCGAATCGATCTTCTCGGCGGCGGCGAGGTATGCCTTGCTGCGCTTTGCCATGTTGGTTCCTCACTTCTCACCCGGAGGTGGAATGGTTCGGGAGTGGTAGCGGGCCTGGCCGGCCCTCCCACTGGAATGAAGGGTGTCAGCCCTCGACCGTGATACCCATCGACCGCGCGGTGCCGGCGATGATCTTCGCGGCGGCCTCGATGTCGTTGGCGTTGAGGTCTTCCTGCTTGGTCTTGGCGATCTCGCGCACCTGATCCATCGTCACCTTGGCGACCTTGGTCTTGTGCGGCTCACCGGAGCCCTTCTGCACGCCCGCAGCCTTGAGCAGCAGCTTCGCGGCCGGCGGCGTCTTCAGCTTGAAATCGAACGAGCGGTCCTCGTAGACCGTGATCTCGACCGGTACGACGTTGCCGCGCTGCGACTCGGTCGCCGCGTTGTAGGCCTTGCAGAACTCCATGATGTTGACGCCGTGCTGACCCAGCGCGGGGCCGACCGGCGGAGCCGGGTTGGCCTGACCTGCCTGGATCTGGAGCTTGATGAGCCCGGCAATCTTCTTCTTCTTCGGGGGCATCTCTATTCCTAGTTTCTTGCTCGGTGTGGTTCTTGCGTATTGCTACTGCAAGCTTTCGCGGTTCAGATCTTCGACACCTGCGTGAAAGACAACTCCACGGGGGTCTCGCGACCGAAGATCGACACCAGGACCTTGAGCTTCTGCTGCTCGGCGTTGACCTCGCTGATCGACGCGGGCAGGCTCGCGAACGGGCCGTCCATGACGGTGACCGACTCGCCGACCTCGAAATCGACCTCGATCGTCGGCTTCGCGGCCACGGCGGGAGCCTGCTCACCGGCAGCGGGGGCGCCGGCCGCGGGCTTCTTCTTCGTCTGCTGCGGCAGGAGGAACTTGACGACCTCCTTGATCGTCAGCGGCGACGGACGCGACGTCGCACCGACGAACCCGGTGACGCCCGGCGTATTGCGGACCGCACCCCACGACTCGTCGTTCAACTCCATGCGCACGAGGATGTAGCCGGGCAGAACCTTGCGGTTGACCTGCTTCCGCTGGCCGTTCTTGATCTCGGTGACCTCTTCCGTGGGCACCTCCACCTGGAAGATGTAGTCGGCGAGGTCGAGATTCTGCACGCGGGTCTCGAGGTTGGTCTTCACCTTGTTCTCGTAGCCGGCGTACGAGTGCACCACGTACCAGTCACCCGGCTCGAGCCGCAGCTGCTTCTCGAGAGCTTCGGCCGGATCCACCTCGTCCTCGGCCGCTTCGACGCCCTCGGCATCGACGGACGCGTCGGCGTCGGCATCGACGGACGCGTCGGCGTCGGTGTCGACGGACGCATCGGTGCCGGCCGCCTCATCGGTCGCGGTGTCGAGGGTCATGTCCTCGTCCGAAACGCGCTCTTCGGCCGAGGCCTCGTAGGAGTCGTTCTCGGGGGTGCTCACCGGGCACATTCCTCTCGTCGATCACAATTCGCCGGCACGTTCACGCGCTAGCCGAACAACCAGTTGACGCCCTGGGCGAACGCCAGATCCACTCCGAAGATGAACGCTGTCATCACGGCGACGAACGCGATCACGACGATCGTGTACGTCGTGAGCTGCTTGCGGTTGGGCCAGATCACCTTGCGGAGTTCGGCCACGACCTCGCGGATGAACCGTCGCAGGCGCTTGAAGATGTTCTCGGATTTCCCGGAGTCACGTCGATCGGCGGACCGGGCAGCCGATCGGGCCGGCGCCTTACCCGAACCGGCATCGCCGGAACGGCGAGCTGCACGCTTTCCGGACGGGCGCGCAGCCGCGGAGGAATCGTCGGGGGTCGCGTCGGTGGCCGATCCAGCGTTACCCGGGCCGGGCCCGGCGGTACCGCTGTCGCGCTGACCGCGCTCCTCGCTCACATCGTTCCTCTCGGTCGCTGGGCAGTCCGGGTGCAGGGGCGACAGGACTTGAACCTGCAACCTGCGGTTTTGGAGACCGCTGCTCTGCCAATTGAGCTACGCCCCTTCGGGTGATCCGCGACGAATACCCGCCGATCGATCAACCCGTCTGTGATCACATGACACGCGCGCCACCCCATCGGTGACCAGCACCGAAGAGCAGCGCGCTGCGCTACGCGATCCCAGAAGCCTCAGTGTACTTCATAACCCCGGGACAAACCCAATCCGCCCGGCCGTCAGGCCAAGCGGACCGTTGCCGTGGCCCGCCCGAAGATCTTACGCCCTTCGGACTTGGCCACGATAGCGACCACTGCTGTCTTGCTCTCCGAGTCCATCGACTTGATCTTGCCGCTGAACTCGATCGCGGCGGCCTTGTCGGCCTCCACGAAAACCGGACTGGTGAACCGAACGTTGTATTCGGTCACCGCTCCGGGGTCGCCGAGCCACTCCGTGACGAAGCCGGCGGCGATGCCCATCGAGAGCATGCCGTGACCCACCACATCACGCAAACCGGCGAGCTGCGCAACCTGATCGCTCCAATGGATCGGGTTGGGATCACCCGAGACACCGGCATAGTTCACCAGGTTGCCGCGCGTCAGGGTGACGACCCGCGGGGGAATCTCTTCACCCACGGCCACATCGTCGAAACTACGGAGCGACATGCATCATCACATCCTTGACGGCATGCGCGATGTTCGCGTCCACCTCTCCACCGGTGCGGCCCACCAGGGTCGTCCACGTGGTCAGTACGAGGTTGTCGTACTGGTCCGTGATCACGTTCTTGGTGGTGATGATGTCGCTGCCGGCCGCCTGACGGAACTCCTCGAGATACACGTCACAGAACAGACGGTCGCCGACCTGGATCGGGCGGTGGAACACCAACCGCTGATCGGTCTGCATGATCTGGCTGAGGTCGTATCCCGTGACGACCTCCTCGAAGAGCTTGCGCTGCGCGATCATGCCGATGATCGACACGAAGGTCAGCGGCGCGATCAGGCCGTCGTACCCGAGGCCCTTGGCGGCCTCTTCGTCGTGGTGCGCGGGGTGGTTGTCGAGAACAGCACGCGCGTACTCCCGCACCTTTTCGCGGCCCACCTCGTAGAAATCGTCGACACGGTAGTGGTGTCCCACCATGGACGCGGCGTGAGCAGCGACATCGAACGGGATCCCGGCCTGTTCGGTCACAACCAACGGTTCATCGGTCACGAGAATGTCCGTCATACGCAAAACCTCCGCAATTCCGTCTCGACGCCGATCGGCGCGGGCGGTATTGCGGAGAGCTCACGCGTCGACGTCGATCCGAACAGGCTACTTCGACTCGCGGTGCGCCTGATGCGTTCCGCAGTTCGGGCAGAACTTCTTCAGTTCCAGCCGGTCAGGGTCGTTACGACGGTTCTTCTTCGTGATGTAGTTGCGGTGCTTGCACACGTCGCAGGCCAAAGTGATCTTCGGCCGAACATCAGTGGAGGAGGCCACGGGATGCCTTCTTTCGCGTGAATCCGATCTGCTGCAGATCGGGGTGGTTCATTCAACTGTGGTAGCGATGGCCGGACTTGAACCGGCGACACAACGATTATGAGTCGTTTGCTCTACCGACTGAGCTACACCGCCTCGGCGTCGAGCGTCACGCGAACGAGCCGCCCGGCGACACAACAATCCAGCGAGCCCCCTGACGGAATCGAACCGTCGACCTTTTCCTTACCATGGAAACGCTCTGCCGACTGAGCTAAGGGGGCGTGTCGCGGTGGGCATCTCTGCTCTCTGCGACGTCCAAAAGATTACACATACTCGTCCCGTGCACAAAATCGCCTGGTCGGAAGGCGTGAGAGCCCCCGGAGCCATCCGGCACGAACATCCCCGCACCGCCGGCCGCACTCGGCGCGCCCCACACCGCAATCCCCGGTTCCGGCCCGACCACACGGAGCCCGGATGCAGAACAGCCCCGGTTCGCGACGAACCGGGGCTGTTGCTGTGGCAGGTGTAGGATTCGAACCTACGTAGGCGTAAGCCGACGGATTTACAGTCCGCTCCCATTGGCCGCTCGGGCAACCTGCCGGGTGCATCCGGAGAACTCGTCCCGGTGCGTTGGAAGAATACAACGCACACCCCCCCGAAGTGCAAACCGGGTGGTTACGGGCATGAGCGACGCGATACCGTCGGCCGGACACGACCCCGTACAGAGACCGAACCGAAGTGGAGTGTGCAGACGTGGCTGATTCGTCGTTCGACGTGGTGAACAAGGTCGACCGCCAGGAGGTGGACAACGCCCTGAACCAGGCGGCCAAGGAGATCGCGAACCGGTTCGACTTCCGCAACACCGGAGCGTCGATCGTGTGGTCCGGCGAGGAAGCCGTCGTGATCACCGCCGACACCGAGGACCGCGCGAAGGCAGCGCTCGAGGTGTTCCGCGAGAAGCTCATCCGCCGCGACCTGTCGCTCAAATCGTTCGACGCGGGCGACCCGGTGCAGTCCGGCAAGCAGTACAAGATCACCGGCACTCTCGTCCAGGGCATCAGCCAGGAGAACGCGAAGAAGATCTCGAAGCTGATCCGCGACGAGGGCCCCAAGGGGGTCAAGGCGCAGATCCAGGGCGAAGAACTCCGCGTGAGCAGCAAGAAGCGCGACGACCTGCAGTCCGTCATCGCCCTGCTGAAGAACGCCGACCTCGACATCGCGCTCTGCCCACCGACCGCACGCTCGTCGTCGAACGATTCCGCGACGAACTCGGCGACTGGCGGCTGGTGCTGCACTCACCGTACGGATTGCGGGTACACGCAG
>NZ_JAIYEP010000061.1 GCF_020515525.1 Rhodococcus yananensis
CGCGCCGGTTTCCGGCGCGGGCGTCCGTCGTCCGAGCACCCTCCGGCGAGGCCGGTGACGTGGTTCACTGGATGGGCGGCCGGGGCAGCTCCGAGGAGGCGACGGTCATGCCGAGCGTATTCGCGACAGGAACACGGATGATCGCCATTGCGGCGCTCATCGCAGCCACCGCACTCGGGGGTGGTGCGGTCGCCACGGCCGCCGACACCGGAACCGCCGTCGCGGGAACAGCGGTCACCGACGTGTCTCCACCGGCCGGTGCCGTCGTCGGCATCGCGCATCCGGTCACGGTGCGTTTCGCCGATCCGGTCACCGATCGCACCGCCGCCGAACGAGCCGTGTCCGTCACCGCGTCGACGCCCGTCGACGGCAGCTTCGCGTGGACGTCCGATCGGGAACTGACCTGGACGCCCGACGTATTCTGGCCCGGCCACACCGCCGTGACCGTCCTCGCCGGCGGTACCCGCACCCAGTTCCGGACCGGCGACGAGTTCGTCGCCGTCGCGAACCGCTCCACCCACCAGTTCACCGTCAGTCTCAACGGACAGGTGGTGCGCACGATGCCCGCGTCGATGGGCAAGCCCGGCTACGAGACACCCGTCGGCACGTTCCCGGTTCTCGAGAAGTTCCGGAACCTCGTCATGGACTCGTCGACGTACGGGGTGCCCATCGATTCGCCGGAGGGCTACCGCATCGACACCGAATACGCGGTGCGCCTGACGTGGGGTGGGATCTTCGTGCACGCCGCGCCGTGGTCCGTCGATTCCCAGGGGTGGGCGAACGTCAGCCACGGCTGCATCAACCTCAGCACCGAGAACGCGGCCTGGTACTACGACAATGTCGCGGTCGGCGATCCGGTGATCGTCCGTGGGTGAGGAGTCGACGAGCGCCGTGCTGATCGTGTCCATGGGGGTGTCCGTCGACGGGTACATCGCCGACCGCAACGGCCACTTCGCGTGGTCGGTGCCCGACGACGAACAGTTCCGCTTCCACCTCGAACAGGTGCGGGGTCTCGGAGGCTGCCTGCTCGGCCGCCGGCTGTACGAGACGATGCTGCCGTGGGAAACCGATCCGTCGATGCGCGACGACGATCTGCACGCCGAATTCGCCGACGCATGGTGTGCGCTCCCGAAGGTCGTGTTCAGCCGCACACTCCGCCGCGTCGACGGGAACGCTCGGCTCGCCACGGGCACGTTGGACGACGAGGTCGCAGCCGTCCTGGCGGCGACCGACAAGGACGTCGAGATCGGTGGCGCGGGATTGGCCGGTGAGGCCTTCGCGCGGGGCCTGGTCGGTGAGTTGAGCGTGTTCCGCTATCCGATCGTCGTCGGTGGCGGTACGCCGCTGCTGCCGCCGGTCGCCGACCCCGTTCCGCTCGACCTGGTCGAAACCCGTACGTTCGGTACCCGCGTGATCTACGAACGCTACCGCGTGCTGCATGACGAGCGCCGCCTCGCGCCGTGAGCGGACACGGCGAGGGCCCTCCCGGTCGTTCTCCGGGAGGGCCCGCGTGTTGTGCGCCATCAGGGACTCGAACCCCGAACCCGCTGATTAAGAGTCAGCTGCTCTGCCAATTGAGCTAATGGCGCCCGTCCGACGGTTCCGGAATGCACCCCGGAACCAGAAGAACCCCTCCGACTGGAAAGCCGGTGAGGGGCTCTTCGCTGTGCGCCATCAGGGACTCGAACCCCGAACCCGCTGATTAAGAGTCAGCTGCTCTGCCAATTGAGCTAATGGCGCTTGACATTTCGCCTCCGGGGCGGGCCCGGCGACGGAGAAAACATTACACACCTCGGGGTAGCTCACCAAATCGCCTGGTCACGTGCTCCGTGATCGGTACCGACGGTAACGACCTGCGGGGGGTATCCGATTCAGTGGTCGAAACGTTATGTGCGTCGGGGAGTGGCGCGCGGTCCGGGTGCCCGCCGAACGGGCAGTATCGTGGAGAGCGTTCGTGACGTGCAGTGATCGGCCTGTGGGGAGGCGGGATCGGGAGAGTGACAGTGATCGAGGAACATGTGAAGCGTCCGCCCCGCCGTCGGGCCGGTGCGGCCCTGGGGCTGCTGGTCGTGGCGGTGATGATCTTCGTCACCGCCTGCTCGGGATCCTCGGGCACCGGCGCCGAGGAAGTCCCGATCGATTCCAACCCGATGGCCGCTCTCATCAAACCGACCGTCGACCTCAACGTCGAGGACGGCGCCGTCGGTATCTCGGCCATCGAACCCGTGACGGCCACCGCGGTCAACGGCAAGTTCGAGTCGGTGACCCTGCGCAACCCGGAGGGCGAACCGGTCGACGGTGAGATCACCGACGACGGCACCGCATGGTCGAGCACCGAGCCGCTCGGCTACAACCGCAAATACACGCTCGAGACGGTCGCCTACGGTCTCGGTGGTGCTGCCACCCAGCTCACGACGTTCACCACGTCGTCGCCCGCGAACCTCACCCAGCCGTACGTGATGCCCGGCGACGACGCGGTCGTCGGGATCGGCCAGCCGGTCGCCGTGCAGTTCGACGAGAACATTCCCGACCGTCACGCCGCCGAACAGGCGATCACGGTCACGACGAACCCGCCCGTCGAAGGCGCGTTCTACTGGGTCAACAACCGCGAGGTGCGGTGGCGACCCGAGAACTTCTGGGCGCCCGGCACCACCGTCTCCGTCGACGTGAAGGTGTACGGGAAGGACCTCGGCGACGGCATCTTCGGTCAGTCCGACGTCGACACCCACTTCACCATCGGCGACGCGGTGATCATCCGCGCCGACGACAACACCAAGCAGGTCGTGGTGAACCGCAACGGCGTCGACGAGATCACCATGCCCGTGTCGTTCGGCAAGAACGACGCACCGACCCCCAACGGCATCTACACGATCGGCGACCGCTTCGACCACATGATCATGGACTCGTCGACATACGGGGTCCCGGTCGATTCGCAGCAGGGGTACCGAACCCCCGTCGACTGGGCGACACGCATGTCGTACAGCGGCATCTTCCTGCACTCCGCGCCGTGGTCGCTCGGCGACCAGGGCTACCGCAACGTCAGCCACGGCTGCCTCAACCTGAGCCCCGCCAACGCGAAGTGGATCTACGACAACACCAAGCGCGGCGACATCGTGATCGTGAGCAACACGGTCGGCGGAACCCTGTCCGGTGTCGACGGCCTCGGTGACTGGAACATTCCGTGGGCGACGTGGAAGGCCGGCAACTCCGACGTGTGACCTGGTCGCCGGCGGCGACACCGTGGGCGAGCACCGCGCCGAATGGTGATGACTGCGGGGAATTTCCCGCAGTCATCACCATCGAGCGCATGTATGTCGCCGCCATTGCACGACCTGTTGCATGGCTCGAAACGAAGAACGCCCCTGACCGGCGTTTCCGCAGGTCAGGGGCGTTCTTCCTCGGGGTGAGTGACGGGACTCGAACCCGCGACAGCCAGGATCACAACCTGGTGCTCTACCAACTGAACTACACTCACCATCGCATTCGCTCGCGACCGGGGCCGCTTGCTCCTGCGGTACAGATACTATCCTGACGACGTCGAAAATGCCGAATCGCCAGGTCAGGCCGGTCCCAGGCTCTTCACGGCCACCGCGATGTCACCCGAAGTGGGTCCGGGGGGCGCGACGAACGCCGTCTTCCGGTAGTACCGCAACTCGCGGATCGACTCCTTGATGTCGGCGAGCGCCCGGTGCGACAGCCCCTTCTCCGGCTGACCGAAGTAGATCCGCGGATACCACCGGCGGCACAACTCCTTGATGGAGCTGACATCGATCATGCGGTAGTGGAGGTAGGCGTCGAGCTCCGGCATGTCACGCGCGATGAACCCCCGATCCGTCGCGATCGAATTACCGGCCAACGGAGCGGTACCGGCCTCCCCGACGTGCTCGCGCACATAGTCGAGGACGAGCTTCTCGGCCTCGGCGAGACTCACCGTCGACTCGCGCACCTCCTCGGTGAGCCCCGACCGTGCGTGCATGTCCCGCACCACCTCGGGCATCGCCGCGAGCGCATCGTCGTCGGCGTGGATCACGATGTCGACGCCGTCACCGAGAATGTTGAGATCACTGTCGGTGACGAGCGCCGCGATCTCGATCAGTTTGTCGCTGCCCACGCGCAGCCCTGTCATTTCGCAATCGATCCATACGAGTTTGTCCTGCACGACAGACAGCGTAGCCAGACAACGACAGGTAGTCAGACAACGACGGTGCCCGGGGACCCGAGCGGATATCGTCGGCGGTGGACACCGAGCGATGCAGTACGACATCGAAGGGAACTCCGCATGGCCGACATCCCACACGCGGCCGAGCAGGCCGACCACACATCACCTGCCGCGCAGATCGCGCGGGGATACGCCACCGGCGGCGCCGCCCTCGAACTCGGCACCGTCGTTCACGACGGGGTGGTCGTACCATCCGCGCGGGTGCGCATCCCGCTGGCCACACTCAACCGGCACGGGCTCGTCGCCGGTGCGACAGGAACAGGGAAGACGAAGACACTGCAGGTCATCGCCGAGCAACTGTCGGCGGCCGGGGTGCCCGTGGTGATGGCGGACGTCAAGGGCGACCTGTCGGGGCTGACCGCGCGTGGTGCACCGAGCGACGCGATCACCGCCCGCGCCGCCGACACCGGCGACGAGTCGTGGACCCCGATGGGGTATCCCGTCGAGTTCTATTCGCTGGGCACCGGGGGAGCGGGGATCCCGGTGCGTGCCACCGTCACGGCGTTCGGTCCGATCCTGCTCAGCAAGGTCCTCGGACTCAACGCCACACAGGAATCCACCCTCGGCCTGATCTTCCACTGGGCGGACACCCGCGGCCTGCCCCTGCTGGACCTGAAGGATCTGCGGCAGGTCATCACCCACCTGACCGGTGACGACGGCAAAACCGAACTGAAGGGACTCGGCGGGGTGTCGAAGGCCACGGCCGGGGTGATCCTGCGGGCCGTCGTCAATCTCGAAGCCGCCGGCGGCGACACGTTCTTCGGCGAACCGGAACTCGAAACCGAGGATCTTCTGCGTCTCGTCGGCGGAAACGGCGTGATCAACCTCTTCGAACTCGGTACACAGGCCACCCGGCCGGTACTGTTCTCGACGTTTCTGATGTGGTTGCTCGCCGACCTGTTCCAGGCGCTTCCGGAGGAGGGCGACCTCGACCAACCGAAACTCGTCTTCGTCTTCGACGAGGCACACCTCCTGTTCGCCGACGCCTCGAAGGCCTTCCTGCAGCAGGTCGAGCAGACCGTCAAACTCATCCGATCCAAGGGCGTCGGCGTGCTCTTCTGCACGCAACTGCCGACGGACATCCCCAACGGGGTGCTCTCGCAACTCGGCGCCCGCATCCAGCACGCGTTGCGCGCGTTCACCCCCGACGATCAGAAAGCGCTGTCCAAGACGGTGCGAACCTATCCGACGACACCGTTCTACGACCTCGAGGAAGCACTCACCACACTGGGCACGGGCGAGGCCGTCGTCACGGTGCTGTCGGAGACGGGTGCGCCCACGCCGGTCGCGTGGACACGGATCCGGCCTCCACGCTCCCTGATGGACGCGGTGGGGGAGACCGCGATCCGCGCGGCAGCGCAGGCGGGGCCGCTGTACGGGAAGTACGGGCGCACCATCGACCGTGAATCGGCGTACGAGAAACTGACCGCGGCGGTGGCCGGGGCCCCGGACGAAGATCCCGGCGTCGAGCCACCGGAACTTCCGGAGGCACCCGGGGCCGGGGTTCCACGCGACGACGAACCGTCCCTGGTCGAGCAGGTTCTCGGCAACAGCGCGGTGAAGAGCTTCCTGAGGTCGGCGGCGTCGGCGGCCGGGCGCGAGATCTCACGGAGCATCTTCGGAACCGGCCGCAGGCGTCGCCGGTGACCCGTCGCGCGAGGTAGGTCTGCCCGTCGGGACCGGGTGGACGGCCCGCGGCCCGCCCCGACCACCCGCGGTCCGGGATTCGAAGGTTAGGGTTCTCTTACTTCTGTCGAGAGGATCCCGATGTTTCGAAGTAGAATCCGTGCCGCACTCGCGATGGGTGCTCTCGCGGTCGTCGCCACCGTGACAGCGTGCAGCAGTGGGACCGGTGACGACGGTGCACCGGCCGACACGGCAGACGCGGCGTTCCCCGTGTCGATCGAGCACATCCACGGCACCACGACGATCGCCGAGAAACCCGAACGCATCGTCACCCTGGGGGTGACGGACGCAGACGTCGTGCTCGCGCTCGGCGTGGTCCCGGTCGCCAACACCGGGTACACGTTCTACGAGACGGGGCTCGGCCCGTGGACCGACGACTAGGGCATGTCTGAGAATTGCTAGTAGTGCGTAGATCGCTGATCAGGGGGTTCCTCCGACAATGGTTCGCGCTGCCGGGCGGACGATGTGGTGGCAGACCAGCATGTGGTGGGCGCCCCGTTGAAATCGATACTCGACCTCGACGACTTCACCCGCGATGCCGCGGTCCCCAAGATCGGCAAGCAGCGAGTCCAGATGCGGGTAGGGAGCCCCGGGCCCGGAATCCACCAGAGGGAAGATCCGCAACTCGTCGCGGGCGACGCGCATCAGCTCGGTGATCGCGTCGAGGTGGAAGGCTGCATCGAGACGATCGGAATAGCTGAAAAGCAGATGCGAGCTGAGCACCAGATCGAAGCTGGCATCGGGGAACGGCAGGGCAGGTAGCCGTCCTGCGACGTAGCGGTGTGGGTTCCGGGTGATGTCTGCGGCGAATTCCTCGGCCGCGCCGCGGCGCAGGTGAAGATGCTCGTCGGGGTCCGCGAAGAAGGTCCAGTCGTACTGCTCCGAGTGGGCACGGATGTAACGGTTCCCGCGTACGGTTTCGCGTTCGGCGATTCCGGCCAACTGCTCGGCATCGCTGTCGAAATAGGCCATGTCACATGCCGTCACGTCACCGCCGAGATGGTTTACAGCACTAGTGAAACCGGCCGCGCCGCCTGGGCAGTCGAGAATCTTCCGAGACAGGTCGTCCTCGGAGAGGGTGAACATGGCCCTGTACTCGTCGAGTGAGCGGGAACTGATCAGCATCTCGCCGATCCCAACCGCTGGGGACTGGTCGCCGTCACGGGTCATCTGGGGGGGCTTCCTCTCGAATTGAGGCCACCCCGTCGCGCCTGGCCGGTGTCACCGCGGGAAGCGAGAGTGATCGGCCACCGAAGAGGCGGCCGAAGACACAGTCAATCAGGCCGCTACGGAGCGCGGCCACCAGAGCTGTGTGCGGGTAATCACCACGCCATTAAAACACGGCCGAGAGGCTGAACCGTGACGACTCACCATGCCAGCGTCATGAACACGCTGTTCGGATCCTTCTCGTAACACCCGAAGGGTCCGCACGGAACGAATCCGGAGGAGAGGTAGAGGCGGCGGGCAGGCTCGAAGAAGTCCATCGAACCGGTCTCTAGCGAAACCCTGGCCACTCCTCGCATTTTAGCGTCGAGCAGCAGGTGCTCCAGGAGGAGCCGCGCGATCCCTTGTCCGCGTAACTCAGGAGCTGTTCGCATGCTCTTGAGCTCTTCGTGGCCTGGTTCGAGCAGGGCGAGAGCTCCGGTCGCGACCACGTCACTGCCCTGCCTGACAACCCAGAGTCGAACCGACGAATCCATGAGCTCGGCTATGTTCAGAGCGTGGCGGCTGGTTGCTGGTGCTGTCGGGGCGATGTCACTGAGATGAGCCTCGAGGAAGCCGGTGAGGCCAGTGTCGTCGAAGTCCGCCCTTTCGATCACGTGAGTTGCAGCCATCGGTGTCTCCCCTCCGCCAACACCGAAGCTATATATCACGCGGCCTGTGCTTCCAGCCTCGATGCAGCAGCGTCAGACGAACTGTTGGGGTGTGAAGCTGTTCCGATGACGAGACTTCGGGTGTTGTCGGACGATCAGTGGGCGTTGATCGCGGACCTGCTCCCGGTGCGGACGGGTCGGCGTGGCCGGCCGTTCTCCGACGCTCGGTCGATGGTCGAAGGCATCGTGTACCGCTACCGCTGCGGGATCGCGTGGCGGGACGTGCCGGACGTGTTCGGGCCGTGGCAGACGATCTGGACCTGGCATCGCCGTCTCGCAGGCGACGGCACCTGGGACCGGATTCTGGAACGGCTGCTCGCGCACGCCGACGCGGTCGGGATCGTCGACTGGGCAGTATCGGTGGACTCGACCGTCGTCCGCGCTCATCAGCACGCCACGAACATCACCCGCCACACAGGGGGATGGGTCGAATTACACGAATTCACGGATCGAGCCGCCTGACCACGCAGTCGGCCGCTCCCGTGGCGGCCTGTCGACGAAGATCCATCACCTCGTCGACGGCCACGGACTGCCTCTGGTCGTGCTCGTCTCACCCGGCCAGTCCGGCGACTGCCCAGCCTTCCCTCATCTACTCGAGCACCTGAAGGTTCCACGTCTCGGAGGTGGACGGCCGCGCACCCGACCCGATCGGGTCCGCGGCGACAAGGCGTACTCCTCGCGCGCCAATCGAGAGTTGCTGCGCAGGCGCGGTATCGGCGCTGTCATTTCGGAACCGTCCGATCAGGCCGGGCACCGTCGTCGCCGTGGCTCGCGTGGTGGCCGGCCACCGGTGTTCGACCCGGCCGACTACCGCGGCCGCAATGTGGTCGAACGCCGGTTCTGCCACCTCAAACAATGGCGAGGCCTGGCTACTCGCTACGACAAACTCGCCATCGTCTACCGAGCAGCAGTGGTCCTGCACGCGATCATCGCGTGGACCCGCAAATTGTCGGACATGCCCTACGTCGGTGATGCCGAACTGACCCGGATCCAATCCGATTCCGAGCCCAACCTCGAACAGATCGCCGCACTCGCCCCGGACCTCATCATCGGAGTCTCCGCCGGCTACGACGAAGCCACGTACGAACAGCTCAGCGAGATCGCGCCGACACTGTCGCGACCGGACGGATACGCCGCGTACACCGTCGGACGAGAGGTCGCGACCGAGACGATCGCAACCGCCCTGGGCGACAGCGAGCGCGGTGCCGAACTCAACAGGAAGGCCGCCGACCTGCTCGAATCCACCGTCGCCGCACATCCCGAGTTCGCCGGCAAGACCGGAGTGGCGATGTTGCCGTACGACGGTCGGTACGGCGCATACCTTGCCGGTGACGCCCGCGGTGCATTTCTCACGTCGCTCGGCTTCTCCATCCCGGACGCGATCGCACGCCAGGACACCGGTGAGAGTTTCTTCGTCGACGTGTCACAGGAGAACGTGACGATGCTCGACGGCGACGTGATCCTCGTGCTGGGCAACGACCCGTCAGCAGACATCACCGCGGGAAACCCGCTCTTCGAGACGCTCGATGCCGCTCGCAACGATGCGATCATCACCACCACGCTCGACCAGCGGGGCGCGATCACCTACAACACGGTGCTGTCGGTCCCGTATGCCGTCGAGAGTCTGGTCCCTCGTCTGGCCGAGGCCGTCTCCTGAGGACGTCCGTCCGGCCGCGGCTCCGCCGCCTGCCCGATGTCGAACCAGGGCAGGCGGCGGACCCGGACGGCAGCGGTGATCAGGCCTCCGCTGCGACGGGTGCCGCACCGGCCGGTCGAACGGCGTCGACACGCTGCATGCGCACGATGTCGCTCTGCGGCGTGAAGTCGTTCCGCAGGAACGACTCCAGAGAGTCGTCGAGGATGTCGAGCCACGGCGCCGGGAGCGATGGGGCGAGGGTGCCGGTGAGCGTCGACGTGTAGCTACGGTTCCGGTAGCCCATGATGTCGTGCTTCTTGTCCGTCTTCCACTGCTTGAACACCTCGCCCTGGCGTTCGACGTGGAACTCCGGGTAGTCGGTGCGGTCGACGAGATCCCTGATGTACGCGGCCTGGAAGTCGATGTCTTCGATCGGATTGCTCAGGGATTCTTCCCGGCTCCGCCACGCGTCGATGTCGGCCTCACGGGCGTCGAAGTCCGGCAGGGAGATCCGGCCAAGCATGACGTCCCGTGCGTACCATGCCTGAGCGTCGAACATGTTGAACGTGAAGTACTGATCCTGCATACCCAGGTACATCAGGCGCGGATTGCGCTGGAAGAAGATGCCTTTGTAGATGTTCCGCGGGTACAGACGATTGTCCGTGCGCAGACGCAACTCGTCGGGCAGGAACGGGAAGTGGTGCTGGTATCCGGTGCACAGCACGATCGCGTCGACCTCGCGGGTGCTGCCGTCCTGGAAATGAGCGACGTTGCCCTCCGTGTGGGTCAAGAGCGGAACCTCGGAGAACGCATCGGGCCAGTCGTGACCCATCGGTGCCGTGCGGTAACTGAAGGTGATCTCTTCTGCACCGTACTTGTAGCACTGCGTCCCGATGTCCTCGGCCGAGTAGCTGCTGCCGACCAGGAGCAGTTTCTTGCCGGCGAACTCGCGGGCGTCGCGGAAATCATGCGCGTGCAGAACTCGCCCCGGAAAACGGTCGAGTCCCTCGAAATCGGGTGCATTGGGCGTCGAGAAGTGACCGGTCGCGACGACGACGTGGTCGAACTCGTCCGATTCGAGTTCACCACGTTCGTGGTCCATCACGGTGACGGTGAACTTTTCGTCCCGCTCGGAGTACTCGACCCACCGAACGGCAGTATTGAATCGGATGTACTTGCGCACATTGCTTTTCTCCACCCGGCCCATGATGTAGTCGAGCAGTACCGCGCGCGGCGGATAGGACGGGATGGGGCGTCCGAAGTGCTCCTCGAAGGAGTAGTCGGCGAACTCGAGGCATTCCTTGGGGCCGTTCGACCACAGGTAGCGGTACATGCTGGCGTGGACGGGCTCCCCGTTGGCGTCAGTACCGGTGCGCCAGGTGTAGTTCCACATGCCGCCGCACTCGGGTTGCTTCTCGTAGCAGACGATCTCGGGGATGTCGTCGAGACCGGCCTTCCGCGCTGCCTCGAAGGCACGTAGTTGTGCGAGCCCACTCGGTCCTGCTCCCAGAATTGCGATCTTCGGCGACAAGATTGTTCTCCCTGTGTGGTTGTCATGCTTTCCGTGACTTCTTGTTAGCACAGGTACTGAATTGTGTGAATTCGCGATCGGTCGGTGGGGCCCGCTCGGCTTGACAGGGAATCAGCAGGTGGGCACGGGTCGATTCACTCGGAAACCGTACGTGCGGTGGTGATATCGATCACCGTAACGACGAAAGGCCGATCATCGATGCGGGTACGCACCGATGATCGGCCTGTTCGTGGGCCAGTTCGTCAGCCGCCGAGTTTCTTGTAGAAGGCGCCGGCGATCGGCGCGGAAATCGACCGCGGCGAGAACTGTCCGGCAGCAGACATGACCTTCGAGATCGGACCGGGAACGATCCGCATCCGGTTCGCGGCGAGCGCATCCAACGACACCTTCGCCGTGTGTTCACTCGAGATCCACAGGAAGTCGGGGACGAGACGGTCCACGATCGACGCCTCCGACGGATCCGGGGTCTCGGTGCGGACCGGACCGGGCGCGAGCAGAGTGATGTGCACGCCGCTGTCCTTGAGTTCACCGCGCAGCGATTCGGAGAACGTGTTGACGAAGGCCTTCGTCGCCGCGTACGTCGCATTGTTCGGGATCGGCATGTTGCCGGCCGCGGAGCCGACCATCAGGATTCCGCCCGAGCGGCGCTCCACCATCCCCGGCAGCACCGCGAGCGTGAGGTCGTGCACCGCGACGGCATTCAGCTCGACCTGCGCGCGTTCGTAGGACGCGTCGAGTTCGGCGACGGGACCGAACGTGGCGATACCCGCGTTGTTGCACAGGATGCTGACACGTCGCCCCGACAACTCCTCGACGAGCGGCGCGCGGGAGTCGCGGTCGGACAGGTCGCACGCGCGGACCTCGACCTCGACGCCGTGCTTCGCACGCAGCGTCGCGGCGAGTTCCTCCATCACATCGCCGCGACGGGCGACGAGGATCAGAGAGTGCCCGCGGGCGGCGAGCTCGGTGGCGAGGGCCTCGCCGATTCCGGAGGACGCTCCGGTGACGACGGCGCGGGCATCGGGGTGAGGGTTCGGCAGAGTCACGGTGCGTCAGCCTAGACGATGGAGAACGATGCAAGGCTCCCGATGATTCTCCACGCGTCTGAATCGGCGTTCTCCCGGCCGGAGTGCGGGCGGCTCGCGATGCATACCGAGTCCAGGACTGTTCGTTCTCGCGTTCCGACAATGAAGGTGGAGACCATGGCCGTCGAGGGTGACCTGGGTGCGGCCAGTCTGTCCCAGTGACGGCTCGCATCCGCGGGGGAGTGTTACCCGTACAAGATGATCCCATTCTCCAGGTGGCTCATCCCCGCATCCGCGGGGAGCACTTCCGCTCTAGGGTGCGATTTGACAACCGTCGGGGCTCATCCCCGCATCCGCGGGGAGCACGGTGTGTCGATGTCGACGGACGGCCAGCGCGTGGGCTCATCCCCGCATCCGCGGGGAGCACGGTGATTCGGGCGTAGCGGAGGTCGTCGACAAGGGCTCATCCCCGCATCCGCGGGGAGCACGAGACCGAAGCCGGTGAAGACCGGTCGGCTCGAGGCTCATCCCCGCATCCGCGGGGAGCACCTGGTCCAGCTCACGCGCGTTGATCGGTTCGTGGGCTCATCCCTGCATCCGCGGGGAGCACTCACGGCGGTTACGGTCCCCCCTAGCCTCGATCTTTCGTGCGGTTCGCGTGCCGGCCTAGCGGTTTCGGATTGGTCGTGGTGACCGTGGATCCGGTGTGCGTCCACGGTCGACTGCCCGACACGGTCGGGTGACGCCGGGGTCCACGGCCCCGAAGATCGTTCCTCTCGTCTCGATCGGGCAGATACGTGCAGGTCACACAGGCGCAGGAAGTGCTGCGAGTCGGTTCAGGCCGGCGACGAGGACATCGACGTCGGGAGCCGAGGCGGCCAAACGCAGCCGGACACGGCGGGCATGCCGGGCGATCCGCCCGGCGATCGACAACAGTCGCAGCCGCAGCCGTTTCGGTTCCCACCGCCGGGCCTGGGTATCGGTCAGCGCGAGCATCTGCATCCACGCCACCAGCTCACACGCGAGCTGCACGAGCGCCAACCAGATCCGATTCTGATCGAAACCGTGCAGCGGAAGATTCTGCAAACCGGTAACTTTCGCCGTTCGGATCCGGTCCTCGCACCGAGCTCTCCGTCGGTGGCGTAACTCCAGATCGGGCAGTTGGCCGCGGCGGGTGTTGGTGACGAACGCGGTCAGCCGTAGGCCGTCGCGGTCGGTGAACCGCAACTGTGCCCCGGGGTGCGGGCGCTCCTTCCTGATGATCACCCGCATTCCTTTCGGCCAACTCGACAGATCCAGCAGGTCGGTGATCTCGGTGACCCAGGCACCGTCGCGGACCTGCCCGTCGGCGTCGTAGGCCGGGGTCCACGCCTGCTCCGGGACCAGACCGATCGCCTCGGCGTGGGCATCGGTCAACCCGAACCCGACCGAGTACGACAGGCGTCGCTTGGTCAGATACTCGATCAACGCGTGGGTGCCGCCGGCACCGTGCGATGCGCACCAGCACCTTCTTCCCGACCCGATACCCCGGGTCGAACGGCAACTGCGCGAGTGCGTCCTGCACGACCGTGACATGGTCGGCGGCGGTATTCGACCCCGAGTTGCCCGGGCGTAGCAGCATCGCGACGGGTTCACCGGTGCCGCCGGTGCCGTGGTCGACGAACGCGCACAGCGGATGGAATCCGAAGCCTCGCTTGAATGTCGGAGCAGCGGATTCCTTCTCGGAGTGGGCGGTGACCTTCGGTGGCATCGATGTCGATGACCAGCGGATGCTGCTCGTCGATGTCGTGGTCCGGTGCCGACTCGCCGGCGGCAGTCCAGGCATGGGCTCGGGCGGTGGCGCGGGCACGTCCGATCGCAGTCAGCGCGGTGTCGGCATCGGCGGCCAACACGCTGATCAGGCGGGAGACGGTCGGGTCGGATGCCACCGTGCCGAAGATCTCCGGGTGGGCTCGTAGTTGTGCGATGTCGGCGAGGCAGTCCCCGCCGATCGCCAGAGACACGGCGAGGTCGAGGAGAATCTTGCCGGGATCGTGGCGGGCCAGTGGTTGTCGATACGCTGCAAGCTCGGTCGTCAACGCCGAAGCGAGGCCGGTCTTCTCCGCAGTGCGCAGCAGCAGGACCGCGCCGGCATGCGACACGACACCGGTTCCGGTGGCTGATGCGGACACGGATGGGTAGGGGGACGTAGACTTGCTCACCTGAAAGACATCCCATGTTGTTAAGAAGTCAAGCAGCATCGACTCTTTCGGTCATTGCATCGACCCGGGCTGGCGCCCCCCAGGCAACGCTTTCGTCGTAGAGCACTCCGGATTTGAGGCAGCCGTGCAGAATTCCTACGAACCGGTTGGCGACGTGCCGTAGCGCAGCGTTGTGTTCGACTCCGCGTCGGCGTTGGCGATCGTAGTAGGCGCGGGCTCCAGGCGACACACGGATCGCGGTGAACGCCTGCCGAGTCAAGGCATCGAGGAGCCTATCGTTGTGGACGTAACGTCGGGACACCACGGTCTTTTTGCCCGAGGCTTTGGTGATCGGGCTGGTGCCGGCGAAGTTTCGACGAGCCTTGCCTGAGCGATATCGATCCGCTGCATCGCCGAACTCGGCGAGCACCCGAGCACCGAGAACTGGCCCCATTCCGGGTAGTGAGGTGATGATCGCGGCGTGCGGATGGTCCGCGAAGGCCGTGGTGACCTGCTCTTTGAGTGCCTCGATTTGGGTTGTCAGCGTGGCGAGGACGGCCAGAGTTGCGACGGTTGCCGCGGCATGTCCGGCTTCGAGCGAACCGAGCAGTCCCAGTTTGCCGGGCGCGTGCAAGGTGGCGCGGATCTTCGGTGCCCGTTCGTCGATGCTGCGACGGTGTGCTCGTCGCAGTGCGGCCTTGATCTGTGTGATTGTCAGGTCGGCGGCTCGGGATGGAGTCGGGGCCTTGGTCAACAGTTCGACTGATTCCGGCGAAGACAGGTCGGGAAACGCTTCGAGCGCCGCCGGAAAGTATTGGATCAGGTTGTAGCGCAGCCTATTCAGGTGCCGGTTGTGTTCCCAGATGAGGCTCTTGTGGGTTCGGGTGAGGATCTTCAGTCCTTCGGCTTCGAGGGTGTCTTCTGCGACCTGTCGTAGGTGCTGTCGGTCGGTTCGGACCATGTCCGCCAGGACGTGCGCGTCGCCGATGTCGCTCTTGGCGCCGGCGAGTGAGAACCTCGTTCGGCACCGGGCCGATTGCACCGGGTTGATGGCGAACACGGTGAATCCGTAACCGCGCAGGGCGGTGACCCAGGGGCCGTTGTCGCGTTCGATACCGACGACGACCTCGTCATCGGTGGTGTACTTGTGCACTTCCGAGAGCAGTTCCTCAAGTCCGTCCACGTCCTCCGTGACGCGGAAGCGGGTGAGAACCTCGCCGTGGGGAGACATCATTTCGATGTCGTGGTGCCCTTCTGCCCAGTCGTCGCCGATGATGATCATTGCCTACCTCGCCGTGTGTCGTTGGTGCTGGCACGTGCGGCAGCGGTCCGGCGTCGGTCGCGACCAAATGATCAGTGCTCGGTCCTGTGGTGCTCCTGGATCGGCACGGCATCCCATCGGCGATCAGGCGACGGACAGTCGGCGAGGGCGCGGTCATTCAGTAGAACTGCCCGGTCAAGGGGGTTCAGGTGCTCCGTGTGCTCACTCGTCGACTGCTGCCCGCAGGAAACCCCAGTTCAGGGATGTCCTACGACTCATTTGGTGCTCCTCGAACTGGTTGATATTCGACCCTCAGCAAGTCGAATTATCCCAGTTCAGGGCACCATTCTTCGTTCTCGACACGGGTGTCCGCTCGATCAGCGCGAAAGCGCGAGGCTAGTGTGTCCTCTGTCGAGTATCCCCGGCCGGGGATGAGCCGTAGATCAGGTGAGTTCGATCTCGGTCGCAGTTGGTTTTCCCCACCGCAGTGGGGATGCGGCATCAACTCGACTCGCTCAGGAACGGCAATGGGAGTGAAGGGAGGGCAGCAGGGTGAACGCACACACCGATGTTCCGACGGGGATCGGGACGGCCACGTCGAGGCGACAGGTCTTCGCGTGGGGACTGTGGGACTGGGGCTCGGCCGCATTCAACGCCGTGATCCTCACGTTCGTGTTCTCGGTGTATCTCACGGACGCGGTGGGCGACGACCTACCGGGATCGGTGTCGGCGAGCACGTGGCTGGGCTGGTCCCTCGGCATCGCCGGGTTCGTCATCGCCGTCACCGCGCCGGTGACCGGACAGAAGTACGACGCGACCGGACGACGCAAACGGTCGCTGGGCGTGTTGACCTTCGCGACCGTCGTGCTGATGGCGGCGATGTTCTTCGTTCGCGACGACCACCACTACCTGTGGCTGGGCCTGGTACTGCTCGGTGCCGGTTCGGTGATCTTCGAACTCGCGCAGGTTCCGTACAACGCGATGCTGCGCCAGGTGTCCACCGACGACACCGTCGGGAGAGTGTCCGGGTTCGGATGGTCCATGGGCTATTTCGGCGGCATCGTGCTGCTGTTGCTGTGCTACCTCGGGTTCATCTCCGGCGACGGCGACACCCGCGGTCTTCTGTCGATCACCACCGACGGTGGCCTCAACATCAGGCTGGTGGCGTTGTTCGCGGCGGTGTGGTTCGCGGTGTTCGCGCTGCCGGTGTTCTTCGCGGTCCCCGAGAAGCCGCACGTGCGCGCCGACGACACCCGCCGCGCGGGGTTCGTCGAGTCCTACCGGGTGCTCTGGCGTGACGTGCGGGAGTTGTGGGCGGAGGATCGGCGCACCGTCGGGTACCTCGTCGCGTCGGCGATCTTCCGCGACGGCCTGGCCGGTGTGTTCACCTTCGGTGCGGTGCTCGCGGTGACGGTGTACGGCATCGACGCCGGCGACGTCCTGCTCTTCGGTGTGGCAGCGAACGTGGTGGCGGCGCTCGGTGCGCTCGCCGGTGGTCGCGCCGACGACCGGGTCGGCCCCAAGACCGTCATCGTGGTGTCGCTGGCCGCGATGATCGTCGCCGGCATCGTGCTGCTGATGGTGTCGGGGCCACTGATGTTCTGGGTGTTCGGTCTCGTGCTGTGCGTGTTCGTGGGACCGGCGCAGGCGTCGGCACGCACGTTTCTGACGCACCTCACCCCGCCGGGTCGGGAGGGGCAACTGTTCGGTCTCTACGCCACGACCGGCCGGGCCGTGTCGTTTCTGGCACCCTCACTGTTCGGGTTCTTCGCCTGGTGGTTCGGTGCGGATCGTGCGGGCATCGTGGGTCTGCTCCTCGTGCTGGCGGTCGGGCTGGCCGCGTTGTCGATGGTGCGGGCGCCCGAACGCCCGGCACGTCACGACGACGGCGCGCGCCGGACGGCCCCGAGTACCTGATCCGCGGCGTTGCGGTGCCCCGCCGCATTGGGATGCAGTGGGATGGCAGGGGAAGTCGGCACGACGCCTTCCATCCATCGCTGATCCGGTGCCGCGCACGCGTCGTGCCCGACCGTCGATGCGCGAAGGTCGACGAACTCGGCGCCGGCCGCGGAGACCTGCTTTTCCATCGCGACGTCGAGATGCTCGATCGCGGATTCCAGGTAGGTGGCGTCCTGCGGCCAGATCCTCTGCTCCGGGAAGCAGCCGCCGTCGCGGATCCCCGTCGGATACCCGACGAACAGGATGCGTGCACGAGGTGACCGCGTTCGGATCTCCTCGGTGATCTCCCGGTACACAGGCGCGAACGCATCGATGGTGGTGGTGATCGGATCGGGTCCCGCCGCGTCGGTGTCGGAACAGGACGTGCCGTTCGGTGGGGGAGCGACGTTGATGCAGGAGACGGCCAGCGCCACAAGACCCACATCGTTGCCCCCGATACCCACCGTGACGAGGTCGGTGTCCGGGCGCAACGCGTCGTACTGTGGGGGTACCGCGGTGCGCGTCAGGGGCGTGACCTGCTGACCGGCGAGGTCTGCGGACACGGCGCCGCTGCAGGACACGTCGGTGAACTCGCGGACCCCGAGAGCTTCGGCGACGAGGTGCGGATAGTTCGACTGCGAGCGGCCGCAATCCTCACCCGAACTTGCCGGAGGGATGCCCGGGCCGGCGACGAAGGAGTCGCCGAGCGCGACGTACGAGTCGTACGACGGTTGCGCGGACACGGGTGCGGCGAGGCCTGTCGCGACGGCGACCGCTCCGAGCACTGCGGTTGCGGTCGCGCGGATTCCGATCGATGGATGTCGCACGTATCTCCCCCGGATTGTCGAAACCGTTCGATCATGGTGCGGTGCACCGCGCGGTGTCAAGGAATCACGCCTTGAAGTACACCAGCTGATGGGAGGTGGCGAGCAGGGTGTCGTCGACGCCCCACAGGTGCGCCGTCTGGTCGAAGTAGTTCTGCCCGAATCTGTTGCTGCGCGCGGTGGCGAGGACCGGCAGGTCCGATTGCGCTGCGAGTTCAGCGGCGTCGGCGTGGAAGTAGATGGTCAGCGTGACGGTGCCGGCGGGAAGCGCGTGTCCTCGGCGCAGGAATGCGCGCGGATAGAACACGTCGCACAGCGCGGTCAGCGACGTGAAATCGAGGGGGCGGGCGGGTTCGTCGCGCACCCACAGTGTCGATGTCGAGTCGGGGTGCGGTCCGGCGTCGGGCCCGGGGATCCCTCCGTCGACGAACCGCATCTCGTAGTTGCCGACCCACTTGACGAAGTCGGACATCGGCCGCACGTCGACGTCGTGCGCGGGTGGGGCGGTGGGTCGGTCGAGTTCCGTCGACGACCACGTTTCCCGGCGTTTGCCGAACACCGCGGTTGCGGTGGTGGTGACAACGCCGTCCTGTGTGAGTTCGATCGTCCAGTGTTGGCTGGATCGGTTGGTGCGCACGGGGTGCGCCGTCACCTCGAAGTCGCCGTATTCGATGGGCGCCGCGAAGTTGACCGTCAGCGACAGGGGTTGCCCGAGGACCTCGGGATGCAGCCGGACGGCGTTGAGCAGCGTGGCCGCGGTGATACCGCCGAACGGCCCCACCATGTTCGCGTAGGCGGGGTGGGTGCTTCCGGTGTAGCGCCCCGCGTCGATCGTGGTGAGGTCCACGGCGGCATCGAAGACGTGGGTGGCGTTCTCGGTTTCGGGCATGCAGTGATGAAACCAGAGTCCCGTCGGGTGCAGACCACCGCCCGTCGGGGATGTGGCGCTGTGGAGCGGGGTGTCACAGCCACGGCATCGGGCACAGCCCCTGCCGTGCCCGATTCCAGAACGGGAAGAGTTGGACGGAGCCCGCATCCGGATGGGTGCGTCGGCCGAGTTCGACGAACTCGAGTTCGGTTTTGCCGGCGCCACCGGAGTACATGCAGGCCTGCAGCGACAGCAGGGCTGCGTCGGCGAACGGAAGGGCGTTGCCCCACGGCCCGAAATCGGTGGTCTCGACGAACTCCTCGAGGTCGCGACCCCGCTGGTTGAATTCGGCCTGCAACGCGAACTCGCACGGTTCGCCGAACAGTGTCGAGCAGGTGGTGTTCCTGCCGTGGATGAGGAAAGCGGAATCGTCGAGCGATCGGTCCCGTGGTTCGTCCACGCTGTTCCATGCGACGAGAACCACCGCGACGCCGACCGCGATCAGCGCCACCAGCAGGACGGCTGCGCGTTTCATGTGCTCGACGGTACGGGTGAACGTTCAGTCGCGGTGCGGTTTCCATGCGCCCATCCCCAGGACGACGATGCGCATCTGTTTCTCACCGCGGGCCAGTACCTCGGCTTCGGTGGCGCTTCCGGGGCGGTCGACGTCGAGCAGATCGAGGACGATCTGGAGCATCGCGGTGACGAGGAGATCGGCGGCCGTGCCCAGGTCGTCGGAGTCCCAGTCGGCGAGCGCGGGAATCCGCGCGAGGTCCACGGCGAGTTCTCGGGTGAGCAGTCGCAGTTCGGTGGTGATCGCTCGGGCGACCTCCGGTTGCCCCCCGTTGCGTTCGCGCGCGAGGAAGCGGAAGGCGGCCTCGTGGGCTCGGACCTGTGTGAGCAGTGCGGCGAGGGACGCGCGCGCGTTGCCCGGTCCGGGGGTGCGGCGGGCCTCGCGCAGTGCGCTGCGCAGGACCCGCATGGTGTCGGCGGCCAGTTCGATCCCGAGTTCGTCCATCGACGCGAAGTGTCGGTAGAAGGCGGTGGGGACGATGCCGGCACCGCGCGCGACCTCGCGGAGGCTCACGTTCGCGAATCCGCGTTCGGTGGACAGGCTGAGCGCGGTGTCCAGCAGGGTCTGCCGGGTGCGTTCCTTGCGTGCGGCACGGCTGGTCGGTGCGGGGGTGGGGGCTGCGGACACACCCCGAGTCTAGGACGTTCCCGGGCCGGGGCGGTGCGGTGCCCGCGTTGCGGTGTTAGCGGCGTCACATGTGATTGACACGGTGCTGCGATCTCCTGCCACACTGATTCCAGTGTACGAGTGTGCACTGTAAATCTGGACTCGCTCCGGAAGGGGGACCGTCATGATCGCGCACATGCCACACCCGACCCCGTCGCGCTCCATCGCACGGAAGATACTGGTGAAGGCGCTCGACCTGATGTCGACACCGCATCACCCCGACCGCTACCTCGAACTCGCCGACCCGCTCCTCACCACCGCGACGACACGAGCTCGGATAACGAACGTGGACCGAACCTCGCTGGGCTCCGTCACGCTGACTCTGCGCGCCTCGCGGCCCCTGCGTTTCCGCCCCGGGCAGTGCGTGTCGATGTCCGTCGTCGTCGACGGGGTGCGGCACACCCGCACGTTCTCGCCGGCCGAGGTTCCCGGCTCGCGGGGACGCGGCGTCGTCCTCACCGTCGGGTTCCGGCCCGACGGGCGGGTGTCGCGACACCTGTTCGAGCACGCCGCTGTCGGCGACGTCGTCGAACTCGGCGGGATCTCCGGGGACTTCGTGCTGCCGGAGCCGGTGCCCGGCCGGCTGTTGTTCGTCAGCGGCGGTACGGGCATCACCCCGGTGCTCGCGATGCTGTCCGGGCTCGCGGCGGCCGGTCACACCGGGGCGGTGACGTTCGTCCACTACGCGCGCACCGCCGAGCACGTCGCCCGCCGCGGCGACCTCGACGCAGCCGCCGCCCTGCCGAACGTCGAGGTGGTGCTTGCCCACACCCGGGGAGGCGGTGGGCATCTGCACGGCCGGTTCGAACGCGCCCATCTGGACGCCGTCGCGCCGTGGTTCGCCGACACACCCACCTTCGCGTGCGGCCCCACCGGGTTCGTCGACCGGATCCGCGATCTGTACGAGGACGTGGGCGCGATCGACATGCTGCACACCGAATCGTTCGAGCCGCCCGTGGTCACGATCGACCCCGCGGACGTCTCCGGAACGGTGCACTTCGCCGGCTCGGGTGTCAGCGTCGACAATTCGGGCGGCACTCTTCTCGACCAGGCCGAGGCGGCCGGTCTCACCCCGGAGCACGGCTGCCGCATGGGAATCTGCCACACCTGCACGGCGATCCGCGCATCCGGATGCACCCGCGACGTGCGCACCGGCGAGGTCGACTCCGAGCCGGGCACACGGATCCGCATCTGCGTCAACGCTCCCGTCGGCGACGTCGCCGTCGAGATCTGACCACGAGAACGAACTGGAGAACAGCATGCTCGGACTGTCATTGTCATTTCTGCGTTCGGTGCCGTTCCTGTCCGGATCGGCCCCCGCGAAACCGGAACCGGTGGTGCTCGGGCGGGACGCCGTCGAGGACATCGGACGCGAACTCGACGCGCTCCGGGACCGGACCGTCGCCTCGCTCGGCGCGGAGGATCGCGAATACATCTATCGGATCATCAAGGTGCAGAGAGGATTCGAGGTGGCCGGTCGCGGGCTGCTGTTCGTCGGATTCCTGCCACCGGCGTGGGTGGCCGGTGTCGCCGCACTCGGGGTGTCGAAGATCCTCGACAACATGGAGATCGGTCACAACGTCATGCACGGCCAGTACGACTGGATGCGTGAACCGGCCCTGGCATCGCGCGAATTCGAATGGGACACGGTGTGCCCGGCGGATCAGTGGCGGCACTCCCACAACTACATGCATCACACGTACACGAACATCGTCGGAATGGACCGGGACGTCGGGTACGGGATCCTGCGGATCGATCCGGCGCAGAACTGGCATCCGTACTACCTCGGCAACCCGGTGTACGCGACCGCGCTGATGCTGTTGTTCGAGTGGGGAGTGATGCTCCACGACGCCGAAGCCGATCGTCTCGTCAGCGGCGAACGGAGTTGGCGCGACGTGATCCCGCTCGCGCGGGGATGGTGGCGGAAGGCACGCCGGCAGGTGCTCAAGGACTACGTCGTGTTCCCACTGCTCACCGGCCCGATGTTCGTGCCGACCCTCGTCGGCAACGCGGCGGCCAACCTCATCCGCAACGTGTGGGCGTTCAGCATCATCTTCTGCGGGCACTTCCCGTCCGGTGTGCAGTCGTTCTCCGTCGACGAGACCGAGGACGAGACCCGCGGCGAGTGGTACGTGCGACAACTCCTCGGCAGTGCCGACATCAGCGGCAGCCGACTGTTCCACATCATGTCGGGCAACCTGTCGCACCAGATCGAGCACCACCTGTTCCCGGACCTCCCGGCGCACCGGTACGCGCAGATCGCACCGGAGGTGCAGGCACTGTGCGAGAAGCACGGGTTGCCCTACAACACCGGTGGCCTGACCCGGCAGATCGTGTCGGTGTGGAGGAAGATCTTCCGTTACGCGCTGCCGCCGAGTTGGGTGTCGGCGGAGCCCGAGGTGGCGGTGCTCATCGAACGCGCGCAGCCGACCGTCGGCGGTGACACCGACTCGCGGCACACCGAACGTCCTGCGGGTACGCTCGCGACCGACATCGTGTGAGGGGGACCGGAATGGTCGGCAGATTCGAACGGAACAAAGACACCGTGCAGGAGATGACGGAATCGGCGGCGACGCACGTCGGCGCGATCACCGGCATCATCACCGGCGCGGTGCGGGACGTCACCCGCGAGATCGGTGAATGGATCACCGACGGAATCGAGATGCGGGAGGCGGCGCGCAAGGCCCGCGACGACGGCCGCGTCGCCGACGAGTAGTCGTAGGTGAACCCGTCGGTTCCCGACGGGTGAAGGATGCGGGCGGCCCCGGTAGAGAACCACCGGGGCCGCCCACATCACGCTGTGCGGTCCGTCAGATGACGCCCAGTGCGAACATCGCGTCGGCGACCTTCACGAAGCCGGCGATGTTGGCGCCGTGCACGTAGTCGCCCGGCTTGCCGTACTCGGCGGCCGTCACGACGCAGCGCTCGTGGATGTCTCGCATGATGCCGGCGAGCCGCTCGTCGGTGTAGTCGAAGTGCCACGAATCGCGCGAGGCGTTCTGCTGCATCTCGAGCGCCGACGTCGCGACACCGCCGGCGTTGGCCGCCTTGCCGGGGGCGAAGCCGACCCCGGCCTCACGGAAGACCGCGATACCGCCGGGGGTGGTGGGCATGTTCGCGCCCTCGGCGACAACCTTGACGCCGTTGGCGACGAGGGTCTTCGCCGAGTGCTCGTCGAGCTCGTTCTGTGTGGCGCAGGGCAGTGCGATCTCGCACGGCACGTTCCAGATGGAACCCTCGGCGTGGAACTCGGCGCTCGTGCGTTCCTCGACGTACTCGCAGATCCGTGCGCGACGGACTTCCTTGATCTCCCGGAGGACGTCGAAGTCGATGCCGTCCTTGTCGTAGATGTATCCCGACGAGTCCGAGCACGCGACGACCTTGCCGCCGAGCTGGTGGATCTTCTCGATCGCGTAGATCGCGACGTTGCCGGAGCCGGACACGACGGCGGTGCGACCCTCGAGCGAGCCGCCGTGGGCCTTGGCCATCTCGGCGACGAAGTAGGCGACACCGTAGCCGGTGGCCTCCTTGCGAACCTGTGATCCGCCCCAGGTCAGACCCTTGCCGGTGAGGACGCCGGACTCGTACGAGTTGGTGAGGCGCTTGTACTGGCCGAACAGGTAGCCGATCTCGCGGCCGCCGACACCGATGTCACCGGCAGGCACGTCGGTGTACTCGCCGACGTGGCGGTGCAGTTCGGTCATGAACGACTGGCAGAACCGCATGATCTCCTGCTCGGAGCGACCCTTCGGGTCGAAGTCCGAGCCGCCCTTGCCGCCGCCGATGGGCAGGCCGGTGAGCGCGTTCTTGAAGATCTGCTCGAAGCCGAGGAACTTCACGATGCCGAGGTTGACGCTCGGGTGGAAACGCAGTCCGCCCTTGTAGGGGCCGAGGACGCTGTTGTACTGCACGCGGAAACCGCGGTTGACGTGGACGTTGCCGTTGTCGTCGATCCACGGCACCCGGAAGATGATCTGCCGCTCCGGCTCGCACAGCCGCTCGATGAGCCCGGACTCGAAGTACACCGGGTGGCGATCCAGTACGACGTGGAGAGACTCGAACACCTCGGCCGCAGCCTGATGGAACTCGGGTTCACCCGCATTGCGGGCCTTGACCTGTTCGTAGATCTCTGCGATGCGGTCCGAAGTCGACACGCCCACCTACCTGACTGTGAGAAGACTGTTACGCGGTATTTACGTGTAGAACTATAGGTGTAACCCGCAGGCTGTAGTTAATCCGGTGCGTGGGGACGGCACCGTGCGCCCCCACCCGTGCGCCTTTTTGGCAGCTCCAGCTACCGGAAGTGCGCACGGCGGGAGGGGACGTCCGGGGAGTGGCCGGTGGTGTGCGGGTGCGGTGACGACGTGCACCGGCAGCGTCCGGAATCGGGGGAGTGGGAGTTCGCGGTGATCCGGGAAGGTCGGCGACCCGGTCGTGCCGGAGCGCCGGTTGTGGTGCCCCCGGCAGGACTCGAACCTGTCCCGACGTTCCTTCCGATTGAGCAGGTGACCTGCTGCTTCGCTGCACCTCACCTGCTCATCGTGCAATCTACACTGAGACTCGGCAGGACGCCAGCGGACTGGCGCGGACATGGGTATAGCAGGGAGATTGCACAGCATGGCAGCGAAAAAGGGCATGCGTGGATGGGGACGGCTCCGGAAATTGCCGTCGGGACGGTGGCAGGCCGGCTACATCGGACCGGATGGGGTCCTGTATCGGCCGAAATCCACTTTCGCCGCGAAGATCGACGCGGAGGGGTGGCTCGCCGACGAGCGGCGCCGAATCGACCTCGGCGTGTGGGCGCCACCGGGGGGCGCGCCGGACGGGCCAGCCCCGCTGCTACTGCGCACGTACGCGGCCCAATGGCTCGCCGAGCGTCCCCTCAAGCCGCGGACGCGCGGCCTGTACGACGACTTGCTCCGACTGCACATTCTCCCGCAGCTCGGCGACGTCGAGTTGGCAGCGATCACGCCCGCGGCCGTCCGCAGCTGGCACGCGGGACTCGGCGACGGCACCCCGACTCGCACGGCTCATGCGTACGGGCTTCTTCACGCGATCATGGCGACCGCCGTCGCCGACGAGGTGATCCCCGCGAATCCTTGCCGCATCCGGGGTGCCTCGAAAGCGAAGCGCGCGCGCACCATTACGTTGCTCACCCCGGCCGAGCTGGACCGGCTTGCCGAGCAGATGCCGGACCGGCTCCGCTGCTCGGTGCTGCTCGCAGCGTGGTGCGGGCTGCGGTGGGGTGAGACCTCGGAGTTGCGCCGTAAGGACGTCTCGATCGACCGGTCGGTGCTGCACGTGCGGCGTGCCGTGACGTATCGGGCGAAGCAATTCACTGTCCAGTCGCCGAAGACCGCCGCGGGTCGTCGTGACATCGCGATCCCGCCGCATGTCTCGACGCTGCTCGCCGAGCACCTCGACGTGCACGTGCAGCGCGGCCCGGACGCGCTGCTGTTCCCGTCGGCGATCGGCGGTCACATGGGGGAGTACGAGTACCGAAAGGCGTTCAAGAAAGCCGCGGCCGAGATCGGCAAGCCGACCCTTCGCGTCCACGATCTCCGGCACGTCGGCGCGGTGCTCGCTGCTCACGCCGGCGCGACCACCGCCGAGCTCATGAGCCGGCTGGGCCACACCACGCCGGCGATGGCTATGCGATACCAGCACGCCGCCGCCGGCCGGGACGCGCAGATTGCCGAGCGACTATCTCGGCTCGCACAGGGCGAAGAGTGATGTAAATCACTTAATGACGGTTCGGTGTCGCTGGGCGTAGGCAGGCGTAGGCAGGCGTCGGGCCAGTGATCTTGTTCTCGGTGTTTCTCCGGTGACCATGTTCGCAAGACGCGGTCACCAGTGCTTACCTGCTTTCAGTGGACATCGCCGGACGGGTGATGTCACGGGAGTATCCGCAAGCACCAAGGGGAAAGCCTTGTCCAAGAACAAATCCCGCCGATTCGCCACCGTCGCGCAAGCCGCCGAGGAGTTCGGGGTATGTGACCGCACCATCCGTCGCTACATCGCATCCGGCCGCGTGGCCGGCTACCGATTCGGGCCGCGGATGGTGCGCGTCGACCTCGACGAGATCGAGGCGGCAATGTGCCGGATGGGGGCAGCGTGAGCATCGACCCTAGAAACGCCGCAGCCCCGGGGGCGAATCCCGGGGCCACTCACCAGACTAAGGCGCGCACCCAGAATACCCCGGACCCCGATCCGATCGCAGCCCTCGACGCCGAAGCGCGCCGCCACGGCGCTCGCATCGCGACCCGCTGCATGCGCTGTGGAGCCTGGCTAGTCGACCCGAAGTCACGTGCTGCCCACCGCGGCCCGAAGTGCCGGAAGGCGGTGAGCGCGTGAGCGACCCGACACCCGAAACGCTGTTCCTCGCGTCCGCCATGCAGGCCACCGCAGCC
>NZ_JAIYEP010000062.1 GCF_020515525.1 Rhodococcus yananensis
GGGTGCGCGTCGTCGCTGGAGACGGCCGTCGGTCCGGCCGGAGCGGTGGCCGTCAGTCCGGCAGGGTCGCTCCTCGGCGCCGCAGGCGTCGTGCCGCCGCGACGAGGTTGCGCAACGACGGCTCGAGCTGCCAGCGGTGGCGGGTCTTGAGCCCGCCGTCCGGGTTGGCCCACAGTCGATCGAGGTCGACGGACTCGGCGGCCTCCGACAGCAGGTCGTCGAGTTCGTCGATGTCGGGGATGCGTGCCGAACGCGATTCGTACACACCGGGCCCGACACCGTGCGACAGCGCGCGGTCCTTGATGGCTTCGAGCACCCAGCGGATCGACCGGGTCGCGACGATCGCCGTGACGTCCGCATCGAGCCGTTCGATGGCCGAGACGACCGACGTCTGACCCGAGTACGTCAGGTGTGTGTGGATCTGGGTCTCGGGTTTCGCGCCGCCCGTCGCGAGGCGGAACGCGTCGACCGCCCAGTCCAGGTACTCCGAGCGGCCGTCCTGACGCAGCGGCAGCAGGTCACGGATCGCGGGTTCGTCGACCTGGATGATGGCGATACCCGCCCGCTCGAGATCGGCGATCTCGTCGCGGATCGCCAACGCAAGTTGATCGGCCGTCTCGTGCAACGGCTGGTCCTGACGCACATAGGACCGGGCCAGCATCGTCACCGGTCCGGTGAGCATGCCCTTGACCGGCTTGTCCGTCAGCGACTGCGCGAACGCGATCCACTCGACCGTCATCGGCTTCGGCCGCACGATGTCGCCGTACAGGATCGGTGGCCGAGTGCACCGCGAGCCGTACGCCTGCACCCAACCGAAGTGGGTGGTGGCGAAGCCTTCCATCAGTTCGGCGAAGTACTGCACCATGTCGTTGCGTTCGTGCTCGCCGTGCACGAGGACGTCGAGGCCGATGTCCTCCTGCAACCGGATGGTCGCCTCGATCTCCTCCTGGATCCGCTTGACGTACTCGTCGTACGACAGCCGGCCCTGACCGAGGTCGTAGCGGGCCTTCCGGATCTCCGGGGTCTGCGGGAACGACCCCAGCGTGGTGGCGGGCACCGGCGGCAGGTTCAGACGCTGCTGCTGTGCCTCGCGGCGCTCGTCGTAGGGTGCACGCACTCGATGCGCGGCGGTGACGGCGTTGAGCCGTGCCCGCACCGTGTGCTTCTGCTTGAAGTGCACCGACACGGGCGGTTTACGCCAGCGTTCCTCCGCACCCGTGGTCAGTGCCTTGGCCAGGGAGACGACCTCCCCCACCTTCTGCTTCGCGAACGCGAGTCGGTCCGCGACGTCTCCGGGGATGTCGTACTCGACGAGCACGTCGTAGGGCACGTGCAGCAGCGAACACGAGGTCGACACGACGAGGTCGGGCGCGACCGCCGTGATCGAGTTCAGGTATTCGAGGGTGCGGTGCCGGTCGGCCTTCCACACGTTGCGTCCGTCGATGACGCCGGCGTAGATGCGCTTGCGCTTGAGACCCGGCACGGCGGCGAGCTCGTCCGCGGTGATCCGGCCGTTGACCAGGTCGAGGCCGATGGCCTCGACCTTCGAGGCGGCGAGGATCGGCAGCGCCTCGCCCAGATGCCCGTACGGTCCGGTGACCAGGATGCGCGGCCGCAGCGGGGCGTGCGCGAGTGTGTCGTAGGCGCGTTTCAACGCGTCGAGTTCCTCGGCGCTGCGATCCTCGGTGAACGACGGCTCGTCGAGCTGCACGCAGGTGGCGCCCGCCCGCGCGAGCTGCTCGAACAGCTTCTCGTAGGCCGGGAGCAGTGAGTCGAGCAGGTCGAGGGTGCGGAAGCCGTCCCGGGTGCTGGTCTTCGCGACCTTCGACAGCAACAGCAGCGACACGGGGCCGAGCACCACGGGACGCAGTTCGACGCCCTCGGCCTTGGCGCGTTCGAACTCGTCGAGCAGCGCCTCCGAGTGCAGTTCGAAGGCGGTGTTCTCGTCGAGTTCGGGCTGTCGGTAGTAGTAGTTGCTGCCGAACCAGCGCACGAGCTCGAGCGGCGGGAAGTCCTCGCGCCCGCGGCACATCGTGAAGTAGAAGTCGAGCGGGTCGAGTTCGTCGACCAACCGGCGGAACCGTTCGGGGATCGCACCGAACAGCAGTGCGTTGTCGAGCACGTGGTCGTAGTAGGAGAACGTGTTGCCGGGCACCTGTGTCAGGCCCGTCGCGCCCAGTTCCCGCCAGGTGTTCTCCTGGAGTTCGCGGGCGACGGTGACCAGTTCCTCGCGTGTGCCTTCGCCGTGCCAGTAGGCCTCGAGAGCACGCTTGAGTTCACGGCGGGGTCCGATGCGGGGGTACCCGAGGATGCTGGATCCGTACCCGGAGGCAGTGGTTGCCATGTCGGAATCGACCTTTCCCTCATGCACTTCGCGCCCGCGCACCGACGGTCAGTGCGGGGACACTGCCGTCGGGGCACGGGCGCCGAAGTGCGGTTGGTGCTACCTGACTAGCTGACCTTCTTGGCGGCACGACCATTGTCGGCGTATTCGTAGAAGCCGGCGCCCGACTTCTTGCCGACGAGTCCGGCCTCGACCATGCGGAGCAAGAGCGGAGGCGCCGAGTACAGCGGCTCCTTGAACTCCTCGTACATCGAGTCGGCGATCGACTTGACGGTGTCGAGGCCGACGAGGTCGGTGAGTGCGAGGGGGCCCATCGGGTGGGCGCAGCCGAGCACCATCGCCTTGTCGATGTCCTCCTTGGTGGCGAACCCGGACTCGACCATCCGGATCGCCGACAGCAGGTACGGCACCAGCAACGCGTTCGCGATGAACCCGGCCCGATCGGACGACCGGACGACCTGCTTGCCGAGAATCTGGCTCGCGAAGGCCTCCGCGCGTTCCGAGACGGCGGGGCTCGTCTTGAGGGTGGTCACCAGTTCCACGAGCGGCAGCACCGGCACAGGGTTGAAGAAGTGCATGCCGATGACCCGCTCGGGTGCAGACGTCGCGATGCCGAGCTTCATGATCGGGATCGACGACGTGTTGGACGCGAGCACGGCGTTCGGGTCGGTGACGATCTTGTCGAGTTCGGCGAAGATCTCGCCCTTGATCTTCTCGTCCTCGACGACGGCCTCCACCACGAGCTGCCGATCCGCGAAATCGCCGAGGTCGGAGGTGAACCGCAGCCGCCAGGCCGCCTGTTCCCGTTCGCGCTCGGTGATCTTGCCGGTGCTCACACCTCGGTCGAGGGACCGGAGGATGCGGGCACGTCCGGCTGCCGCGAGCTCGCGGGTCTGCTCGAACACCAGTACGTCGACATGAGCGCGTGCGCACACCTCGGCGATACCTGCGCCCATGATCCCGGCGCCGATCACGCCGACGCGCTGAATCTTTTCGCTGGTCACGTCAGCTCCTTCTCGTTGTGTGGGGGTGGAGATCGTCGGGGAGACCGGTGCCTGATGCACGCGCACCCCGTGGCGGGTTCCGGGGACCGAATCGGTTCCCGCCACGGGGTGGGTCTCGGGGAGGGCGTGTTCCTAGTGGAACTGGCCTTCCTCGGTGGAGCCCTTCAGGGCAGCCGTGGAGGTGTTCGGGTCGACCGTGGTGGCGATCGAGTCGAAGTAGCCGGCACCGACCTCACGCTGGTGCTTGATGGCGGTGAAGCCACGCTCGGCGGCAGCCTTGAACTCGCGCTCCTGCAGGTCGACGAAGGCGGTCATGCCCTCGCGAGCGTAGCCGTGCGCCAGGTCGAACATGCCGTAGTTGAGCGAGTGGAAGCCGGCGAGGGTGATGAACTGGAACTTGAAGCCCATCGCGCCGAGCTCCTTCTGGAACTTCGCGATGGTCGCGTCGTCCAGGTGCGCCTTCCAGTTGAAGGACGGGGAGCAGTTGTAGGCGAGCAGCTGGTCGGGGAACTCGCTGCGGACGGCCTCGGAGAACTTCTTGGCGACCTCGAGATCCGGCACGCCGGTCTCCATCCAGATCAGGTCGGCGTACGGAGCGTAGGCCTTGGCACGGGCGATGCAGGGCTCGATGCCGTTCTTGATGCCGTAGAAGCCCTCGGCGGTGCGGGTGCCGTCGAGGAACGGGCGGTCACGCTCGTCGACGTCGGAGGTCAGCAGCGTGGCGGCCTCGGCGTCGGTGCGCGCGATGACGACCGTGGGGACGTCCGCGACGTCGGCCGCGAGGCGAGCCGAGGTCAGGGTGCGGATGTGCTGCTGGGTGGGGATGAGCACCTTGCCACCGAGGTGGCCGCACTTCTTCTCCGACGCGAGCTGGTCCTCCCAGTGCGAACCGGCGACGCCGGCCGCGATCATGGCCTTCTGCAGCTCGTAGACGTTGAGGGCGCCACCGAAGCCGGCCTCACCGTCGGCGACGATCGGAGCGAGCCAGTTGTCGACGGAGGTGTCGCCCTCGACCTTGGCGATCTCGTCGGCGCGCAGCAGCGCGTTGTTGATGCGGCGCACGACCTGCGGAACCGAGTTCGCCGGGTACAGCGACTGGTCGGGGTAGGTGTGGCCGGACAGGTTGGCGTCGCCGGCGACCTGCCAACCGGACAGGTAGATGGCCTTCAGGCCGGCGCGGACCTGCTGGACCGCCTGGTTGCCGGTGAGCGCACCGAGCGAGTTGATGTAGTCCTCGTTGTTCACGAGATCCCAGAGGATCTCGGAACCGCGGCGGGCGAGGGTGGCCTCCTCGACAACGCTGCCCTGCAGCTTGACGACCTGCTCCGCGGTGTAGTTGCGGGTGACGCCCTTCCAGCGGGGATTGGTGTCCCAATCCTTCTGGATTTCCTCAGCGGTCCTCGGGGTGCCGGTGGTCGACATCAAAGCTCCACTCTCTAGATCTGCTCCACTCGGGTGATCAGCAGTACATCCGTACTACTTCACATCCTTGCGTGGCCGTTCGGATGTACACCACGACAATGACACAACCAAAAAATGCCGTCTACCTGTTGCAAATGCCAATATCGGCTAGTTTTGCCGATCGCTTTGCAAATGTTGCGAATCGATGGCCCGCCCAACGACTCGGTATCGGACAATTCCGGTTACCGGCCGGTAGTGGTGACCTCGACTTTTCCCCTCACGACCCTCGCCCCACCGCAGTCGACACCCTCACACCGTGTGAGCGCCCGAGCGGAGACACGCGCGGACCCGTCTGTGACAGCTCTCATACCCGCAGCGGTCCACCGAGCGGACATCCGGTGACCATCCGGGATGTGGGCGGCCTTACGATGTGCGCGACGACCGGGTCGGGGCCGGCTGCGTCGTGCTGCGCGTCCTCGGCGACGGCGTCATCCGCCCGGACCCGAAGGAGTCGCCATTCTCTCCCCGCGATCGCGCTCGACCGTCGAGGCCACCCTGCCCGTTGTCGGTGCCCACATCGGCGAGATCTCCGAGCGCTTCTACCTCAGGCTCTTCGCCGCAGTACCCGAACTCGGCACCAACCTGTTCAACCGCACGAACCAGCAGAACAAGTCGCAGCAGGAGGCGCTGGCCAGTTCCGTCGCGGCCTTTGCGACGCTGCTCGTCTCCCACGCCCCCCAGGACATCACGCCGATCATGGCCCGCATCGCCGCCAAACACGCCTCGCTCGGCGTCCAGGCCGCCCAGTACGAGGTGGTGCGAACCCACCTCTTCGCGGCGATCGTCGAAGTCCTCGGATCCGCCGTCACACCCGAGGTCGCCGAGGCCTGGAACGAGGTCTACACCCTCATGGCGAACACGCTCGTGGAGCAGGAGACCCTCCTGTACGAGAATTCCGGGGTCTCCCCCGGAGACGTGTGGCGCCCGGTCGTCGTCGCCGACCGCGAGTACGACGGCGCCCACGCCACCACGTTGTTCCTCCGCTCGGTCGACGGCTCCCCCCTTCCCGGCTTCCTCCCCGGGCAGTACATCTCGGTCCGCATCCGATTCCGGGACGGAACGGAGCAGATCCGCCAGTACACCGTGGTTCGCGGACGTGTCCCCGGGGAGTGGTCGCTGTCCGTCAAACGCGTCAGCGGCGGGCTCGTGTCGCCCGTGCTCGTCGACCAGGTCGCCACCGGTCACCGATTGTCGGTCTCGCTCCCGTTCGGCGGACTCGTCGTCGACGGCAGCGACGCGCCGCTGCTGCTCGTCTCCGCCGGGATCGGGATCACCAACTCCATCGCCGCGCTCCAGCACCTGGCCGTACACGATCCCACCCGGAGGATCACGGTGCTGCACGTCGAGCACTCGCCGTACGAGCACGTCCGGCGGGTCCAGTTCAGCAAGCTGGTCGCGGACATGCCCCACGCGCGACTGCACGTGCGCTACACCGACTTCGACGGCATCCGCGAGGACGGACGCAACCCGCTCAGCGGAGTCACGCTGGACCCGCGTTCGCAGACGTACGTGTGCGGTCCGGTCGACTTCATGCGGGCGATCCGCAACGAGCTCGTCGAGTCCGGACTCCCGGCACGCTCGATTCACTACGAGGCATTCGCACCGGGCTCGTGGCTGGGCCTCGAACCCGAGCCCCAACCCACCCCTTAACAAGCTGCGAATCGCACATTGCAAAGACCGGCTCACGGCCCTACGCTGGTCGAATGGCCAAGACCTACGTCGGCGCCCGGTTGCGCCAATTGCGCACCGAGCGTGGACTCAGCCAAGCCGCCCTCGCGAAGACCCTCGAGATCTCCGCGAGCTACCTCAACCAGATCGAACACGACGTCCGGCCGCTGACCGTCCCCGTGCTGCTGCGCATCAGCGAGGTCTTCGGAGTCGACACCACGTTCTTCTCGTCGCAGGACGACACCCGCCTCATCGCAGAGATGCGGGAGGTCGCCCTCGACAAGGAGATGGGGATCGACTCGGACGCCCAGGAGATCGCCGAGATGGTGGCGGCTCACCCCGGCCTGGCACGGGCGATGGTGAACATGCACCGCCGCTTCCGCAACACCACCGCGCAGTTGGCCGCCGCGACCGAGGATCGCTACAGCGACGGCAGCGGCTCCGGCGCGATCACCATGCCGCACGAGGAGGTCCGCGACTACTTCTACCAGCGGCAGAACTACCTCCACGATCTCGACACCGCCGCCGAGGAACTCGCCAACCGGATCCGCTTCCACCGCGGCGACGTGGGAGGCGAGATCGCGAAGCGGATGTCGGCGATACACGACGTCCAGATCGTCAAACGCATCGACCTCGGCGAGAACGTCCTGCACCGCTACGACCCGGACACCCGGGTCCTGGAGATCGCCCCTCAGCTGTCGGGTGGACAACAGGTGTTCAAGCTCGCCACCGAACTCGCCTACCTCGAATGCAGCGACCTGATCGATCGGCTGGTCGCCGAGGGTCCCTTCACCAGCGACGCGTCGCGGTCGTTGGCACGGCTCGGCCTGGCCAACTACTTCGCGGCCGCCCTGATCCTCCCCTACTCGCAGTTCCACGAGATCGCGGAGGACTTCCGGTACGACGTCGAGCGGTTGTCGGCCTTCTACGGGCAGAGCTACGAAACGATCGCCCACCGCCTGTCCACCCTGCAGCGGCCCAAACTGCGCGGCGTCCCGTTCTCGTTCGTGCGCGTCGACCGCGCCGGAAACATGTCGAAACGGCAGTCCGCAACCGGATTCCACTTCTCCACGAGCGGCGGCACCTGCCCGCTGTGGAACGTGTACGAGACGTTCGCGTACCCCGGCAAGATCATGACGCAGATCGCCCAGATGCCCGACGGCCGCCGCTACCTGTGGGTGGCCCGCACCGTCGAGCGCCGCGCCGCCCGCTACGGACAACCGTCGAAGACGTTCGCGATCGGGCTCGGCTGCGAACTGCGCCACGCGCACCGGCTCGTGTACGCGGACGGACTCGACCTCGACGAGTCGAATCCCGGAACCCCCATCGGCTCGGGTTGCCGGGTGTGCGAACGGATGAACTGTCCGCAGCGCGCGTTCCCGCCCCTCGGCAAGGACATCGACATCAACGAGCACCGCAGCTCGGTTTCTCCGTATCTGGTGCGCTGACCTCCGACAAGTACGCTCGCCGCATGGCACACACCACCGACGCCCTCGGCGACAAGGCCCTCGAGTTCCTCTCCGAGTACCACCTCGCCACCTTGACGACGCTGCGCGCCGGCGGCACGCCGCACGTCGTCGCCGTCGGCTTCACGTGGGACCCCGGTACCCGCCTCGCCCGCGTCATCACGTTCGAGGGTTCGCAGAAGACCCTCAATGTCGACCGCGGCGGCTATGCCGTCGTCTCCCAGGTGGACGGTGGGCGCTGGCTCACGATGGAGGGTCCCGCGCGGGTCGCCCGCGATCGCGACGCCGTCGTCGAGGGAGAACGGCGGTATGCGGCCCGCTACCGGGAGCCGAAGGTCAACCCGCGACGTGTCGTCATCGAGATCTCCGTCGAGCGGGTGATGGGCTCGGTCCTCGACCGCGGCTGACCATCCGCGTGCCCGATCCGTTCCCGCGGACGCGTTCGTTTCCCTTCGCCGCAACTGCAGCCGCGGGAGACGGATACGACCGCGGGAACGCTGTGAGCAGGTCGTAACACCCAGGTAATCCACGTCACGGAACTGTCATCGAGAGATATTCCGGCGCAACACGATCCCCCTATCGTGTGGGTCCACGGATACAGCGCTGTATACGCAGGCCGCATACGCCGGTTCCGCCGGTCCCCGCTTCGACGAAGGACACCTCCATGACAGTTGCCAGGTCCAGATTCGCGACGAGCGCCGCCGCGCTCGTCGCCGTCGGGCTCACCCTCACCGCGTGCGGAAGCAAGGCGGGCGAGTCCACCGACGCCGGCACCGCCGGTTCGGCATCGTGCCTCGACACGTCCGGCGACACCGTCAAGGTGGGCTCGCTGAACTCGCTGTCCGGAACGATGGCGATCTCCGAGGTCACCGTGCGCGACTCGATCGCGCTGGCCGTCGAGGAGATCAACGCCGACGGCGGTGTGCTCGGCAAGCAGATCGAGATCGTCGCCGAGGACGGCGCCTCCGAGCCCACCGTGTTCGCAGAGAAGGCCGAGAAGCTCATCAGTTCCGACTGCGTCGCCGCGGTGTTCGGCGGATGGACGTCGTCGAGTCGCAAAGCCATGCTGCCGGTGTTCGAGGACCGCGACGCACTGCTGTACTACCCCGTCCAGTACGAGGGACTCGAGTCGTCGTCGAACATCTTCTACACCGGCGCGACCACCAACCAGCAGATCGTGCCCGCCCTGGACTACCTGAAGGAACAGGGCGTCAGGTCGATCTACCTGGTCGGCAGCGACTACGTCTTCCCGCAGACCGCCAACCGGATCATCCGCGCCTACGCCGACGCCAACGGCATCGAGATCCGCGGCGAGGACTACACCCCACTCGGATCGACGGACTTCTCCACGATCGTCAACAAGGTGCGCACCGCCGACGCCGACGCCGTCTTCAACACTCTCAACGGTGATTCCAACGTCGCGTTCTTCCGCGAGTACACCAACGCGGGCCTGACCGCACAGGACATGCCCGTCGTGTCGGTGTCCATCGCCGAGGAGGAAGTGGTCGGCATCGGCGCGCAGAACATCGAAGGGCAGCTCACGGCCTGGAACTACTACCAGACGGTCGAGTCACCCGAGAACACCTCGTTCGTCGAGGCGTACAAGGCGAGGTACGGGGCCGACAAACCCACCTCGGATCCGATGGAGGCCGCGTACACCTCGGTGTACCTGTGGAAGAACACCGTCGAGAAGGCAGGATCGTTCGCCGTCGACGACGTACAGGCCGCCGCCGACGGCGTCAGCTTCGACGCCCCCGAAGGGACCGTCACCATCGACGGCGACAACCACCACATCACCAAGACCGCGCGCATCGGTGAGATCCGCAGCGACGGGCTGATCTACACCGTGTGGGAGTCCGACGGCGCCATCGACCCCGACCCCTACCTCGAGACGTACGACTGGGCCGCTTCGCTGTCCGGGAACTGATCCGTACCGCCGACGAGGAGGATCGACATGGATATCGTTGCAGGACAGTTGTTCACCGGTCTCAGTATAGGATCGATCCTGCTACTGGCAGCGCTCGGGCTGTCGTTGACGTTCGGCCAGATGGGCGTGATCAACATGGCCCACGGCGAATTCATCATGGCCGGCAGCTACACCGCGTTCGTGGTGCAGCAGGTGGTCTCGTCCGCGGGACTGTCGTTGTTCGTGTCGCTGTTCGTCGGTTTCCTCGTCGGCGGTGCGCTGGGTGTCCTGCTCGAGGTCACCCTCATCCGCCGCATGTACCACCGCCCGCTCGACACCCTGCTCGTCACGTTCGGGGTGGGCCTGCTGCTCCAGCAGGCCGCCCGGGACATCTTCGGCGCACCGGCCGTCAACGTCGTCGCACCCGAATGGCTCTCCGGTGGTGTGGAGATCGCGGGCGCGGTCGTCCCGAAGACCCGCCTGTTCATTCTCGCGCTCGCCGTGGCATGCGTGATCGTGCTGATCTGCACGATGAAGTACACGTCGATGGGTCGTCGGATCCGCGCGGTCGTGCAGAACCGGGATCTCGCCGAGACGGTGGGCATCTCGTCACGCCGCACCGACGTGACGACGTTCTTCCTCGGTTCCGGCCTCGCCGGGCTGGCCGGTGTCGCGCTCACCCTCATCGGTTCGACGAGCCCCACCATCGGCCAGTCCTATCTCATCGACGCGTTCCTCGTCGTCGTCATCGGTGGTCTCGGCCGCATCGAGGGTGCCGTCATCGCGGCGCTGGCACTGGGCCTGCTGAACTCGTTCATCGAGTACTCGACCACGGCGTCGATCGCGAAGGTGATCGTGTTCGTGCTCATCGTGATCTTCCTCCAGGTCCGACCGCAGGGCCTGTTCGCCGTCAAGACAAGGAGTCTGGTCTGATGTCGACGACCTTCGTACCGCGCGCGCTCACCCGTCCCGGACCGGTACGCACCGCTGCGGGATTCGCTGTCGCCGCCGTGCTGCTGTTCGGTGTCGCACCCGCCGTGCTGTCGGACTTCCGTCTCGGTCTGCTCGGCAAGTTCCTGTGTTTCGCGATCGTGGCCGCCGGGATCGGGCTGGCCTGGGGACGCGGCGGGATGCTCACCCTCGGGCAGGGTGTGTTCTTCGGGCTCGGTGCCTACATGATGGCGATGCACCTGAAGATCTCCGATGCGCACCTGCGCGGCGACACCGTCCCGGATTTCATGCAGATCGCCGGCATCCGGGAGCTACCCGCCTACTGGGTGCCCTTCGCCTCCCCCCTCGTGACGATCGCCGCGATCCTGGTGGTTCCGCCGCTGATCGCCGTGCTGCTCGGACTCGGGGTGTTCAAACGTCGTGTGAAGGGCGCGTACTTCGCGATCCTCTCGCAGGCCCTCGCCGCGGCCTTCGCGATCCTGCTCATCGGCCAGCAGAGCACAGGCGGATCCAACGGGCTCAACAGGTTCCGCGCGTTCTTCGGATACGACCTGTCCGATCCCGTCAACCGCCGCATGCTGTTCTTCATCGTCGCCGCGATCCTGCTGCTCGTCGTCGCGGCAACACGACAACTCATGCGGTCCCGGTACGGCGAGCTGCTCGTCGCGGTCCGCGACCAGGAGGAACGCGTCCGGTTCCTCGGGTACGACCCGGCGACGATCAAGGTGGTCGCGTACGCCGTCGCCGCACTGTTCGCCGGTATCGCAGGCGCGATGTTCGTCCCGATCGTCGGCATCATCTCCCCCGCCGACGTCGGCATCGTCCCGTCCATCGCGTTCCTGATCGGCGTGGCGATCGGTGGCCGCACCACGCTGCTCGGCCCGGTGCTCGGCGCGATCGGGGTCGCGTGGGCGCAGACCGCGCTGTCGGAGAGCTTCCCCTCTGCCTGGACCTACGCGCAGGGCCTGTTGTTCATCGTCGTGATCGGGTTCTTCCCCGCCGGGCTCGCCGGGCTCGCGGCACTGCGACGCCGCCGCGACGACGATCGGGGCGGCGCACCCGCTGCGAGGACCACCGCGTCCGGGTCCGAACGCGACTCCGAACCCGAATCCGACCCGGACCCCGAATCCGACCCAGAACCCGAGATGGAGCCGGCACGATGACCTCACCCGCCTTCGGCGGCAACGCCGGAATGTCCAGCGAATACCTCGAGATCCGCGACCTACGCGTCACGTTCGACGGATTCACCGCCGTCGACGGTGTGGACCTGACCCTGCTGCAAGGCGATCTGCGGTTCCTCATCGGGCCCAACGGCGCCGGCAAGACCACGCTGGTCGACGCCGTGACGGGGCTCGTCCCCGCCACCGGGTCCGTCACCAAGTCGGGTGTCGAACTGCTCGGCATGAAAACGCATCGCATCGCCCGACACGGCGTCGGCCGCACCTTCCAGACCGCGTCCGTGTTCGAGGATCTGTCGGTCCTCCAGAACCTCGACATCGCCGCCGGTGCCGGCCGGTCGCCGTGGGAGTTGCTGCGCCGCCGCAAACACGTCCTCCCCGAGATCGAGGAAGCCCTCGAGACGATCGGTTTGACAGCCCACCGCGACACCCCCGCCGGGATCCTCGCACACGGACAGAAACAATGGCTCGAGATCGGGATGCTGCTCGTACAGGACGCCGACGTGCTGCTGCTCGACGAACCGGTCGCGGGTATGAGCGGCGAGGAACGCGAGGAGACGGGCTGGTTGCTCCGCCGCATCGGGGCGGAACGGACCGTCGTCGTCGTCGAACACGACATGGATTTCATGCGCGCGTTCGCCACCTCGGTGACGGTGCTGGCCCGCGGCAGGGTCATCGCCGACGGAACCGTCGCGGAAGTCCAGAACGATCCGCAGGTCCAGGAGGTCTACCTCGGATCCGCGGCGACAGAGCAGGAGGCCTGAGATGCTCGAACTCGTCGGCGTACGCACCGGATACGGGCGTACCGAGATCATCCACGGAATCGACCTCGAGGTGCCGCGCGACGGAGTGGCCGCGGTCGTCGGCCACAACGGAGCCGGCAAGACCACACTGCTGCGCGCCGCCGTCGGATTGCTGCCCGTCACCTCCGGCCGCATCCTCTTCGACGGCGAGGACATCGGTGCGCTGCGCCCGTCCGCCCGGGTCGCACGGGGCCTGGCGTACGTGCCGCAGGGTCAGCAGTCGTTCGGGCAGCTCACGTGCGCGGAGAACCTGCAGGTGGTCGCGGACGGCCGGCGGGGAGGCCGGAAACTGATCGCCGACATGCTCGATCTGTTCCCCGCGCTCGTTCCCCTCCTGGACCGACGCGCCGGCCTGCTGTCGGGTGGCCAACGACAGCAACTCGCGATAGCGCGGGCCCTGATCACGCAGCCGCGCATGCTGATCCTGGACGAACCCACCGAGGGGATCCAGCCGTCCGTGGTCGCCGAGATCGAGAACACGATCCTCGAGCTCACTCGCGGCGGGAATCTCGGTGTGCTGCTCGTCGAACAGCACATCGGGTTCGCGCTGGACGCCGCCGAGCGGTATTACGTCGTCGAGTCCGGGCGGGTGACGTCCACCGGTGTCGGCGGTGCCGACTCCGCCGACACCGTCCGCGCGGCGATGGCGATCTGATGGCGACCGGAACCCACCGCGACCGCGTCTACCGGGCACTGCGCGACGATCTCATGTCCGGTCGCCTCGGGCCCGACGAGCGGCTCGGCGAGGAACGGCTGGCCGCCCTGTACGAGGTGTCACGCACCCCCGTTCGGGAGGCACTCGCCCGTCTGGTCTCCGACGGACTCGTCGAACGACGCGAGAGCGGCCTGTTCCCGTACCGGCCGCGTTTCGACGACCTCGCCGACCTGTACGAACTGCGGATTCTTCTGGAGACGCACGGGATCCGCCGCGCGATGGACGACCCGGCCGTCCGGCACGACCCGGATCTGCTCGGCCCCGAACTCGAACGCTGGTACGCACGCCGCGCCGACCTTCCCGAACCGGACGCCGGCTTCGTGGTCCTGGACGAACAGTTCCACCTCGTGGTGCTCGCTTCCTCGGGCAACGCCGCGCTGTGCGAGTCGCTGGCGGCCGTCAACGCGAAGGTACGGCCGGTGCGCATGTTCGACTATCTGACGCCGGACCGGATGGCCGCGACCGTGGCGGAACACATCAGCGTCGCCGAGTTGCTGTTGGACGGCAGGCTCGAGGACGCACACTCGGTGCTGCTCGATCACATCGACACGTCCCGCGCGGTGGTGATCCGCCGCGCCGAGGAGGCCCGCACGCTGGCGCGTCTCGCGCAGGCGGTCCGCGACTGATCCGGCCGTGCGACACTGGCGGCCATGGCACCTCGAATCCCACCGGGACGTCTGAAGGAACTCGGCCCGATCAACTGGGTGGCGTGGAAGGCTCTGTCCTTCGCGTCGGGCACCCCGGACGCGCACCTGTTCTCCACGTTGGGGCGGACGGGCCGGTTGTTCCGCGGCTGGTTGCATTTCTCGGGCATGCTCATGCCGTTCGGCCGATTGAGCCGGTTCGATGCCGAGACGGTGATCCTGCGGGTCGCGTTCCTCCGCGGCTGCGACTACGAGTTCGACCATCACACCCGACTCGGGCGTCGGGCGGGGATCACCGACGAGGTCCGTGCCCGCATCGTCGCCGGACCCTCCGATCCCGGTCTGACCGGCAAGCAGCGTGCGATGCTGACCGCGGTCGACGAGCTGGTCACCGCGAAGGACCTGTCCGACGAGACGTGGCTACTGCTCTCGACGTTCTTCGACGACCGTCGTCTCATCGAATTCTGCCTGCTCGTCACACAATACGACGGACTCGCCACCACGATCGGGACGCTGCGGCTCGAACGTGACTTCGACGGTGGCGGTGAGAGCTTCTCCTAACCGGAGCTTTACCGCACGAAACCGGATGGAAACAGCCGCTCCCTAGCGTATACAGCGGTGTCGACAGGAACGGATACAGCGCCCGCAGGGCACGCCGGGGCCGCGACGTTCCCGCCACCAGCCGTCCATCCGAAGGAGTCTGCCGTGGCATCCGGTTTCGATACCCTCCTCATCGCCAATCGTGGCGAGATCGCGTGTCGGATCATGCGTTCCGCCCATTCTCTGGGCCTCAAGACCGTCGCCGTGTATTCCGATGCGGACGCGTCGGCCATGCACGTCGAACTCGCCGACGTCGCGGTGCGACTCGGGCCTGCTGCCGCCGCAGAGTCCTATCTGCGCGCCGATCTCGTCATCGACGCCGCCCTCACCACCGGTGCCGGCGCGATCCACCCCGGGTACGGTTTCCTCTCCGAGAACGCCGAGTTCGCCGCGGCGTGCGAGGCCGCCGGAATCGTCTTCGTCGGACCCACCCCCGAGCAACTGCGGGTGTTCGGCGACAAGCACACCGCCCGCGAGGCCGCCCGCGCCGTCGGTGTCCCGCTCGTCCCCGGCAGCGATCTGCTCACCTCCGTCGACGAGGCACTCACCGCGGCCGAGGCCATCGGCTATCCGGTGATGCTCAAAGCGGTCGGTGGAGGTGGCGGCATCGGGATGCAGGCCTGCCATTCACCCGCCGACCTGCGGGACGCGTACGAACGGGTGCTGCGTCTCGCATCGGCGAACTTCTCCTCCAGCGGTGTCTTCCTCGAACGGTTCGTCGCGCACGCGCGGCACATCGAGGTGCAGGTGTTCGGCGACGGTCGCGGCCGCACCGTCAGCCTGGGCACCCGAGACTGTTCGCTGCAGCGGCGCAACCAGAAGGTCGTCGAGGAGGCACCGGCACCGAACCTGCCCGACGCGATCACCCGGCAGGTGCTCGCATCCGCGCGGGCCCTCGCGTCGTCGGTGGACTACCGCTCGGCCGGGACCGTCGAGTTCGTGTACGACACGGTGCGGGGTGAGGCGTCGTTCCTCGAGATGAACACCCGACTCCAGGTGGAGCATCCGGTCACCGAGGAGGTGACGGGAGTCGATCTCGTCGGCTGGATGCTGCGGCTCGCCGGCGGCGAACACACCCTGCTCGACGACGTCCCCGACGAGGGGCCGCCTATCACCGGTCACGCCGTGGAAGCGCGCGTCTACGCGGAGGATCCCGGCCGCGACCATCGCCCCGGCCCGGGACTGCTCACCCACGTCGAGTTCCCCGCCCACACCCGTGTCGAGACGTGGGTGGACACCGGCACGGAGGTGAGCCCGTACTACGACCCGATGATCGCGAAGGTCGTCGTGCACGGCGAAACCCGACGTACCGCGTTCGCGGCGCTCGCCGACGCCCTCGACGACACCCACCTGTACGGCGTGCCGACCAACCTCGCGCAGGTGCGGCGTGCCTGCACGCAACCGGAGGTGCTCGCCGCCACGCACACGACGGCGACGTTGGCGGCGGTCCCGGCGACCGCGCACCGCATCGACGTGCTGCGCGCCGGCACGATGACCACGATCCAGGATCACCCCGGCCGGATCGGGTTGTGGAACGTCGGGATTCCCCCGTCCGGGCCGATGGACGACCTGTCGTTCCGCGCGGCGAACCTCGCGGTCGGCAACACCGCGGGCGCGCCCGGACTCGAATGCACCCTGGAGGGGCCGAGCCTCACGTTCTCCGCAGCCTCGACCGTGTGCGTGACGGGCGCACCCACCGAGGTGACGCTCGACGGCGTCACCGTGCCGATGTGGGAGCCGATCGAGGTACCGGCCGGTGCCGTGCTCGACATCGGCACCCCCGTCGACGCGGGCCTGCGCACCTACCTCGCAGTGCGGGGCGGGTTGGATGCACCGCTGTACCACGGCAGCGCCTCGACGTTCACGCTCGGCGGATTCGGCGGCGTCACCGGGCGTGCCCTCGCCGGAGGAGATGTGCTCGGTATCCGTTGCGGCGCAGAGCACACGGCGCCCGGACCCGTGCCGCCCGCGCATCGCCCGGAGTTCACCCACACGTGGCATCTCGCGGTGACGGAGGGGCCGCAGCCGGCTCCGGCATATTTCACCGCCGCCGACATGCGGCGGTTCTACGACACCACCTGGACCGTCCAGACCCATGCCAACCGCACCGGCATCCGGCTCGACGGGCCGAAACCGGTGTGGTCACGCACCGACGGCGGTGACGCCGGACTGCATCCGTCGAACCTGCACGACAATCCGTACAGCGTCGGCGCCCTCAACGTCTCGGGAGACACCCCGATCCTGCTGGGACCGGACGGACCCAGCCTCGGCGGATTCGCGTGTCCGCTCACCGTCGTGTCCGGTCACCGGTGGAAGCTCGGCCAGATCCGCCCGGGTGACGCCGTGAGGTTCGTACCGGTCACCGACGAATCCGCGATCACACTGCGCGACAGTGCAGTTCGTGGTGTCGATGTGCCACCCGTCGACCGTCCGGGCGCGTCGGACGGCGGGCGGCTCGGCGGCATCGCATCGTTCCTCGACCGACCCGAGGTCGCCTATCTACGCGGTGGCGACGACAACATCCTCGTCGAATACGGCGACATGGTGCTCGATCTGGGGCTGCGGATGCGGGTGCACGCACTGTCCGAGGCGCTCGCGGCGACCGGACTTCCCGGCATCGTCGACGTCACCCCCGGGGTCCGATCACTGCACATCCACTTCGATCCCGACGTTCTGCCCCGGTACCGGCTTCTGGGGGTGCTGCAGGACATCGAAACGGAACTGCCCGCCACGCACGACCTGGTGGTTCCGAGTCGCACTGTGCGCCTTCCGCTGTCGTTCGACGACCCATCGATCACCGAGGCGATCTCCCGGTATCGCAGCGGTGTCCGCGACGAGGCGCCGTGGCTGCCGTCGAACACCGAGTTCATCCGCCGCATCAACGGGCTCGACTCCGTCGAAGCGGTGCGCGACACCGTGTTCGACGCCGAATACCTCGTTCTCGGCCTCGGCGACGTGTATCTCGGTGCGCCGCTCGCGGTTCCACTCGACCCTCGGCACCGGCTCGTGACCACCAAATACAATCCCGCGCGCACGTGGACTCCGTCGGACGCGGTGGGCATCGGCGGAAAATACCTGTGCGTGTACGGGATGGAGTCGCCCGGCGGCTACCAACTCGTCGGACGCACCGTGCCGATCTGGTCGGGCTACCGGCAGGCCCCACCGTTCGAGGACGGCACGCCGTGGCTGTTCCGGTTCTTCGACCGCATCGTGTGGGAACCCGTGACGCCCGACCAGCTTCTCGAATACCGCGCGGCGTCGCGGGCCGGCCGCTTCGACGCCGACATCGAGGACGGAACCTTCGCGCTCGCCGACCACCTGCGGTTCCTCGGCGACAACGCCGACTCGATCGCGGACTTCGACGCCCGGCAGTCCTCGGCGTTCGCTCGGGAACGACAGGCATGGCGGGATGCGGGGGAATTCGACCGCGTCGACTCTCTCCCCGCGGAGATCACTTCGCCCGCCGAGGACGTACTCTCCGGTCTTCCGGACGGATGCGTCGTCGTCGAGGCATCCGTCGTCGGCAACGTGTGGCGTGTCGATGTCGAGGAGGGCGAGATCGTCGACGACGGCGACGCCGCGGTGATCCTCGAAGCGATGAAACTCGAGATGCCCGTCCGCGTCGGACAGGCCGGAATCGTTCTGAAAGTGCTCGTCGCGCCCGGCGCCAAGGTCGCGCCGGGCAGCCCCCTCCTCGTGATCGGACCGACGCAATGACCAGTGATGTCCTCACCACCGCAACTGTCGCGACCGACCGCGTCCTGCGTGCGCTCGACCGTATCGCCGAGGTGGATCGGCCGGAGGTGTGGATCACCCTCCGCGACCGTGCCGCGCTGCTCGCCGACGCCGCTGCCGTCGACGCCCGCATCGCTGCCGGGGATCACCTTCCGCTCGCCGGTCTCGTCGTCGCCGTGAAGGACAATGTGGATGTCGCGGGCCTGCCGACGACCGCGGCATGCCCCGAGTTCGCCTACACCCCCGAGGTGACCGCGGCAGGCGTCGCACGACTCGTCGACGCCGGCGCCGTCGTCCTCGGAAAGACGAACCTCGACCAGTTCGCGACCGGGCTGGTCGGGACACGCAGCCCGTACGGGGCGGTGCGCTGCTCGTGGGACCCCGCCCTGGTCTCCGGCGGGTCGAGTTCCGGGTCGGCGGTCGCGGTGGCGCTCGGCATCGCCGACATCGGACTCGGCACCGACACCGCCGGTTCGGGCCGCGTCCCCGCCGCGCTCAACGGGATCGTCGGGATCAAGGCGACGATCGGGGTGATCCCCACCCACGGTGTGGTACCCGCATGTGTCGACTACGACTGCCTCACCGTGTTCGCGGCGTCGCTCGAAGTGGCCGCCACCGCAACGGCGGTCATGGCCGGACCCGAACCTCGTGATCCGCGCAGTCGCCCGTGGCCCGCCGATGTGCGGCTCTCCACGGGGTCGACGGTCCGCGTGGCCGTTCCGCGTCCGGAGGACCTGACGGCACTGTGCCCGCAGTACCGCACCGCGTTCGACGCGGCGGTGCGCGATGCGCAGGAGTCGGGGGTCCGGATCGCTACGGTCGACATCTCGGCGTTGCTCGACGCCGCGACCCTGCTGTACGACGGTGCGGTGGTCGCCGAACGGTACGCCGCGGTCGGTGAGTTCCTCGCGGTGCCCCGCGCCGGCGCAGATCCGACGGTCGCGGCGATCGTCGCAGCAGCGAAAGCACCTGCGGCACACGAACTGGTCGCCGACCTCGACGCGCTGGTCCACGCCCGCGCCCGCGCCCGTGAACTACTCGCCGACGTGGACGCTCTGCTGCTGCCCACCACCACCGAGCATCCGACGATCGCGGAGGTGCAGGCGGATCCGGTGGCGATCAACCGCAGGATGGGCACCTACACGAACTTCTGCAACCTGCTCGATCTGTGCGCCGTCGCCGTTCCCGCGCGACCCACCGAGTCGGGCGCGCCGTTCGGCATCACGGTGGTGGCCCCCGCGTTCGCCGACCAGATCGCCGTCGACGTGGCCGCGCACCTGACCGGAGCCCCCTCCCCCGACTTCGTCGGTGCCGGAGTGGAACTGGCCGTGTTCGGTGCGCATCTGCGCGGCCAGGCCCTGCACTTCCAACTCGAGGAACTCGGGGCTCGGTTCGTCGAGACCGTCCACACCAGCGACGCGTACCGCCTGGTCGCGTTGAACACCACCCCACCGAAGCCCGGACTCGTCCGGCACGGACCGGGCGCGGGTGCCCCGATCGTCGGTGAGGTGTTCCGGGTGTCCGAGGCCGGACTCGGACGGTTCCTCGCGCAGTTGCCCGCGCCGATGACCCTCACGAGCGTCGAACTGTCCGACGGCAGGCACGTCGTCGGGTTCGGCTGCACGAACGATGTCGTCGCCGACGCGACCGACATCACCGAACACGGCGGCTGGGTCGCGTACCGGCAGTCGTGACGCCGCCCCCTCCCCCGTCCCGCCTCCGGCGGGCCGAGCGAATGTATCGTCCGCTCGATTGATTCGATCGGGTGTACCACTCGCTCACCCCGGCGGGGGCCGGGGGGCCGGGCGGGCCGGGATCAGCGCAGGATCGTGAGCATCACCACGGAGTCGACGACGGCGACCAGATTGTGGACGACACCCGCGTCGACGTGCACCGCCGTGCCCGGCGCGAGGGCAACCGACCGCTCGGCGGTCGTGAAGGTCACTTCACCGACCGTTCCCGCGACGAGGATCGGGGCGGCCGCACAGTGGTCGGCCATCGACTGGCCTGCGCGGAAGGCGATGCGCACCACCGTCGCTCCGTTCCCGGAAGCGAGTTTGCGGATGCGGGGCGAGTCGCCGTCCTGCAGGTCGAGTTCGGTGAGCCCCTCGATGACGGTGAGAACGCCACCGCTCGTGTCCGTCGACATCAGGCCGCCTTCTTCTTCGCGATGATCTCGATGGCGACGAGATTCTTCTTGTACGTGGTGAAGGTCGAGCGCATCTGCAGCACCCGCGCGCGGGCGTCGCCGTCACGGATCACGTTGAAGACGAACTTCGCCGTCCCGACGAGACCCTCGTCGGCGAGGATGCGCTGGGGCTCGAGCAGCGCCATCGGCGCGAAGCCGATGGTCTCGACCTCGAATCCACACTCGACGAACAGGTCTCGCCATTCTGCTGCGGTGAGCGGACGTGCATTGACCTTGATCGAACGCGCCAGCGACTGGCGGATGTCGGTCTTGACCCGATCCTCGACCTCGTCGGGTTCGATGGCCAGTTCGTGAATGGCGTAGCGACCACCGGGCCGCAGCACGCGCAGCGCTTCACGGACGATCTCGGCCTTGTGCTTGTCGGTCTGCATCGTGAGCATGGCTTCGCCGACGACGACGTCGGCGCATTCGTCGTCGAGTCCCGTCTTCGACGCCTCCCCGCTGACGACGGTGCCCGCTCCGGCGATGGCCTTCCGGGTGAGTTCTGCTGCACTGTCGTCTGCTTCGACACCCACGTAGCTCTTGGGCGCGGCCGCAACGATGTTCTGAGCGGTCCGCCCCAGTCCGGGCGCGAACTCCACGACGTCGGCGCCCCGCAGCTTCGCGTCGGCGAGCATCCGCTCGGTCAGTTCCTTGCCGCCGGGCCGCAGTACCCGCTTGCCGAGGCGCGCGAGCAGCCAGTGTCCCGGCAGGTGAGCGGTGTCGCGGCCGGACAGCGGCAGGGCGTCGCCGGTCTGGTTCTTGTCGGTCATATGGAGCCCCTTCTCACGTTCTACCTATTTTAGAGGAATAATGTACGGTAAATTCCCATGGTGGTGAAAACCTCGGTGATCTCGTGTGCGGTCACCAGCACGGCGGCACCCTCGGCGGCGGCGCGTCCGAGCGCGAGCCCGACGGTCTTCGCCGACTGCGAATCCAGGTGGGCGAACGGTTCGTCCGCGAACACGACCTGCGGCCGGGGGAACAGTGCGCGGGCGAGCGCGGCGCGTCGCTGCATGCCGCCCGACAGCCGGAACGGCGGGAGATGGGCGACGTCACGCAGACCCACCTCGTCGAGTGCCTCGTCCACCTCGGGCCCGTTCGCCGACGACCACACACCGCGACCTGGTGCGGCGATCCGGATGTTGCGCCCCACCGACATCCACGGCAGGAGCCGCGCCTCCTGGAACAGGATCCCCTGCCGTTCCACGTTGCGGGTGACGATTCCGGCGTCCGGCTCGAGCAGCCCCGCGGCGGTGTGCAGCACCGTGGTCTTGCCCAGCCCGGATTCGCCCAGGATCACGAGGATCTCGCCGGCGTGGAGCCGCAGCGAGACGTCCTCCACGATCGTCCTGCCCCCGCGGGACACCCGGACCCCGTCGAGTACGACCGAAGGATCACTGTGAATCGTCATCTTCTCCCCTCGAGAATCCGGCCACTCGTGGTGGCCCTGTCGTTGACGGCCGCGGCCGCGCTCTCTGCGTGCGGAACGTCCGACGACACCGCCACGTGCGGGACCGGCAGTGCGGCCGGCGAGGTGCAGCAGGGGCTCCCGTCGTCGCTGAACGTGGGTGTCGCGAACAACATCGCGATGGCCGCGCCGTTGACGGACCTCGACGGACTCGACGTCGACGCCATCGAGATCGGCACGGCGAGCACCCCCGAGGAACTGCGCACCAACTTCATCGCCGGCCGGTACGACGTCGCGGCGATGCCGATCAACATCGCCGCCAATCTCTGCGCCCAGGGTATCGACCTCGAGCTCGTCGGTACGGTCAGCGGCAACATCGTGTACCTCATGGGCCCGGAGGGCACGAGCCTGGACGACCTGCGCGGCAAGACCGTGCACATCCCGTTCCGGAACGACATCATCGATCTGGTCACCCAGCAGGTCCTCGGCAGCGCCGGAATGACATTCGAGGGACCCGACGCCGACGTGCGGCTGGAGTACCACCCCACGCCCCTCGACATCGCCACGGGCCTGACCTCGGGGAGCATGGAGTACGCGGTGCTGCCCGAGCATCTCGCGACGGTCGTCGCCGGCGCCACCGGCGACATCGTCAAGGCGCAGAGTATGCAGGACCTGTGGAACGAGCAGATCGGCGCGACGGCGTTGCCGTTCGCCGGTTTCGTGATGCGCGGTGAGATCGCCCGGCAGTACCCGGATCTCGTCGACGCCCTCCAGACGAACCTGCTCGGCTCGGTGATCGGCGTGGTCTCCGACCCGACCACCGGTGCCGTCGAGATCGCCGACGTGGTGCCCATCCCCGCGGACGTCGTGGGGAAGGTCCTGCCGGGCCTGCGCCCCACCTACCTGCCGGCCGCCGAGGGCCGGGCCGACACCGAACTGCTGTACCGCTCGCTGCTCGATTCCGTTCCGGACTCCATCGGTGGTGAACTGCCCGCCGACGGCTTCTACGCGGGGTCGTGACGGCGATGACGCGTTTCCTGCCGGGCCGGTCACCGCGGTACGTGCTGGGCTCGGTGCTGTGCGTGGTCGCGCTGCTGGGCGCGTGGCAGTGGCTGTCACTGGATCAGTCCCCCGCCGTGATGCCGAGCCCGGCACGCACGCTCGACGCGCTGTGGGAGATCCTCGCCGACGGTTCACTGGTGACGGAACTGGCGATCACGCTGGGTCGCGCGACCGTCGCGACCCTCGTCGCGCTCGTCGTGGGCATCGTCATCGGCTGGGCGGCGACGGTCTCGTCGTTCGCCGACGGCCTGCTCGCGCCGCTTCGGGCGATCCTGCAGGGACTCCCGCCGATCGTGCTGATCGTGTGCCTGGTTCTGTGGATGGGTAGCGACCCCACCATCACGATCGTCGTCTGCGCCACGGTGATGGTGCCGCTCATCGCGGCCGCGACCACGTCGGCATTGCGATCCGTGGATCCGCACCTGCTGGAACTGGCGACGGGTCTGCAGTTGAGCCGTCCGCGACGGTTCGCCTTCGTGATCGCGCCGTCGGTGCTGCCGCCGATCGTCGCCGCGACCGGTGCGGTCGCGTCGGGTTCGGTGCGGGTCGCGGTGATGGCCGAGTTGCTGTCGGCGCCGGACGGGGTCGGCGCGTCCATCCAGCAGACCCGCACGCTGCTGCAGACGCCGGAACTGTTCGCGTGGACGCTCGCGATCATCGCGTGCGCGCTCGTCGTCGACGTCGCGATCCGTGTGGTGGTCAAGAGATGGACCGCCCTGTTCAATCCGAGCGAGCGCGCCGCTAGCGGACGTATCCCGAAGGGCACGAGAATCCGTTGAACGACGCCACATCGCACACGCTGCGCGCCGACAGCTTCCACATGCCGTCGAGGTACACGAACGTCAAGCGCAGCGGGGTTTCGGGGCCGGGGGCACCGGCGAACGTGACCTGCAGCCGTCCCGATGCCGTGTTGCCGTCCATGTCGATCGGATCGATCACGCGGGGCTTGACCACCTGCAGCATGGTGCCGGCGCGGCCACCGATCTGTTCGAGCACTCCGGTCGCCTCCTCACCGCGCTCGACGTACGTCTGCCGGTATCCGATGCCGTTCGCCGGGTCGACCGCGGAATGCAGGGTGCCGGTGAGCTCCGCCGCGGACGGGACGGGCACCGACGGGGCCGATCGGGCGGGTTCAGCTGCCGGCGCCTGCGCGGTGGGCGTCGCGGGTCCGCTCTCCGGCGCCGCTCCGTCGGGGGCGGGCGCCGATCCGGCGACCGGTGCGGCTCCGGGTGCGGCAGCCGGGACATCGGTGCCCGCTGCCGGCTCCTCACCCGCGGGAGCGCCGTCGGCGACCGGTGCTTCCGCGGCACCCCGATCGGCCGCCAGCGATTGCAGCGCAGCCAGGATCGCAGCGTTCGACGCGGTGTTGTCGGGTGCCGCCTGCGGTTCCTGCCCGCGCACCTCGATCGCGACGAGGACCGCGGCGACGGCCACGACGACCGATGCGACGGCCATCAGGGACAGGGCAAGGGTAGCCACAGTTCCGAGACCGCGGCGGGCCGGTCGTAACGTGGACGTCGGAGGAGTCGTCGACATGGCGACGACTATAGAGGATCTTACTCCTTTTAATAAGGAGAGCCTCACCTGAGGCGGACGGACCGGGAACGGGAGGACGAGTTGGTACGCCGGATCAAGCAACGCGAGCGGATCCTCACGCTGCTGCGGGAGTCCGCGACACCGCTCGACGCGCACGGTCTCGCCGAGACCCTCGACCTGCACGTCACCACGGTCCGATTCCATCTCACCGGGCTGTCCGACGAGGGGCTCGTGCACGCACAGCCGATGCCCGTCACCGGCGTCGGGCGACCCCGCACCGGATACGTCGCCGTCCGTGAGCCGTCGTACACCGATCTCGTCGCACTGTTCGCCGCCCGGATCGGAGGAGACGCCACCGAGCGCGAACTCAAGGCGTTCGAGGTCGGCGACGACTGGGCGTCGCTGCTGCGGCTGCAACCCGAACCGACATCCGACGCGGGCTCACTCGTCATCGATGCACTCGCCCGGCTCGGCTTCGAGACACAGACGGCCACCAGCGCATTCGGCACCCACGACATCACGCTGTGCACGTGCCCGCTGGTCGAGATCGCCCGTAACTACCCGGAGGTCGTCCGCGGCATCCAACGCGGCCTGATCCAGCGCGTACTGGACGACAACGCCGTGACGCTCGGGCGACGGTACGTCGTCGACGTCCGTCCCGACCCGGACGACGGCAACTGCCGGGTGCGCCTGGTCCTACACCCCGGCGACCCCACCGCCCCGGAGACGGCGTCAGCCCGCGGCGACGGTCAGGTCGCCGCGG
>NZ_JAIYEP010000063.1 GCF_020515525.1 Rhodococcus yananensis
GGCACCTCGAAAGGTGCCGGCCCTGCCGTCGAAGAGTGGGTGTCAGCCGATGACGGTGACGCCGGTGGCCTGCGGGCCCTTCTGGCCCTGGCCGATCTCGAAGCTCACGCGCTGGTTCTCCTCGAGGGTGCGGAAGCCGCGACCCTGGATCTCGGAGAAGTGCACGAAGACGTCGGCGGAGCCGTCAGCCGGGGCGATGAAGCCGAAGCCCTTTTCGCCGTTGAACCACTTCACAGTACCTTCAGCCATTGCTGTTCCTTCACTTGCAGGCGGGACGCGGGCGTCCCGTCTCGTCGGAGGACGGTCGTCCTCCGGGTCTGTCACTACACGGCTGAGACGATTCCGTGGTGGCTATCGCATCCGCTCGCAACCAGAAATGTGCGAGGGGTAAACCACGAACACACTACCTAACGACCAGGGACAAGTAGATCACAGAACCGTCGGCGATGCCACCGGAAGGTGATCCAGCGCTCAGCCTCCTCCGATTCCGGCGAGTCGCACGAAGGCTGCGGCATCGAGTTTCTCACCTCGGGTGGATGGCTCGACCCCCGCCGCGACCAGCCGACGTTCGGCCTCGGCGGGCGAACCGGCCCAGCCACCGAGCGCCGCACGCAAAGTCTTGCGGCGCTGCGCGAATGCGGCGTCGACGACAGCGAACACGGACCTGCGGTGGATCTCGTCGACGGGCCACGGCGGCTGTGCATACCGGTCGATGCGCACGAGTCCCGACTCGACCTGCGGTACCGGCCAGAACACCGATCGGCCGACCGCACCGGCACGGCGGACGTCACCGAAGAACCTGGCCTTGACGCTGGGCACACCGTAGATCTTGGAACCGGGTGTCGCGGCCAGGCGATCGGCGACCTCCGACTGGACCATCACCAATGCCGTACGCAGCGAGGGGAATTCTGCGAACAGATGCAGCAGCACCGGCACCGCCACGTTGTAGGGGAGGTTCGCCACGAGGGCCGTCGGAGTGACGGGCAGGTCGGCGGGCAACACCTTCATCGCGTCCATGTGGACGACGTCGAGCCGGTCGGCGAGTTCGGGTGCGCGCTGCCCGACGGTGGTGGGCAGGCGCTGCGCGAGCTTGGGATCGAGTTCGACGGCGACCACCCGGTCGACGACGTCGAGCAACGCGAGGGTCAGCGAGCCGAGTCCGGGACCGACCTCGAGCACGACGTCGTCGCGGCCGACACCCGCCGCCGACACGATGCGCCGCACGGTGTTGGCGTCGTGCACGAAGTTCTGGCCGAGTTGTTTCGTCGGACGCACCCCGAACTCCTCCGCGAGAGCACGGACCTCTGCGGGTCCGAGCAACGCGGCGAGGCCGCGCGGAGAAGCCGGGGTGGCGTCGGGGTCGTCTGAGGGCACGAGCAGAACCTAGCGCACTGCCGGCGCCGTCATGACGAGCATCGGATCAGCGGAGTCCGAGCTTGCTGGTGCACGAGGGCCACGCGCCCCAACCCTGGGTCGCCTGCACCTTCTCGGCGATCGCGATCTGCTGTTCGCGGGAGGCGAGGTCGGCGCGCGGCGCGTACTCGGTGCCACCGAACGCGGCCCACGTCTGCTGCGTGAACTGCAGGCCGCCGTAGAAACCGTTGCCGGTGTTGATCGCCCAGTTACCGGTCGACTCGCACTGCGCGATGGAATCCCACGTCGACGCACGCCCGGAGGCGGGAACCGCCGGCTTCGGCTGGGTGCCGACCCGCACCGTGGCGGGCTGCGGTTCGGTCAGGATCTCGGAGGCGGTCTCGGTGCGACCGACCTCGACACCGTTGACGGTGTGCACATCGAACGTGACGGAACGCTCACCGGGAACGCCGGGATCGTCGACGACGGTCTCGCCCTCGAGCATGTTCGGGTCGTCGACACGGTTCTCGGGCGCGGGGAGCGGCTGGGTCTCGGTGCGCGACTCGATGCGGTCGCGGGTCACGACGACGTCCATACCCTCGACGAGGGGGGTGTCGACGGCGGGGGTGACGCTGTCCGCCTGTTCGAGACGAGCTCCGTGTGCCTCGAGGAACGCACCGACCGTGGGGGCGGCGAGCCGGATGGGGTTCGCCGGGAGTCCGTTGTCCGCGTAGTTGACGGTCTTGGGATTGACGACCTCGAGGTCGGTGCCGTCGAGCGGGAGACGGTGCGAACGCGACGCGGAGACGTACACGTCGTCGCCGAGGCGGAACTGCGCGAGGGCCTCGTCGACGGTCAGTGCGGTGGTCCACACGGTGCGGTCCTCGCCGTCGACGCTCAGCCGCACCTCGCGTGCCTGCCTCAGCACGATGGTGTCGCCGTCGGAGACGGATGCGTCGAGGGCCGGGGCGACGACGTCGTGTTCGTCGACCTCGTAGCCGGCGGCGGCGAGGATGTCGCCGACGGTGGAACTCATCGTGCCGAAGGCGCGCCGCTCTCCGTCGACGTCGAGGGTGAGGTTCTTGTGTTTGACGAGTGCGGTGATCCCGCCTGCCGCGATCACCAGGAACAGCACGGCGACCACGGAGAACAACAGCGGCGATTTCACTCGGTTGATCTTGGTGAAAGGTGACACAACATTTCCAGACAGACGGCAACTTCGATCACGGCACGGTAACGAACCGGCATTGATCTGACAACTCCACGTCGCCTGCCTGGGATTACTTCCTTTTCAACTGCGTCACAATTCGTGATTTTCCATTCCGGTCGCGGCTGGTACAAAAGTCCGAGAATCGGAATATTCGGACGTCGGCACGACGCGGAACGAACCGGGGGCGGACCCCGCGAGTCATCGCAGGATCCGCCCCCCGGTTCGCGGCGGTACCGTCAGGCCGCGGTCGCGACCCCCGCGCCGCGCGACCGCACCCGGGAAAGGAACCGGTCGGCCGAGAGCCCACCGGCACCGACGGCGGCGAGCAGCAGAGATCCGACACCGAGGACGAGGACCAGTTCGTAACCACCGTCACCGACGTAGAGGCCGTTGCCGCCGTGCACGAACGCGAAGGCGCCGAGCATCTGCAGGAACAGCAGGACACCGACGGCCGGAACGAACAACCCCGCGACCAGCGCGATGCCGCCGAGGATCTCGAGCCATGTCGCGACGAACGCGCTCACCGCGGGCGCGGGGATGCCCATCCCGTCGAACGCCGCGGCGGTACCGTCCTGCCCCCACACGGTGAGTTTCTGCAGACCGTGGACGAGGAAGACGATGCCGATTCCGAGTCGCGCAATCAGGATTCCGATGTCGCGCACGAGGGTGTTGCCCATGTTCGTTGAACCTTCCGATCGGGTGGCCGACCACCCTTCATGGTTGACGATTCAACAATTTAGCAGCAGCTGGTTGTAGCTTCAACCAACTGGTCGTGCCACCCGATCCGGGCGACGCCCCTCGAACGCCTCGCCGAGCAGCCGCCGCACACCCACCCGCGTGACCTCCCGCGGATTGGGATACGCCCGCTCCGTCGCGAGACGGGCCACTTCGTCGAGGTCGGCCTCCCGCAACCCCAGATCGGCGAGGGCGACGGGACCACCCGCGGCCGCGACCAGGTCGTAGACGCCGGTCGCGGCGTCCTCTGCGTCGAGCGCCGTCGCGATGCGCTCCATCACGTCGGGCACCGACGGCGCGTTGTACGCCATCACGTGCGGCAACATCACGGTGTGCGTCGATGCGTGCGGCAGATCGAACGATCCACCCAGCACATGACACAGCTTGTGGTGCAACCCCATTCCCACGGACGCCAGGCACGTTCCGGCGAGCCACGCCGCGAGCAGCAGATCCGATCGGCCCTCGAGATCGACACCGTCCGCGCCCAGCGCCGGCACCCCGCGGCCGATTCCGGCGACCGCCTCGAGCGCCAGGGTGTCGACGATCGGATTGGCGTGCTCCGCGTACAGCGCCTCCACCGCGTGCGCGAGCGCGTTGATCGCGCTCGTCACCGCCATCGGCACCGGCATGGACGCCGTGAACTCGACGTCGTAGACAACGGTCTCGGGAAGGATGTCGGGAGACGACCGTGTCGTCTTCACTCCGTCCGCCGTCTCGCCCAGCACCGGGGTGACCTCCGACCCCGCGTACGTGGTGGGCAGGATCACCTGGTCGGCGCCGGTGCGCACCGCCAGCGCCTTCGCCAGACCGGTCGTCGAGCCACCCCCGACCGCGACGACGACGTCCACGTCGTACTCACCCGCGATCCGCAGCGCCTGCTCGGTGACATCGACCGGTGTGTGCATCCGCGCACCGTCGAACCGCGCCACCTGCAGCGACCCCAACGCGCGTGCGACGAGGTCGGCCTGCGGGCGCACGTGGTCGCCGCCGAGCAACAACGCCCGCGACGCACCGAGTCGGCGCACCTCGTCGGCAACCTTCGCCGCCGTACCCACGCCGAAGAGGACCCGTGCCGGCTGTGCCGTGTAGACAAAGCTGCGCATGCGCCCAGAGTCTCACGCCGACCACCCGCACGCGGGTGGAGTTCACGGAAGTCCGTACACCCGTTCGGCGTTCGCGGTGGTCGCGGCGGCGAGCAGGTCGGCGTCCTCGCCGCGCAACTCGGCGAGGGCGCGCACCGTGTACGGCAGACAGTACGCCTCGTTGGGCGCACCGCGGAACGGATGCGGCGTCAGGAACGGCGCATCCGTCTCCACCAACACCTGCTCGCGGGGAACGAGCGGCGCGGCCTCACGCAACGCCTTCGCGTTCTTGAAACTGACGGTGCCGGAGAAACTCAGCACGTACCCGGCGTCGACGCAGGCGCGCGCCGTCTCCGGACCCGACGAGAAGCAGTGGAAGATCACGGTCTCCGGCGCTCCCTCGTCGTGCAGCACCCGCAGCAGCTCGTCGTCGGCGTCACGGTTGTGGATCATCAGCGGCTTCCCCAACCGTTTCGCGAGGTCGATGTGCCAGCGGAAACCCTCCTCCTGTTCGGCGGGTTCGGCGCACCCCTCGAGTTTGCCGGGCCAGTACAGATCCAGGCCCGTCTCCCCCACCGCGACGCACCGCGGGTCGGCGGCGAGCCGTTCGATCTCGCCGCGGGTCGCGTCGTCGAGAGCATTCGCCCGGGTCGGGTGGATCGCGACGGCCGCGAACACCCGCTCGTCCCAGTGTGCGGCCCGCGCGGCGAACCGCGCCGCGTCCAGGTCGTCGGCGACGGTGACGACCCGCTGCACCCCCACGGCCGCGGCCCGGTCGACGATCGCCGCGACACCCGCGGCGTCCGCGGCGCCGCACGCATCGAGGTGCGTGTGGGCGTCGACGAGTGGTTCGAGCGGCTGCGGGGCTTCGGGCGCGGGACGAGTTCTGCTCACGACATATAAAGTAATGGTCACCATGACTGCCGCTGACTCTTCCCGCCCGCCGTACTACATCACGACTGCGATCGCCTACCCCAACGGCGCACCGCACATCGGGCACGCCTACGAGTACATCTCCACCGACGCGCTCGCGCGGTTCAAGCGCCTCGACGGATTCGATGTCCGGTTCCTCACCGGCACCGACGAACACGGCCTGAAGATGCAGCAGACGGCGGCCAAGGAAGGCATCCCCGTCACCGAACTCGCGGCGCGCAACTCCGACGTGTTCGAGGCGATGGACAAGCGTCTGAACATCTCGTACGACCGGTTCATCCGCACCACCGACGCCGACCACCTCGAGGCGAGCAAGGCAATCTGGCAGCGCATGGTCGACGCCGGCGACATCTACCTCGACACGTACGCCGGTTGGTACTCGGTGCGCGACGAGGCGTTCTACACCGACGCCGAGACCACCGTGCAGGCCGACGGGTCGCGCATCTCCACCGAGACGGGCACACCCGTCGAATGGACCGAGGAGTCCACGTACTTCTTCCGGTTGTCCGCCTACCAGGACAAGCTGCTGAAACTGTACGAGGACCAACCCGAATTCATCGCCCCGGCCACGCGGCGCAACGAGATCGTCAGCTTCGTCTCCGGCGGACTGAAGGACCTGTCGATCTCGCGGACCACGTTCGACTGGGGTGTTCCGGTCCCCGACCACCCCGACCACGTGATGTACGTGTGGGTGGACGCGCTGACCAACTACCTCACCGGTGCCGGCTTCCCGGACACCGACCCCGACGCGTACCGCCGCTACTGGCCCGCAGATCTGCACATCATCGGCAAGGACATCACGCGGTTCCACACCGTGTACTGGCCCGCCTTCCTCATGTCGGCCGGCCTCGACCTGCCCCGCCGCGTGTTCGTCCACGGGTTCCTGTTCAACAAGGGCGAGAAGATGTCGAAGTCGGTCGGCAACGTCGTCGACCCCCTCGAGATGGTCGAGCGATACGGCCTCGACCAGTTGCGGTTCTTCCTGCTGCGGGAGATCTCGTACGGACAGGACGGCAGCTACAGCCACGAGGCCATCACCACCCGCATCAACGCCGATCTCGCCAACGACCTCGGCAACCTGGCACAGCGATCGCTGTCGATGGTCGCGAAGAACCTCGACGGTGTCGTCCCGGAACCCGGCGCGTTCACCGCCGACGACGAGGCGCTGCTCGCGCAGGCCGATGCCCTGCTCGAGAAGGTCCGCGCAGAGTTCGACGTGCAGGCCATCCATCTCGGACTCGAGGCGATCTGGCACGTCCTCGGCGAAACCAACCGCTACTTCTCTGCGCAGCAGCCGTGGGTGCTGCGCAAGACCGATCCTGCCCGCATGGCGACGGTGCTGTACGTGACACTCGAGGTCGTGCGCATCGTCGGTGTGCTCGTGCAGCCGGTGATGCCCGATTCGGGTGCGAAGATCCTCGACCTCCTCGGCCAGGCCCCGAACGCGCGGGAGTTCGCCGCCGTCACCACCCGGCTCGCGCCGGGCACCGAACTGCCCGCACCGTCGCCGGTGTTCCCGCGCTTCGTCGACGACGAGGACTGAACCTCCGCGCTCCGCAGGGATGGGTGAGCCTCCGGCTCCGCGCGGGATGGGGTGAGCCTCCGCGCTCCGCGGGGTGGGGTGCGCCTCCGGCTCGCTGAGCGAACGTACCGTCCACTCGAATCAATCGACTGGGTGTACCACTCGCTCAGGAGGAGGGCGCGGGTGACGGCGGTGGGTGCGCCGGTGCGTGAGCCGCTGGGTACGAACGTGTCGGTGCCCTCGGCCACACTCTGCGGCATGGCGACCGAGGGAACATACATTCGAACGTCCGACATCCGGCCCGACGCGCTGCTCGTCGAGCTGACCGGCGCGTACGAGCGAGGGTGGCAGCCCGCCGACGTCCTGCACATCACCGCCGACGGGGGCGATGCCGCCGACGTCCCCCTCGCGGCGGCCGCGGTGCTCTTCGAGGCGACACTCAGCGGTGCCGCCGACCGCGCCCCCACCGACTGGGTGGAGCAGCTCCGCACCATCGCCGACCGCCATCCGGTGGCCGTTCCCGTCACCGCCCACCCGGACGATTTCGGCGCCGGCCTCCGCGCGACACTCCCGAACGCGACGCGGTACCGCATCGACGGATTGGCCTTCACCTGGAAGCACCTGCCCCGATTCGCGCGGCTGACACCACCGCCGTCGCAGTGGCCGCACCATCGCTCCGCCCCCGACGGCACCGCCGCACCCGCACCCGACCCTCGCATCCTCGACCGCATCCGCGGGTTGCTGTCGAAGGCCGAGTCCACCGACTTCCCCGACGAGGCGGAGGCGCTCACCGCGAAAGCGCAGGAACTGGTGACGCGGTACTCGGTGGGTGCCGCGCTGCTGGCCGGCCCGTCCACCACCGCGCACGTCCGCGGCCGGCGCCTGCATCTCGAAGGCCCGTACATCCGGGAGAAGGTCCTGCTGCTCACCGCCATCGGCGACGCCAACCGGGTGCGCACCGTGTGGTTCACGCGGGTGCGGATCGCGACGGTCGTGGGGTCCGTCGTCGACCTGCAGCAGGTCGAGATGCTGTTCGCGTCCCTGCTGGTCCAGGCGACGCGGGCGGTGTCCGCCGCCGACACCGCCGGTCGGCGTGGTGGCGCGACAGCGTCGTTCCGACGCGCCTTCCTCACGGGTTTCGCGGCGCGCATCGGCGAACGTCTGCGCGCGGCGGATGCCCGCGCGACCGCCGGGGCAGCCGCCGACGCGCAGATCCCCGTCACGGAACTCGCACCGATTCTGGCGCGCCGATCGGACGAGGTGGACGCCGAGTTCGCCCGACTGTTCCCCACCACCCGCACCGCCCGCAGTCGCGGTGTCGACGCGGACGGTTTCCACGCCGGCCGTGACGCCGCCGACTCGGCGACACTCACTCCCGGCGACCACCCCCTGGCGCGGTGAGGCACACTTCACATCGGCGACTGTCACGTTTCCGGCCCGCGCGGTGTCCCATCGACGAACGGTCGACACACGACGCACTGGAGGGAAACAGCGATGAGCGCACGCAAGCATGTGGTGGTCGTCGGAGCCGGATACGCCGGGATGCAGGCCGCGAACCGGCTGCTGTCCCGGCACACCGACATCGATGTGACGGTGGTCAATCCGCGGCCGGTGTTCGTGGAGCGGGTGCGGCTGCACCAGGTCGCGGCGGGAACCGGCAGCGCCACACACGACCTGGTGGATCTGCTGCATCCGCGCGCGGCGCTGCGCGTCGCGAGCGTCGTCCGTGTCGGTGAGGACGTCGTCGAACTCGACGACGGCGCGGCGGTGCGGTTCGACGCGGCCGTGTACGCCGCGGGCAGCGGACCCGGTGTGCCGGAGGTGCCCGGCGGCGACCGCGCGTACTCGGTGTCCGATCTCGACTCCGCGACCGCGCTGCACGATGCGCTCACCTCACTCCGCGACGGATCCGCGGTGACGGTGGTCGGTGCGGGGGCGACGGGAACGGAGGTGGCGAGCGAACTCGCAGAGAGCCACCCGCAGCTCACCGTCACCCTGGTCGGTGACGCCGGAGCGGGGCTGCCCGACCGTACCCGCCGCTACCTGCACCGGACGCTGACGTCTCTCGGCGTGCGGCTGCGTACCGGTACCGTCACCGGCATCACCGACGACGCGGTGCTTTTCGACGACGGAACCACCGCCGCATCCGACGCGACGGTGTGGGCGGGCGGCTTCGCGGTGCCCGATCTCGCCCGCCTCAGCGGCCTCGACGTCGACGAGGCGGGACGGCTGTTGGTCGACACGGCCCTGCGCGTGCCGGGCCGCAGGCGCCTCGTCGGGGTCGGTGATGCCGTACGCGTCGACGCCCACGACCACATCCGGATGAGCTGCCAGGCCGCGATGCCGCTCGGCAGGCACGGAGCCGACACGGTCGCGGCACTGCTGCACGACCGCGAACCCGCACCGTTGTCGTTGCGGTTCGTGGCGCTGTGCCTGTCGCTCGGCCGGCGCCACGGCGCGGTGCAGGTCGTGCGCGCCGACGACACTCCCCGCGACCTGGTGGTGACGGGCCGCGCCGGAGCGCTCGGCAAGGAGATGGTGGTGCGGAGCACGGTGTGGGACATCCGGCGCACGGGACGCAAGCGCGCCGCGCGAACAGCGGAATCATCCTCGCCCACAAAAGAATTCGATGCGGCGGGCGAGCGGTGAGCGCTCCCGACGACCACAGCGCCGATGTGTTCGTCCGTCACCGCGGCCTGCTGTTCTCCATCGCCTACGAGATCACGGGCAGTGTCGCCGACACCGAGGATGTGCTTCAGGACAGCTACCTGCGGTGGGCGAGAGTCGATCCCGCCACCGTCGATGATGCCCGCGCGTACGCCGCGCAGATCGTGACCCGGCAGGCGCTGAACGCGTTGCGCGCGGCGCAGCGCAGACGCGAGGACTACGTGGGGCCGTGGCTGCCCGAGCCCCTGCTCGCGATGCCCGACGGCACCGACTCCGTCGAGCTCGCCGAGTCGGTGTCGATGGCGATGCTGTTGGTGCTCGAGACGCTCGGCCCCACCGAACGCGCCGTGTTCGTGCTGCGCGAGGTGTTCGGGTTCGGGTACCGGGAGATCTCCGAAACCGTGGGCCGCACAGAACAGTCCGTGCGACAGATCGCGCACCGCGCACGCGCGCACGTGCAGACCCGACGGCGCCGGTTCACACCGGCGAGCGACGAGACCACCCGCATCGTCGGCGAATTCTTCACGGCCGTCACGACCGGCGACCTCGACACGCTGGTGACGATGCTCGCAGCCGACGCCGTGTACGTCGCCGACGGCGGCGGTCGGGCGACGGCGGCGCGCGTACCGATCCACGGTGGCCGCACCCTGGCCCGACTGTTCGCCGGGATGATCCGGAAGCCGCTGCCGGACATGACGATCGAGGCGGCCGAGGTGAACGGGCTCCCCGGAACGCTGGTGTTCTCCGCGGGGAGACTCGACCTGGTGTTCGCGTTCGGGATCGACGACGGGCTCGTCACCACCGTGTACGCGATCCGCAATCCCGACAAGCTCGCGCACCTGCATCGCGACGCCCACCTGACCCGCGACGCGCACGGGAGGCCGTGACAAGCTGGACGCATGCGTATCGAACGACTCGGACGGGGAGGCACCGTCGCCCAGGTCCTCGCCGGCCTCGATGCCCGTGCCCGCCGGTCGGGGCTGCCCGCACCGGCGGCCCTGACCGGCGAGTGGTTCGGGTGTGCCGCCGTGATCGCACCGTCCCTGGCGACCGCCGCGGTGCCGCCGTCGCACGCGTTCGAGTCCGCGCGGGTTCGTCCCGGTACCGGCGCTCGGCGCCCCGGCGGCCCGGTGATCGGCGGCGGCTGGATCGGGTATCTCGCCTACCCGGACGGGAGTGGTGCGGCACCGTCGTTGCCGGCCGCGGCCGGTGGGTGGACGGATTCGGTGCTGCGTCTGGATCTCGACGGGTGCTGGTGGTACGAGGCGCTGACCGACGAGCCGTGTCCGCGCGATGTGGCCGCGACCGTCACGGACGGAACCGTCACCGGCAGCACCCCGACGGTCGGCGCCGCATGGCACATCGACTGGTCCGCACCCGACCCCACCGAACACCGGCGCGGCGTCGAGAGCTGTCTCGACGCGATCCGGGCGGGTGAGGTGTATCAGGCGTGCGTGTGCACCCGGTTCACCGGACGATGGTCCGGCGACCCGCTCGGTTTCTTCGCCGATGCGGTGACCCGGACCTCCCCCGCCCGCGCCGCGTACGTCGCGGGACCGTGGGGTGCCGTGGCGTCGCTGTCGCCGGAGCTGTTCGTGTCGCGGCACGGCCACCGGCTGCGGTCGAGTCCCATCAAGGGCACGTTGCCGCGGACCGCCGATCCCTCAGAACTCCGCGCATCGGTCAAGGATGTCGCCGAGAACATCATGATCGTCGATCTGGTGCGCAACGATCTGGGGCGCGTCGCCGACACCGGCAGCGTCACCGTCCCCGAACTCCTGACGGTGCGTCCCGCCCCCGGGGTGTGGCATCTGGTGTCGACGGTCGCCGCGACCGCCCGCGCCGGCACGTCCGTGCGCGAACTCCTCGATGCCGCGTTCCCGCCGGCGTCGGTGACGGGTTGCCCGAAGATCCGGGCGCGCGAGCTGCTGCAGCGGTGGGAACCGCACGCCCGCGGTGTGTACTGCGGTGCGGTCGGCATGTCCGGGCCCCTGGCCGGTCTCGAACTGAACGTGGCGATCCGCACCGTCGAGTTCGGTCCCGACGGCAGCTGCGCGCTGGGGGTGGGCGGCGGGATCACCGCGGATTCCGATCCGGACGCCGAGTGGCGGGAATGCCTCGACAAGGCCGCGAGCATCGTGCGGTTGCCGTCGCGGTCAGCACACCTCACGGGCGGGGTCCGGTAGGTTCAGCCCGATCAGCAGATCGCGGACCCGCCCGTCCGTGGCCGTGCAGATCCGGTCGACGACCGCGTCGGCGTCGAGCGACCACGATCGCAGCACGCCGTCGCCGCCGGCCGCGACGAGAGTGCCGTCGGTGCGGAACCTGACCTGCCACCGTCCCACTCCCGTGTCGGTGACCGGCCCACCGACTTCCCGCATCGCGTCGGGATCGGTGATGTCCCAGAGGCGGACGGTGCCGTCGTCGCTGCCGCTGACGATGCGGGTGCCGTCCGGGGACACCGACACCGAGTACACCGTTCCGGTGTGACCGCGCAGCGGTGTCGCCCGGGCGACGAAGTTTCCGTCGGCGTCCCGATCCCACACCAGCACGTCGTGGTCGTCGCCGCCGGTGGCCAGAACGGTCCCCGTGTCGTCGAAGGACACCCCGTTGACACCGGAGGTGTGGCCTCCGGTCACCGACACCGGGCGGGGCGCCGCACGATCGTCGATGTCCCACGCGTACACGTATCCGTCGGCGCTGGTCACCACGAGGCTGCGCCCGTCCGGCCCGATCGCGGCGCTGCGCACCAGGTTGGTGGGGCCGGACAGCGGCGGCGCCCACGGGACCGGTGCCGCGGGGTCGGACAGATCCCACATCCGCACCGAATGGTCGTCGCTGCCGGTGACGAGGGTGCGGCCGGCCGGGCCGAACGCGAGAACGGACGTGAAGCGGGTGTCCAGCTCCAGGGTGGCCAGCGGCGACGGCGACGCCGGGTCCGCGACATCCCACAGTCGCACGCTGCCGCCGGACGTCGCCGCGGTGGCGAGGACGGTGCCGGACGGCGACAGCGCCGACACGTATCCGCCGCCGAGCGGCCGCGGTAGGTCCAGCCGACCGGCGCGGTGCCATCCCGCGTCGTCGACCCGCCACAGATTGACCACCGAACCGTAGCTGCCGGTCGAGACCAGGGTTCCGTCCCGGTTCGCGGACGGCAGGGTCAGCGCGCTGTGCGAAACCGGCACCCGGTCCTGCGGCATCGTCCAGATCCGCAGGTTCGCGTCCTGGCCGCCGGTGATGACGGTGCGCCCGTCCGGGGTGACGGTCAGGGTGGGGACACCGCCGCCGTGCCCGGTCAGCGAGGGAGTGAGCTCGTCGAGGGCCCGATCGGCCAGGTCGATCGTCCACATCTTCGCGGTGCCGTCCCACGACGCACTGACCAGTGTGTTCTCGCCGGGCACGAAGGAGATGTTCCACACTCCACCGGTGTGGGCGCGGATGGACGGCCCGATCTGCCGGACCGCCCGCGGATCGGACGTGTCGAACAACCACAGGTTTCCGTCGTCGCTGCTCGCGGCCAGCATGCTCCCGTCATCGTTGAAGCTCACCGAGTGCGCGACGTCCCCGAACCCGGTCAGGGGCGCACCGAGCGGCACGGGGTGACGCTGATCCGCGACGTTCCACAACCGCACCGTCCGATCGTCGCTGGAGGTGGCGAGCACCGACCCGTCCGTCCGGAACGCGACGGTGCGCACCGCGCCGTCGTGCTCGTGCAAGGTGGTGACGGGGAACGCTCCGCTGCGCGGTGCGGAGGTGTCGACGAGCGCGACCGCGCCGTCGTCGTAGGGTACGGCCAGCACGCGACCGTTCGGGGAGTACCGCACATTGTGGACGGTGCCGTGCGAGAACATCCGATCCTCGAGCACGACGCGCGGCGCCGTCCGGTCGGTGACGTCCCAGATCCACACCCCGCCGTTGCCGCCGCCCGCCGCCAGGTATCGGCCGTCGGGACTGAACGACACCGACGCCATGTAGTGCGCGGCCGACACGAGAGGTTCCCCGACCTGCCCGATCTCCCCGGTCAACGACCACAATCGGACGGTGCCGTCGTCGCTGGCCGACGCGAGCGTCGCGCCGTCCGGCGCCACCGCCACACCGTAGATCGGTCCCTCGTGCCCGGACACGACCCGCGCGAGCGGTGTCCCCTGAGTTTCGATGAGCCGCGAGTAGGCGACGTCGCTGCCGGGGCGCATCAGCGTCGCGGCGAGCGCGAGCCGCGCCGACGTCGTCGGGTCGTCCGCCCGCAGCGAGTCCGCCAACGTGACGACCTGCTGGAACTGCGCGGCGCTGCGCTCGTCCTCCGCCTGGTTCTTCCCCACCCACGCCAGCGCACCCATCACCAACGCGATGATCGTCAGCAGCGACAGCGCCGCGACGGCGCCGCCGCGACGCCACACCTGCCAGGTGATCTGGCGGCGGGACGCGGCGAGGAACTCCATCGCCGTCGGGCTGATCGCCGAGTAGGCGAGCTCCGCCGGATGCCCGAGCCGCGCATCCTGCTCGGCGAGCAGATCCATCCGTCCACGCTGGTAGAGCAGGCTGCTGGTGCGCCCGTTCTCGAGCCAGTCCGCCGCGTCGGACTCGATCTGCTGACGCGACGCCGCGTAGGCGCGGTCCTCCTGCACCCACGAGCTCAACCGCGGCCACGCCTCGATCACCGCGTCGTGGATCAACTCGACGCTGTCGGCGTGCGCGACCAGCACCCGCGCCGACACGAAATGGTCGACGACCCGGCGCGCCGCCTCCCGATCGTGGCCGCCGACCGCGACGAGCCGCTCGAGGGGACGCGCGATCTTCACGTCGGTCCCCGTGTTCGTCACGTACACCAGGTGCACCAGGATGGACCGGGCGATCTCACGGTCGCTCTCGCCGAGTGCCGACCATGCCCGTTCGGCGCTGGCCGCGACCGAGCCGCGCACACCTCCGGTGGCCCGGTAGTCGGCGACCGTGAGGGTGCCGCCGCGGCGGGTGTCCCACATGGTGTCGAGCAGATGCGACAGCAGCGGCAGCTCCGCGCCGCTGACCTCACCGGGTGCGAGTACTCCGAGGTCGTGCAGGATCAGGTCGACGAGGCCGGCCTCGAGCCGGACCCCCATGGTCCGCGCGGGCACGGTGATGACCTCCACGAGGTCGTCGCGGTCGAGGGGCCGCACCGTCTTGCTGCGCTTCTCCAGTGCGCGGGCCGACACCGGATACCGCACCGCCCGGTCGTAGAAGTCCGACCGCATCGTCGCGACGACCATCGCGGGGGCGTCGCCGTCCCGCGCGGTGGACATCGTCTCGAGCAGGTCCAGGAACCGTGTGCGCTCCTCCCGGTCGGTGCACTGCGTGAACAGTTCCTCGATCTGGTCGACGACGACCATCAGCACCGACGCATCGCACTGCTGTGCCCGGGCGCGTACGGCGGCGTGCACGGCGCACCGGTCGGTGAGGTCGGCGACGTCGGCGAGCGTGGGGATCGCGTCGGCGACGCGGTCGATCGGCGCCGATCCGGGTGTGAACACGACGGGTGTGCAGTCACCGGCCCCGCAGATCGACGGGATGGCGCCGGCCTGCACGAGGGAGGATTTGCCGACTCCCGACGCGCCGGTGACGATGACCGGTCCCTGCCCGTGGGTGCCGACGATGATGTCCACGAGGGTGCGGACGCTCTCGGCGCGCCCGAAGAACATCCGCGCGTCGCCCTCCCGGTACGGGGCGAGTCCCTTGTAGGGGCGCAGACCCGCGGGCACCGTCTGCGGGGTCTTCTCCGACGATCGGGCGGCGCCGGTCTCACCGCGCGCGGCGGTCCACCAGCCCTCCCACTGTTTGAGCGAGTACAGGCCCGGTGCGGGCGGTTCGATGTTGAGGGTGCGGGCGGCCCGGATGAGGCTCACGAGAACGGGACGCACCGATTCGAAGCTCGCGGGCAGGCGCTTGCCGCTGCGCCAGTCGCTGATCCGCTGCACCGACACCGAGCGGTCGCTGCCGACCGACCGGGACACCGCGGCGGCCTCCGAGACGACCTTCTTCAGGGCGGGTCTGCCCGCGGCCGCGAACAGGGTGCGCAGCTGGTCGGCGAAGAATCGCCGCTGCTCGTCACCGCGCTGTCCGTTGTCGTCCGTCATCGGTGTTCCGCACCCTTCCACGTCCCGTTCCGCGGAGTTGCGACGCTCCGATCATCCGCAGCGGAAAAAATCCTCACCGCTGTTGACCTGCGATGATACCGGTTCGGCGGAGTGTGTTTGTTGGTGAGCACAACGAGGCCCGGAACAGTGGTGGACACGGCGAGCCCAACCTCGCCTCAGGGCGCGTCCTCCGCGCCGGCCGGAACTGACGAGGGGTAGTTCCCACCGGCGCGGAGGAACCCCCGGTTCCGCCGCCCCGGCAGACGCTCAGGCGCGTTCGTCCGGCTTCTGGAGCACACCCTCGCCGAGCAGGAACGGATCCCGGTCGAGATAGGCCTTCGTCTCCCGCGCGATCATCCCGGACAGCAGGAGCAGCCCGATCAGGTTCGGCAGGGCCATCAACCCGTTCATCACGTCGGAGAAGTTCCACACCACTTCGAGCTCGGTGGTCGCGCCCACGTACACGACGAGGACGAACAGCACGCGATACGGCACGACACCGCCGCGACCGACGAGCCGTTCGGTGCAGCGCTCCCCGTAGTACGACCAGCCGAGGATCGTGGAGAAGGCGAAGAAGACCACCGAGATCGCCACGATCCAGTTGCCCCAGTCGCCGCCGAGCCCCTCCGCGAACGCGACGGACGTCATCGTCGCGCCCTCCGCACCGGACTTCCAGGCGCCGGTCGTGATGATGACCATACCGGTGAAGGTGACCACGATGATCGTGTCGATGAACGTCTGCGTCATCGACACCAGACCCTGACGCACCGGGTGGGTGGTCTGCGCGGCGGACGCGGCGATCGCGGCGCTGCCCATGCCGGACTCGTTGGAGAAGATGCCGCGCGCCACCCCGTAGCGCAACGCCACCATGAAAACCGACCCGATGAAACCGCCCGTCGCGGCGGTGCCGGTGAAGGCGTCGGCGAACACCAGCGCGAACGCGCCGGGCAGTTCGGAGATGTTCAAGGCGAGCACGATCACACCGGCGCCCACGTAGAGCACGATCATCGCCGGCACGAACCCGGCGGTGACCCTGCCGATCGACTTGATGCCGCCGAGGAGCACCGCCGCGGCCAGCACCATCATGACGGCGCCGCTGCCCCACGCCGGGATTCCGAACGTGTTGTCGAGCTGCGTCGCGACGGTGTTGGCCTGTGTCATGTTGCCGATGCCGAAGCTCGCGAGCACCGCGAAGACCGCGAACATCAGGCTCAGCACCAGCCCGAACCGGTTCGGGATCGCACGCGCCAGGTAGTACTGCGGGCCACCGCTCTGCTCACCCTTCGCGTCGGTGGTGCGGTACTTGACCCCGAGGAACGCCTCCGAGTACTTGCTGGCCATGCCGACGAGACCGGTGATCCACATCCAGAACAGCGCGCCGGGTCCACCGAAGTAGATGGCGGTGGCGACACCGGCGATGTTGCCGACACCGACCGTCGCGGCGAGCGCCGTCGTCAGCGCCTGGTACTGCGAGATGTCGCCCTCGGTGGCACCGGGATCGCGGCGCGTGATCAGGCCGAGCCGCAACGCCGGCCCGAGCTTGCGGAACTGCAGACCGCGCAGCCGCACAGTCAGGACCAGACCGGTGCCGAGCAGCAACGGGATCAGCAGGAAGGGACCCCACACGATCTGCGCGACCTCGACCAGGAAGTCGTTCACTGCGTTCTCCTACCCGTAGACGGAACCGGGAGAGTGTACGTCCGTGCCCCCTCGGGTGCGCGGGACGCGCCTGAACGTCCGCGTTCAGGCGCGTCGTGCCGCGAGCACCGTGTCGTACAGTTCCTTCTTCGACACACCGCCGGACGCCACCTGTGCGCACGCGTCCTTGAGGCGTACACCGTCGGCGACCAGCCGCTCCACCTCGTCGACCAAATCCTCCGGGTCCGTCTCCTCCGGTGTCGCGCCGGCGAGCACCACCGTGATCTCGCCGCGCGCACCGTCGACCGCCCACTCGGCGAGTTCGGCGAGGGTGCCGCGGCGCACCTCCTCGTACGTCTTCGTCAGTTCCCGGCACACCGCGGCGCGACGCTGACCACCCAGGACGTCGACGGCGTCCGCCAGGCACGCCGCCAACCGATGCGGTGCCTCGAAGAACACCACGGCCCGTGACTCCGCGGTGAGGGTCTGCAGCCAGGCGCGCCGCTGACCGGCCTTGCGGGGTGGGAACCCGTCGAAACAGAACCGTTCGACGGGCAGCCCGGACAGCGCCAGTGCCGTGGTGACGGCGCTCGGACCGGGCAGGCACGTCACCGGTAGATCGTTCTCGACGCACGCCGCCACCAGCCGGTACCCGGGATCGCTCACCGACGGCATGCCCGCATCGGTGACGAGCAACACGGTTCGTCCCGCCTCGAGGTCGGCGAGCAGCGCCGGCAGCCGCGACACCTCCACCTGGTCGTAGAAGCTCACGACCCGGCCCGTGATCGTCACGTCCAGCGCGGCGGCCAGCGACCGGGTACGCCGGGTGTCCTCCGCCGCGACGACGTCCGCCGTCGCCAGTGCGTCGCGCAGCCGCGCCGACGCGTCGCCGATGTCGCCCATCGGTGTGGCGGCCAACACCAGCCTGCCCTGTCCCGGATTGTCTGCGCGCATGCGGTTCAGCCTACGATCGGTGCGTGACCGCGACGGACCTGCGCCCCACCGAGGCACCGGCCCGGCGGCTACTGAGCCCCGGACCGCGCGTTCCACCGGTCGATCCCGAGCCGTCCGACCGCAGGCGCGGCTGGATCGTGACGGCCTTCGTCACCGCGCTCGCCGCCATCACCCGGTTCGCGATGCTCGGCTACCCGACGGACGCGAAGACCCCCGTCTTCGACGAGAAGCACTATGCGCCGCAGGGCTGGCAGGTGCTCACCGGCGGCGGGATCGAGGACAATCCCGGTTACGGGTTGGTGGTGCACCCGCCGGTCGGGAAGCAACTCATCGCGATCGGGGAGGCCCTCTTCGGTTACGACGGGTGGGGCTGGCGGTTCTCCTCCGCCGTCGCGGGGGTCGTGCTCGTGCTGCTGGTCACACGCATCGTGCGGCGGTTGACGCGGTCGACGATGCTCGGTGCCGTCGCCGGGTTGCTGCTGGTCGTCGACGGGTTGACGTTCGTATCGTCTCGGCTCGGGATGCTCGACATCTTCCAGGCGACGTTCGTGGTGGCGGCGTTCGGTTGCCTGATCGTCGACCGCGACGACGTGCGTCTCCGCATGGCCCGGGTGCACGCCGAGGGCCGTATCGGCGACACACCGTGGGGGCCGCGGCTCGGGGTGCGGTGGTGGCGTTTCGGGGCCGGTGTCCTGCTCGGTCTCGCGACCGCCACCAAATGGTCGGGTCTGTACTTCATCGCGTTCTTCGGGTTGATGTCCGTCGCGTTCGATCTGGCGGCGCGGCGGGGCCACGGGGTGCGGCGACCGTGGGTCGGCACCGCACTGCGTGACATCGGACCCGCCCTGTACGCCCTCGTCGTCGTCCCGGTCGGTGTGTATCTGGCGTCGTTCTGGGCGTGGTTCGCCAGCGAGACCGGTGTGTACCGGCACGCCGTCGGCAACCAGATCGGGCACGACGGTCCGTTCTCGTTCGTTCCCGACGCCCTGCGATCGCTGTGGTTCTACACGACCAGCGTCCTCGAGTTCCATTCGGGATTGACCAATTCGGCCGGCAACCATCATCCGTGGGAGTCGAAACCGTGGACGTGGCCGATGGGCCTGCGCCCCATGCTGTACTACTTCGCCGACAGCGACAGCATCGACGGTTGCGGCGCCGAACAGTGCGTCAAGGCCGTCATGCTCGTCGGGACACCCGCGCTGTGGTGGGTGGCGTTGCCGGTACTGGTGTGGGGGCTGTGGCAGCTGCTGGTGCGCCGCGACTGGCGGTGGGCGGCGGTGCTCACCGGGTACGGTGCCGGTCTGCTGCCGTGGTTCGCGTCCCTCGACCGGCAGATGTACTTCTTCTACGCGGTGCCGCTCGCGCCGTTCCTCGTCATGGGTGTCGCCCTGGTGCTCGGGGACGTCCTCGGGTCGGCGCACGACTCGCCCCGTCGCCGCACCCTCGGACTGGTCGCGGTGTGCGGATACGTGGCGCTGGTCGTCGCGAACTTCGTGTGGCTGTGGCCGATCCTGACGGGCCTGCCCATCACCGTCGAGCACTGGAACCAGCAGTTGTGGCTGCCCAGTTGGCGGTGATCGTTCAGGCCTCCACGTCGCCGGCGTAGCGCACACCCTCGAACCGTCGGGCGAACCGCGCGTCCACGGTCGCCAGGAATCCGCGCAGAGCCACGAACAGCGAGGCCAGATGCCCGGGGACGAACGGTTCGCAGACGGCGTCGAGCGTCGCGACCAACCGGTCCTCGACCAGCACGATCTTGATGTGCGGCCAGTGCCGGTTCAGGTCGGCGAGCTCACCGGCCGCCCGCACCGCATCGGTGATGCCGTGCAGCAGCGGAACCCACAGGGTGACCCGTGACCCGGTCGGGTCCACCACCACGAACACCGCCTGCGCATCGACGACCACCACGAAATCCCCGTCCGCGTCGATCGCGACCGGTCGCCGGAACTGTGCGGTCAGCGCCTCACCGACACGGTCGCGGAGTGCGCCCGCGGCAGTTCCGTCGGACACGTGGACGAACACCGGGTGCACCACACCGTGCGCGGTGCGGACCGCCGTCGTGATCCGGCGTGCGAGATCCGCGGTGTGCCCGGAGGGCCGCACGATCGGTCGGCTGCCCAGCAACTCCACCGTGATGGTCGCGGGCTCGGCAGCATCGACCGTCGCGCACGGGACCTGTCCGTGCGCACCGTCCGCGGTGACCGTGAGGCGACCACCCGGCACCATCGTCGAGATCCGGGCCGCGAGACGATGGCGGAAGCGGTTCCAGTCCCGTTCGACGACGTCGTCGAAGTGGTCTGTCTCGGGCACTGTCGACTCCCCTCTCGCACGGCAACCGCGGGTAGCCGACACGCTACGTCCGGATCGGGTGCACCTCCGGAAGGCGCGCGGAATCCCGCCGGCCGATCGTCGCGAGCACACCCACCGTCCGGCCGTGTTCGACGATGTCGACGATCGCGAACCCCGCCACCGACAGCGCGGCACTGATCCGCATCGAGATCGGTCCGGTCGCCGACGCGAGCGGTGGCTCGTCGAACACCCAGAGTTCGCCACCCGGGCGCAGCAGAGGGACGACTGCGGCGGGCACCGCCGGATCACCCGACCGGAAGACCGGCACACAGATCGCGAAGATCAGATCGAACGGGCGGGTGCCGTCCGCGAGACCGGGGAACGCGGCGGTGCGCAGTTCCACCGTCCCGGCGTCGAGCAGCGCACGGTTGCGTCGGCGGGCCCGGTCGATCTGCGTCGCGGACCGATCCACCCCGACGACCACGCCGTCGGGAGCGATTCGTTCGTGCACGAGCGGGACCGCGACCCCGCCGCCGCAGCCGATCTCGAGCACCCGGGCGCCGGGTCGCGGATCCATCGTCTCCACCGCGAAGGTGATCCGCTCCGGGACGGTCACCCGGTGCGCTGGAGTTTTCGGCGGTCCCCGGCGACGAGGGGGTCGCGTCGCAGGTCCCGATAGAGCGACACACACAACCCGATCATCACGATGACGAACGGTGCCGCGGCGATGATCGTCATCGTCTGCAGTGCGTTGAGCGCTTCGGAGCCGCCCGTCCACAACAGCAGCGCCGCGACACCACCGGTGAGGCCACCCCAGAACACGACGACCCATCTGTTGGGGGCCAGGGTGCCGCGCTGAGTGAGACTGCCCATCACGATCGAGGCGGCGTCGGCACCGGACACGAAGAAGATCGACACCAGGACCATCACCACCACGGTCGCCACCCCGGCCAACGGCAGGGTGTCGAGCAGGCCGAACAGTTGGGCTTCGACGCTGCCCGCCGAGGCGATGCCGGCGCCCTCCTCCTGCGCGTTGATGGCGGCACCCCCGAACACCGCGAACCACAGCAGGCTCACCAGGCTCGGCACGATCATCACGCCGACGACGAACTCCCGGATCGACCGACCACGGCTGATCCTCGCGAGGAACATGCCGACGAACGGCGCCCACGAGATCCACCAGGCCCAGTAGAAGATCGTCCAACTCGACAACCACTCACCGGCGTCCGGGCCCGACGCGGCGGTGCGCGCCGACATCTGCGCGAGATCGGAAGCGTACCGGCCGAGTGTCGTGGGGATGAGGTTGAGGATGAAGACGGTCGGACCGAGCACGAACACGAACAGCGCCAGCACCAGCGCGAGCACCATGTTGATGTTCGACAGCCACTGGATGCCCTTCGCGACACCCGACACCGCCGAGGCGATGAACGCGCCGGTGAGGATCGCCACGATCGCGACGAGCAGCAGCACGCTCGCTTCCTGGAGCCAGCCGGTGACCTCGAAACCCGACCCGATCTGCAGCGCACCGAGGCCGAGCGAGGCGGCCGTGCCGAACAGCGTCGCGTACAGCGCCAGAATGTCGATGATCTTGCCGATGGGACCTTCGGCGCGGCGCCCGAGCAGCGGGAGGAACGCCGCGCTGACCAACTGCTTGCGGCCCCTGCGGAACGTGCCGTACGCGATGGACAAACCCACCACCGCGTAGATCGCCCACGCGTGCAGGCTCCAATGGAACATCGTGGTGGCCATCGCGACCCCCGTACCACCCGAGGTTCCCGGAGGGGGCGACACGTAGTGCGACAGCGGCTCACCGACACCGAAGAACATCAACCCGATACCCATGCCGGCGCTGAACATCATCGCGATCCAGCTCACGGTGCGGAACTCCGGGCGTTCACCGTCCTTACCGAGCGGGATCCGCCCGTACTTGCTCAGGGCCAGCCACAACACGAAGATCACGAAACCGCTCGCCGCGAGGACGAACAACCAACCCATCTCGACGACGACCCAGTCGAGCACGGCCCCGGTCACGGACGTGAAGTTGTCGGCGGCGGCCAGGCCCCACACGACGATCGCGACGACCATCGCCGCGGCGACCGCGAACACCACACGGTCGGTTCGTGCCGGTCGGGACGCGGCCACCTCCGTGACCACGCCGTCGGATTCCGCTTCGGGAGGTGCACTCATGCCCCTACGGTGCCCCGATCCCCCTCGATCTTTGGCCGATTCGGGCGAACTGGCAGGAGATCGGGACCGTCCCGGGCGTGTCGTCCGTCGCCGCGACCGCAACGCGACCGGTCGCCGCTGCGGTCGCGACGACGTCACGACGACCGCAGCGCCTTCTCAACGAACTCGGTGATCTCGTCGTCGCTCATGCCGAGCGCACGCACCGCCGCGACGTACTCGGTGGAGATCTGCTGCGCGCGGGTGCGGGTGGGGTCGCCGCTGTCGGCGACGAACGTCCCGGCACGCCCGCGGGTCTCGATGATGCCGAGTTTCTCGAGTTCCCGATACGTCTTGGCGACGGTGTTCGGGGCGATACCCAGCGTTTCGGCGAGCCCGCGCACCGTCGGCAGTTTCGTGCCGGCGATGACGTGACCGTCGCGCACCAGTTCGACGATTCTGCGTCGAATCTGCTCGAACGGCGGCACCGGCGAATCCTGGTCGATCACGATGTCGAGCACGTTCGCAGATTACCCGAGTGAACGGCTCACGCCGAGTGAGCGATCGGCGTTCCCGCCGAGTGAGCGAACGTATCGCTCGCTCGACTCAGTGAGACGGGTGTACCGTTCGCTCACACCGGGGGCGTCCCGTCCCCCACGCACGCCGCGCTCAGACGCGGGCCTTGTCGCCCTCGTCGTCCGTGGCAGACGTGTAGCGGCCCGTCTCGAGGAGGTCGCGGATCTGGATGAGCAGGTCCGTCTCGCTCAACGGCGCGTCCTCGGGTTCCTTGTCGGGCGCGAACCGGGCCTTCGCTGCGTTGACCGGGACGATCAGGACGAAATAGACGACGGCCGCGATGATCACGAAGTTGATCGCCGCGGAGATGACGGCACCGAAGTCGATGAACGTCGCGTCGTTGGAGGCGATGATCCGGAACCCGAAACCCAGTTCGTTGTCGCCGCCGACGGTCGCGACGAGGGGGTTGACGATGTGGTCGGTGAACGCGGTCACGATCGCGGTGAACGCGGCACCGACGACGACGGCCACGGCCAGTTCGACGACGTTCCCACGCAGCAGGAAGTCCTTGAATCCTTTCAACATCACCGAATGGCCTTTCCCGAATTGTTGCATGAATGTGATGGGTGGACCGGGAAAGAGTAATCGGCCGCACGCGCTCCCTCAACGGCGACAAAACCGACCATCGAGGTGAACGTGCAATTCCGGGCGCGCGCGAGAACGTGCACAATCGGGTTCATGGCCAACACCGCGACGATCTATCACAACCCCCGTTGCAGCACGTCCCGCAACACCCTGAAGCTCCTGCAGGACGAGGGGATCGATCCCACCGTCGTCAAGTATCTGGAGACCCCGCCGACGCGGGACGAGTTGTCCGCGCTGCTCGACGCCGCCGGGTTGAAACCCAGCGAGGCCGTCCGCCGGAAGGAAGCCCTCTACAAGGAACTGGGTCTCGCCGAGGCGACGGAGGAGGAGGTGCTCACCGCGATGGCGGAGAACCCGATCCTCATCGAGCGCCCGCTCGTCGTCACCGACAAGGGCACGGTCCTGGCGCGCCCGATCGACAGGGTCCGCGACATCCTCTGACCCACCCGTGCGCGTTTGTGGTAGCTCCGACCACC
>NZ_JAIYEP010000064.1 GCF_020515525.1 Rhodococcus yananensis
GTGACCGCGGGGAATTCCCCGCGGTCACCACCATTTCGCGTTGTTCTGGAGTCGGCGCGACAGTGCAGACCGACGCGGTGCAGACGGCGCGGCGCAGACATGGAACGAGGGACCCTGCTCCCGTCCCGATCGGTCTGCAGGGTCCCTCGTTCGTATACCCCGGAGCTCAACCCCCCGATCGGGCTCCGGGCCGGCGCCGCTCGCATCCCCCTACCAGCGACTCCGGAAACCATTTTGCAGGGCGATGCCCGACTTGTCCTGAGTAGGATTACGCAATTCCCGGCGGTGTCTCCCGCGCGACCGTCGGCCGGGTGATGCGAGGATGCTGGCATGTCTTCGATCACGCATGCCGATGCCCGAGGTCTGTGCAGTTTCGTGGACCTGTCGCCGTCACCGTTCCACGTGTGCGCGACGGTCGCCGCGGCATTGACGGATGCCGGCTTCACCGAACTCGACGAGACACACGAGTGGCCGACGTCCCCCGGACGTTTCTACGTGATCCGGGGCGGATCGCTCCTCGCGTGGAGCACCGAAGGTGACGACGTCGCCGCGACCCGGCCGTTCCGCATCGTCGGCGGGCACACCGACAGCCCGAACCTGCGGGTCAAACAGCATCCCGACCTCGCGTCGGCGGGCTGGTCGCTCGTCGGGCTCGAACCGTACGGCGGCGCATGGCTGAACTCGTGGCTCGACCGCGACCTCGGTGTGTCGGGACGGTTCACGGTGCGCGCGGGCCACACCGCCGAGGACGTCCTGGTGCGGATCGATGAGCCGCTGCTGCGGGTGCCCCAACTGGCGATCCACCTGTCCGAGGACCGCAAGGGTGTGCAACTCGACCCCCAACGCCACGTCAACGCGGTGTGGGGTGTCGGCCGCGAGCCGCGCTCGTTCGTCGCTCACGTCGCCGAGCGCGCCGGAGTGGCCCCTGATTCGGTGCTCGGCTGGGAGCTGATGACACACGACGTGACCCCGAGCGCCACGGTCGGGGTCGACGGTGACCTGGTGAGTGCCCCGCGCCTCGACAACCAGGCCACCTGCTACGCCGGGTTGCAGGCGTTGCTCGCCGCCGCCGATCGTGTCGCGGAACAGGCCGGACCGATGCCGGTGCTCGCGCTGTTCGACCACGAGGAGGTCGGCAGCATGTCGGATCGCGGTGCGTTCTCCGACCTGCTGAACACCGTCCTCGAACGGATCGTGCTCGCGCGCGGCGGTGGCCGCGACGAGTTCCTGCGGGCACTGGCCGGGTCGATGGTCGCATCGGGCGACATGGCCCACGCGACGCACCCGAACTATCCGGAGCGGCACGAGCCGGCGCACCGCATCGAGGTCGGCGGTGGCCCCGTCCTCAAGGTCAACCAGAACCTGCGCTACGCGACGGACGCCGCGGGTGCGGGTGCGTTCGCGTTGGCGTGCGAGCAGGCCGGGGTGCCGCTGCAACGGTACGTGCATCGGGCCGACCTGCCGTGCGGGTCGACCATCGGCCCGATCACGGCGTCCCGCACCGGTCTGACGACGGTCGACGTCGGAGCGCCGCAGCTCGCGATGCACTCGGCGCGCGAATTCATGGGCGCCGCGGACGTGCCGGCCTACGCGGAGGCGCTTGCCGCGTTTCTGACCCCCGCGAGCTGAGCCGGTGCGAGACTGAGGGCAGCCGGACCTACCGGTCACGAACGGGGGTGGACGGAGTTGGGAGATCCGTTTTTCCCCGACCATCTGTTGGGACTCGACGAATGGGCGGGGCTGCCGGACCACGAGGGTCATCACGTCGAGGTGTGCGAGGGAGTGCTCGTCGCGGTGCCGCGGCCGGGGGCGGTGCACGATCACGCGGCGCTGTCGGTGGTGCTGCAGCTCGACGCGCAGCTGCCCGCCGAGATGTGCGCGCTCGGCAGTGCGGAGGTGCTCGTCGGCGACGATCCGCTGACGGTGCGGCTGCCGGATGCGATCGTCGTCGATCGGGCCCTCGTCGAGGACGACCCGGACCGTGCGCCGGCGTCCGCGGTCCGGATGGTTGTCGAGGTCACGGACCGGGGGACCGCGCGAACGGATCGGGTGACGAAGTTCTCCGAGTATGCGGAGGCCGGCATCCCCCACTACTGGATCGTCGACCTGATCGGGCCACCGCTGCTGGCGGTGTTCACTCTCGACGACGGCTGGTACCGGTTCGACGGAGAGTACTCCGGAAAGGTGCGGGCGCCGCTGTTCGGACGGAAAGTGGTGCTCGACCTCGATTCCCTGGTCGATCTCCGGCGGCCGCGCGCGGCCACTTCTCCGCCTGCGACCGGCGGCGCCAGCACCGTTGAGCGCGACGAGACCCCGGGTTCCGGGACCCGCGACGGACCGGTGCGGGCATCACCGGGGAACCCCGCGTCGTCGCCGCAGGGTGACGCGGTGCCGACACCGCACGATCCGGTGCATCCCGCGCACCGATAGACTGGCTCCGGCAGTGTCTGCCCGGCCTGCTGTTTTCGATCCCAGAGTGAAGGGACCCGACGCCCAGTGTCATCGCACGTGGATACCGTCACCCACGCCGCCGAAACCCCCGATGTCGCTCAGCCCTATCGGGAGCTGGGACTGAAGGACGACGAGTACGACCGCATCAAGGAGATCCTGGGACGCCGTCCCACGGACGCCGAGCTGGCCATGTACTCGGTGATGTGGTCCGAGCACTGCTCGTACAAGTCGTCGAAGGTGCATCTGAAGTACTTCGGCGAGACCACCACCGACGAGATGCGTTCGTCGATGCTCGCCGGTATCGGTGAGAACGCCGGTGTCGTCGACATCGGCGACGGCTGGGCGGTGACCTTCAAGGTCGAGTCCCACAATCATCCGTCGTACATCGAGCCGTACCAGGGTGCGGCCACCGGTGTCGGGGGCATCGTGCGTGACATCATGGCGATGGGTGCCCGCCCGGTCGCGGTGATGGATCAGTTGCGGTTCGGTGCGGCCGATCATCCGGACACCCGTCGTGTCGTCGACGGTGTGGTGCGCGGGGTCGGTGGCTACGGCAATTCGTTGGGTCTGCCCAATGTGGGTGGCGAGACGGTGTTCGACGCGTCGTACCAGGGTAATCCGTTGGTGAACGCGCTGTGCGCGGGTGCGATGCGTGTGGAGGATCTGCATCTGGCGTTCGCGTCCGGCGCGGGTAACAAGATCATTCTGTTCGGGGCGCGGACGGGTCTCGACGGTATCGGTGGTGTGTCGGTGCTCGCGTCGGAGACGTTCGACGACAGCGACGGCGGTCGGCCGAAGAAGCTGCCGAGCGTGCAGGTGGGTGATCCGTTCACGGAGAAGGTGCTCATCGAGTGCTGCCTCGACCTGTACCGGGAGAAGCTGGTCGTCGGTATCCAGGACCTCGGCGGTGCCGGACTGTCCTGTGCCACGTCGGAGTTGGCCGCGGCCGGTGACGGCGGCATGCACATCCGACTCGAGGCGGTGCCCACCCGCGCCACCGGTATGACACCGGCCGAGGTGCTCTCGAGCGAGTCCCAGGAACGCATGTGTGCCGTGGTGACCCCGGAGAACGTGGACGCGTTCATGGCCGTGTGCAAGAAGTGGGACGTGCTGGCCACCGTGATCGGTGAGGTCACCGACGGTGAGCGTCTCGTCATCGACTGGCACGGCGAGACCGTCGTGGACGTTCCGCCGCGCACCGTCGCGCACGAGGGCCCGGTGTACCACCGTCCGGTGCAGCGTCCCGATTCGCAGGATGCGTTGGTCGCGGACACCACCGCGACGCTGAAGCGCCCGGAGACGGACGACGAGCTGAAGGCGACGCTGTTGAAGATGTTGGCGTCGCCGGCGTTGTGCAGCCGCAAGTGGATCACCGAGCAGTACGACCGGTATGTGCGGGGCAACACCGTGCTCGCGGAGAACGCCGATGCCGGTGTGGTGCGTATCGACGAGGAGACGGGTCGGGGTATCGCCCTGGCGACCGATGCCTCGGGGCGTTACACGCAGCTCGATCCGTATGCCGGTGCGCAGTTGGCGTTGGCCGAGGCGTACCGCAATGTCGCGGTCACCGGTGCCACCCCGAAGGCCGTGTCGAACTGCCTGAACTTCGGGTCGCCGGAGGATCCGGGGGTGATGTGGCAGTTCCAGCAGGCCGTACGTGGTCTGGCGGACGGGTGTGCGCAGTTGGGTATTCCCGTCACCGGCGGCAATGTCAGTTTCTACAACCAGACCGGTTCGACGGCGATCCTGCCGACTCCGGTGGTGGCGGTGCTCGGTGTGATCGACGATGTGCATCGGCGTATCCCCACCGGCGTCGGCCTCGAGCCCGGTGAGACGTTGATTCTGCTGGGGGAGACCCGTGACGAGTTCGACGGGTCGATCTGGGCGCAGGTCGAACACGATCATCTCGGTGGTGTGCCGCCGAGGGTCGATCTCGAGCGGGAGCGTCTGCTCGCGGAGATCCTCACCGCCGGTTCCCGTGACGGGTTGATCTCGGCGGCGCACGATCTGTCCGAGGGCGGTCTGGCGCAGGCCGTCGTCGAAGCGGCTCTCGCCGGAGAGACGGGGTGTCGGATCCTGTTGCCCGAGGGTGCGGATCCGTTCGTGGCGTTGTTCTCCGAGTCGGCGGGTCGTGTGTTGGTGGCGGTTCCGCGTACGGAGGTGTCCCGGTTCACGGGGATGTGCTCGGCGCGGAACATGCCGTGGGTGCGTATCGGTGTGGTCGACGAGGGCTCGGATTCCGTCGAGATCCAGGGCCATTTCTCGGTGTCGACGAGTGAACTCCGCGAGGTCCACGAGGGCGCTCTGCCCGCGCTGTTCGGGTAGGCCGGATGGCGGCTGCCCAGGTCGACAGGCTGGCGTTGATCGAAGCCCGGCAGGGGCAGATCATCGCGGCGGTCACCGATTTCGGTGGCCGCCACCCCCTCACCGCACGGGTGTGGGGGTGGCTCAGCCTGGACTTCACCGGGATCGCGGGTGCCGCCCTCTTCTTCTGCTGGTCGCTGTCCCCGTCGCTGCTGCCCCGCGACTGGCTGTTCCAAGGGCTGATCGGCGGGATCAACGCGGCCATCGGGTACGGGGTGGGGTGCGTCGTCGGCTGGGCCGTCGCGAGATTCCTCCTGGCGGGACGACCGTGGTGGCCGCCGCCGCTGCCCGTGCTGCGGGCGATCAAGGTCGCGGTGCCCGTCGCGGCGGCACTCGCGTGCATCGTCGCACTCGCGCAGGCCGCCGGACAGCAACGCGAACTCGCGGCGCTGATGGGTGCCGAGGGCACCACCACGACCGGGTATCTGCGCACCAGTGTGCTCGCGGTCGCGGTTGCGATGCTGCTCATCGCCACGTGGCGCGGCTTCCGTGACATCTGGCGGTGGATCACGAGACTCCTCATGCGGCGCACCGGAATGCCACCCGGGCTCGCCCGCACCCTCGCGGTGCTCGTCGTCGTTCTGGTGACCTTCATGCTCATCGACGGTGTTCTGCTGCGCGGCGCGTACGCCGTCGTGAACTCCGCCTTCAGCCTGCAGGACGCGTCGACGCGTCCCGGTGTGGAACAGCCGCTGAACCCGGAGAAGTCGGGTAGTCCGGAGTCGCTGGCTCCGTGGGAGACCCTCGGCTTCGAAGGACGCAACTTCGTCTCGCGCGGCATGGACGCCGATGAACTGTCCCGCATCAACGGGGAGCCGGCGGAGGAACCGATCCGCGTCTATGTGGGGCTCGACACCGCCGACACCCCCGAGGCCCGGGTCGATCTGGTCGTCGACGAACTCGAACGCACGGGCGCGTTCGATCGTTCGGCGCTCGTGCTGATCCCCACCACCGGAACCGGATGGGTCAATCCCACTGCCGCGCAGGCGATGGAACTCGTCCACAACGGTGATCTCGCGATGGTGGCGTGGCAGTACTCGTATCTGCCGAGTTGGATCTCGTTCCTCGCCGACCGGGAGAAGGCCGCCGACGCGGGCCGGATGCTCATCGATCGCGTCCACGAACGTTGGCTTCAGGTTCCGGAGGATCGTCGCCCCGAACTGTACGTCTACGGGGAGAGCCTCGGAACCCAGTCCGGGGAGGGCGCCTTCGACACCCTCGCCGCGATCCGGGAAACCGTCGACGGTGTGCTCTGGGTCGGTCCGCCGAACTCGAACCGTCTGTGGGGCCAGCTCGTCGCCCGGCGTGACCCGGGGACTCCCGAGGTCGAACCCGTCTACGCCGACGGGCTCGTCGTCCGGTTCGCCGACGAACGCGAGGACATCGACGAACCCGACACACAATGGTTGTCTCCGCGCGTGCTGTACATCCAGCACGCGTCGGATCCGGTGGTGTGGTGGTCGCCGGACCTGCTCTTCACCCGGCCCGACTGGTTGTCGGAGCCGCCGGGGCCCGATCGGCTCCCGGAGATGCGCTGGTTCCCGGTGGTCACGTTCTGGCAGGTGACAGCAGACCTGACGAATGCGGCCGGGGTTCCGGACGGGCACGGGCACAACTACGGCACCACGATCCTCGACGGCTGGGTGGCCGTCACCCAGCCGGAGGGGTGGACGGACGCGGACACCGAGCGGGTGCGGATCGCGTTGGACGCCGCGCGCAAGACCCAGGGACCCGAGAAGTGAGCGCCCGGTGAAGGTGCGGTTGTGGCAAGGCCCGGTGGCGGCGGCCGCCGCCGTCGGGCTCGGAGCGATGCTGCCGACGCGCAGGGTCGGGCCGCGCGGTCGCGCGGCGCTCGCGGCCGGTGCCGGGATCGGGGCCGTGCTGCTCGCGCGCGCGTCGGGTCTCGACCGGACGGCGCTGGGCCTGGACCCCTCCCGGATCCGAGCCGGTCTCCGCTGGGGTGGCGTCGCGGCGACGGTGATCGGAGGTGCGTACCTGTCGGCGCTGACGGTCCCGGTGCTCCGCGCCCGATTCGTCGACGAGACCGGCGGTGGACGTGACGACTTCTACGAATGGATCGGCGTGCACATCCCGATGGGCACCGTCCTTGCGGAGGAACTGCTGTTCCGGGGTGTGCTCACCACGTTGATCGGCCCGTTCCCGCAGGCCGTCGTGTTCGGACTGTGGCATGTGCGGCCCGCGCTCCTGGCGGGAGATTCGGTGCCGGGCACCGTTCTGGTGACCGGATTGTCGGGGCTGGTGTTCGCGTGGCTCCGTCGGGGCAGCGGCAGTGTGCTCGCACCGGCCCTCGCGCATCTCGCGCTCAACGTGGGGGGAGCGGTCGCGGTGCGTGTCGCGACCGCGGCACGCACCGGCGACGAGAAGCACGGCGGGACGTAGGTCGTCGACCGGGCCTTCCGACCGCATCGTCGTCCGGGATGTCCGTCACCGATCGCGGGTCGCCGGACGGGTGGCGGCGCGCGGCTAGGCTCGGACCGTGGCGCCTCGCAGACCAGTCGATCCCGCAGATCTCCGTTCCGCCGTGCTGCGGGTGCACCGCTGGGTCGCCGACGAGACCGACGACGTTCCCGCACGCGCCGATCTCGCAGCAGCGGTGCGGTTGAGTGCCCGCACACTCGAGCAGGTCGCCCCGGGATCCAGCGTCGAGGTGCGGGTCCCGCCGTTCGTGGCGGTGCAGTGCATCGAGGGGCCGCGGCACACCCGAGGGACTCCGCCGAACGTGGTGGAGACCGATCCGCGCAGTTGGCTCCGCCTCGTTCTCGGTATCGATGGTTACGCCGACGCGGTGCGGGCGGGACGTGTCGATGCGTCGGGCGCGCGGGCGGGGGATGTTGCACACTGGCTACCGCTGTTGAGGGTGTGATCGATGAGTCGTGTGTGGCGGCGGGGACTCGACCGGGGTGCGCGGCGCGGAGGCCCCGTCGGCGACCCGTAGAATGGGGATGCCCCGATTCTGTCCAGCCCTCAGGGAGCACCCCGGTGACCAGTGCCGATCTGTCGGTTCACACACGTAATCTTCTCGCCCCCGACGAACCCGAGAACGAGCCGCGCGAGGAGTGCGGCGTCTTCGGCGTCTGGGCTCCCGGGGAGGACGTGGCGAAACTCACGTACTACGGGTTGTACGCCCTGCAGCACCGCGGCCAGGAGGCCGCGGGCATCGCGGTGGCCGACGGTGCCCAGGTGCTGGTGTTCAAGGACCTCGGTCTCGTCAGCCAGGTCTTCGACGAACAGACCCTCGGCGCGATGCCCGGCCACATCGCCGTCGGACACTGTCGGTATTCGACGACCGGATCGACGACGTGGGAGAACGCGCAGCCGATCTTCCGCACCACCGCCGCGGGGACGGGCGTGGCGCTCGGCCACAACGGCAACCTCGTCAACACCGCCGAACTCGCGCAGCGTGCTCGCGAGCGCGGTCTGATCGATCCGTCCCGCCCCGGTGCGGCGACCTCCGACTCCGACATCGTCGGTGCATTGCTCGCGGACGCGGCCACCGACAGCACGATCGAGGAGGCGGCACTGAAGCTGCTGCCGACGCTGCGCGGCGCGTTCTGCCTCACGTTCATGGACGAGCACACGCTGTACGCGGCCCGCGACCCGTGGGGGATCCGGCCGCTGTGCCTGGGTCGGCTGGATCGCGGCTGGGTGGTGGCCAGCGAGACCGCGGCCCTCGACATCGTCGGTGCATCGTTCGTGCGCGACATCGAGCCGGGTGAACTGCTCGCGATCGACGCCGACGGGGTGCGCTCGTCGCGGTTCGCGGCACCCGATCCGAAGGGGTGCGTGTTCGAGTACGTCTACCTGGCCCGACCGGACTCCACGATCGCGGGGCGGTCGGTGCACGCGACGCGCGTCGAGATCGGCCGACGGCTGGCGAAGGAACACCCGATCGACGCGGATCTGGTGATCCCCGTTCCGGAGTCGGGTACTCCCGCCGCGGTCGGATACGCGCAGGGGTCGGGGCTGCCGTACGGGCAGGGCCTGATGAAGAACGCCTACGTCGGGCGCACGTTCATCCAGCCGAGCCAGACGATCCGCCAGCTCGGCATCCGGTTGAAGCTGAATCCGCTCCGCGAGGTCATCCGCGGCAAGCGTCTCGTCGTCGTCGACGACTCGATCGTGCGCGGCAACACCCAGCGCGCACTGATCCGCATGCTGCGCGAGGCCGGTGCGCTCGAGATCCACGTGCGGATCGCGTCGTCGCCGGTGAAGTGGCCGTGTTTCTACGGCATCGACTTCGCGTCTCCGGCCGAGCTGATCGCCAACGGCGCCGGCACCCGCGACACGGACTCCGGTGAGAACGACTACGACAAGATGGTCGAGATGGTGCGGCAGTCGATCGGCGCGGATTCGCTCGGATACATCTCGATCGACGGGATGATCGGTGCGACGGAGCAGCCGTCGTCGCGCCTGTGCGCGGCGTGCTTCGACGGGCACTACCCGATCGCGCTGCCCACCGAGCACGCCGTCGGCAAGGACGTGCTCGAGGGTGTCGTCGACACGGAATCGGCGACACCGACCGTGCTCGACAACGCGAACGCGGACGTTCTGAGCCGCCCGTAGACCCTGGTCGGGTACCGTGAGTGCGCGGTCGGCGCTGCCGGGCGTGCTTCCGGCATGCCTTCCGACGGTCACCGACCATCTTCGTTCGACAGTATTTCTCAACACGAGGCGGGAGCCGACAACCCATGACCGAGGACACAACCCCCGGAGCTTCCTACGCAGCGGCGGGCGTGGACATCGAGGCCGGTGATCGGGCCGTCGAACTGTTCGCGCCGCACGCGAAGCGGGCCACCCGGCCGGAGGTGCTCGGCGGTCTCGGCGGCTTCGCCGGTCTGTTCGCACTCAAGGGTGACTACAAGGAACCGCTGCTCGCCGCGTCCACCGACGGCGTGGGCACCAAGCTCGCGGTCGCGCAGGCGCTCGACAAGCACGACACGGTCGGTCTGGACCTCGTCGCGATGGTCGTCGACGACCTCGTGGTGTGCGGTGCGGAACCGCTGTTCCTGCAGGATTACATCGCCGTCGGGCGTGTGGTGCCGGAGCGGGTCGCGGAGATCGTCGCGGGCATCGCCGAGGGCTGCGTCCAGGCCGGGTGTGCTCTCCTGGGCGGTGAGACCGCCGAGCATCCGGGTGTGATGGCGGACGGCGACTACGACATCTCCGCGACCGGTGTCGGTGTGGTCGAGGCGGAGAAGGTCCTCGGGCCGGATCGGGTCCGTCCGGGCGACGTCGTCCTCGCGATGGGGTCGTCGGGTCTGCATTCCAACGGTTACTCACTGGCCCGCAAGGTGCTGCTCGAGATCGGCAAGATGAGCCTGACGGCGCATGTCGACGAATTCAGCCGCACCCTCGGCGAAGAGCTGCTCGAGCCCACCCGCATCTACGCGAAGGACTGCCTGGCCCTCGCCGCCGAGACGGAGGTGCGCACCTTCTGCCATGTCACCGGTGGCGGCCTCGCCGCGAATCTCGCGCGGGTGATGCCGAAGGGCCTCGTCGCCGAGCTCGACCGCACGACGTGGAGCCCCGCTCCCGTGTTCGGTCTGATCGCCCAGCGCGGGCGTGTGGAGCGCGCCGAGATGGAGAAGACCTTCAACATGGGCATCGGCATGGTCGCGATCGTCGCGCCCGAAGACGTCGACCGGGCTCTGGCGGTGCTCACCGCCCGCCACATCGACTGCTGGACGCTCGGTTCGGTCCGCAAGGCGCAGGACGGCGACGGTGAGCGTGCCCTGCTGCTGGGTGACCACCCGCGGTTCTGAGTTCCGAGGGCCCGGACGTGCCGGGCCGACGACGAGGGGCGGTGCGGACGTCGACGACGTGCCGCACCGCCCTCGTTCGTGACAGCGTCCGCCCCGACGGCGGGTATCCGTGCGGGGGCCGTGCCATCCGTTCCGAACAACGGTCGTCGCACCTACACCATCAGCGGAGGGGGAGCCGTGTGTCGGCTCCCCCTCCGCTGATGGGCACTGGTGTCAGCGACGCCAGTCGTCGTCGTGGTCGTCGTCCCAACCGGAACGCTGATCCGCGTAGACCTCGTCGCGATGCGAGCTGGATGCACCTCCAGACAACTCTCGCTGAAGGCTGTCGAAGTCGGTGGATGGCGAGCTGTACTTGAGTTGCCTTGCAACCTTGGTCTGCTTTGCCTTAGCCCGGCCGCGGCCCATGGCCAACCCCCTCGCGCTTTGACGGGGCGGCCTGGGGAATTCGGCGGCCCCGGTGTGTTGAGTATTTTCCTGAGCACCACTTTAGCGTGGAAAACGTCGTTGCGCTTCCACACACCCGCCCGCGGCCGTGTCCGGTTCATCTCAGAACGACACGACCTGCGGTAATACGATTTTCAAGTTGTCGGATGTGGTCCCTAGAACACTTCGGGGACGGCGCGGACGGTCCCGACACGCACGCCACCACCGAGAACCGGCTGCGACGCGAGGCCCGCGAGTCGCTCGTCGGACGACGCGCCGAGCCGTCGGAGGATCGTCGCGGAGAGGGGAAGCCGCGCCCGCTCGTGCCCGTCGTCGATCTTGAACGCGAAGGACGATCCGTCGGGCAGGGCACCGGCGTGGATGCCGTCCGCGCCCGCCTTGCACACGAGCCCGGGCACGGCCTCCATGAGGCGCAGATCGTCCTTGCCCGCCCCCGACACGAGGTACGGATGCTCACGGATCGAGTCGGCCACCGCGCGTTCCGGGGTGCCTTCCGCCGCGGTCACCAGGCGCGAGTACGCCCGTGCCAGATTCACCAGCGGAACCGGCACGATCGGCAACCCGCACCCGTCGATACCCAGGTCGGTCTCCTCCTCGTCGCCCGTGAGATCGAGAACCGTCTCCGCGACCGCGCGCTGCAGGGGGTGCGCGGCGTCGGTGTAGTCGACGGTGCTCCATCCGTGGGCGGCGCACGTCGCGAGCATCGCCGCGTGCTTGCCCGAACAGTTCATGTAGACCGGGCGTGGCCCACGACCGGCCGCGAGCACCTCGGCGCGGGCCAGTTCGTTGCCCGGCAGATCGGCCGGGCACAACAGGTCACGTTCGGTGAAGCCGGTGGCGTCCAGCAGGTCCTCGACGAGTTCGACGTGATCGGACTCACCCTCGTGTGATGCGGTGGCGATCGCCAGTTCCGCCGTGTCCCGCGGGGTGAATCCGAGCCGCAGCATCGCGACGGTCTGCAGAGGCTTGTTCGTCGACCGCGGATAGATCGGGGTGTGCACCTCCCCGAGGGACACCAGGACCTCCCCGCGTGGATCGAGTACGACCAGGGATCCGCGGTGGACGCACTCCCGGAAACCGGAGCGCACCACTTCGACCAGTTCGACGCTCAATACTCCACCTTCACCTTCTGTCCGGCGACCCGGCGGCGGGCCTTGTCGGCGACACTCGGCGACAGGTCGTCCTGCTGCTCGAGCATCACCGCGATCCGCTCGGGGTCGCGTCCGGTGAACAGATCACGCACCGTCACCCTGTGCTCGGGGACGTGTTCGACGACGATCCGGTCGCCCGCCCGCACCGGCCCCTCGGCGAGCACCTTCAGATACGCGCCGGTGTCCCCGCGCGCCGCGAACCGACGGACCCATCCGGGTTCACCCGACCACACACCGAAGGTGCCGCACGGGGTCCGCGGACCGGTGACCTCGAGGACGAGACCGCCGTCACCGACGCGCCAACGCTCACCGATCACCGCGTCGGTCGTCGCGATGCCGCACAACCGCAGGTTCTCCCCGAACCATCCGTCGGGTAACTCCCGGCCGAGTTCGGTCGCCCAGCGCTGCGCCTCGTCGTCGCCGTACACGTACACGGCCTTGAACCGCCCGCCGTGGTGCTCCGTGTCGCACTGCCGGTCCCCGGTCAGCCCGAGGACACCGACGTGGACGGCCTCGTCGACGGGACGCTTGTCGATACCGGTGATCGGTACCCGGCGCGTGCCGCTGTCGCGGACCGCGTGCAGCACGCACACCGACCGGACCAGTCCGGTCGTGTTCGTCGGCTCGCCCGAGGTGGCGTTCACCGTCCGCGCAATCGTTCGACCGCCAACCGACCGGCCTGGACGGTGACCTCCGAAGGGACGGAGTCCGCGTCGACCGCGGCGGCGCAGTCGCCGACCGAGAGTGCGGTGCCGGCGTCGATCGTGCGTTTGACCAGGGCGAGGGCGATGGGGCCGAGCTCGTGGTGGTCGACCACCGTGCCGATCCGCCCGACACTGCGACTTCCTGCGGTCACCGTGTCGCCCGGCGCCGGCCGACTGTCGGCGGATCCGTCGAGATGCAGCAGCAGCAGGTGCCGCGGTGGTTTACCGAGGTTGTGGACGCGCGCGACGGTCTCCTGACCGCGATAGCAACCCTTGTCGAGGTGGACGGCGCCGGCCTCGGCCGGTCCGCCGATCCACCGGACCTCGTGGGGGATGGTCCGCTCGTCGGTGTCGAGTCCGATGCGCGGTCGCACGGCTTCGACCCGCAGGGCCTCGAACGCCCAGCTGCCCGCCGGGCGGGCTCCGGCCTCGGTGAGCGCGGTGAACACCTCGACGAGGTGGTCGCGGGGGACGAGCAGATCGTAGGCGTGTTCGGTGGGCCACGGCATGCGGCGCACGAACCCGCCGGCGGGTAGCGGCAACGCCCCGTACGGTTCGGCGGGCAACGCTTCGAGACCCAGCGCGGCGAGGATCGCGGGACCGGTGGAGTCGGGTCCGAGCAGGCTCAGGACGGCCAGTTCGTTGCCGTCACGCGGTTCCGCCTGGGCCCAGAACACCATCTTCGTGAGGAACCCGAGCAGATCGGGACCGCGGTCGGGTTCGGTGTCGATCCAGGTGACACCGTCCAGGTCCGTCATGACGAAGTGGTGTTCGACGCGACCGTTCGAGTCGAGGCTCAGATTCTCGGCCGACGTGCGGTCGGGCAGGGCCTGCACGTGCTGGCTGGTGATGGTGTGCAGCCACGACAGGCGCTCGTTGCCCGACACCGCGATGACGAAACGGTTCGACCGGTCGACGACCACCGCGGACCGGGTGGCGGCGCGCTGTTCGGCGAGGGGGTCGCCGTGGTGCCAGGGAACCCCCTCGTCGGGACTCGGGGGTGGTGATGCGACGGCATCGGGGAGCGCGAGCAACGGACTGTCGGACACGACGGGAATCTCGGCCACGACACCAGTCTATGGCGAAGCGACCGGAAGGGGTGCAATGGCTAGGGTGGACCCCATGGCTGATCGCGTACTGGTGACGCTCGACGGCGAGGTGCGGGATGCGCAGGAACCCCTGTTGCATGCCGACGACTTCGGGGTGCTGCGTGGAGACGGCGTGTTCGAAACCCTGCTGGTACGTGACGGTCGCGTGTGCGCGGTCGACGCGCATCTGGCGCGGTTGGTGTCGTCCGCGTCGGCGGCCGATCTGCCGGAGCCGGATCTCGACGAGTGGCGGCTCGCGGCGGAGATGGCCGCCGAGCAGTGGGGCAGGCAGAACGAGGGCGTGCTGCGACTCGTGTACACGCGGGGGCGTGAGGGCGGCGACACGCCCACCGCGTTCGTTCTGGTCACGCCGGTGTCGGGGCGGGTCGAGGGGGCGCGCCGCGACGGTGTGTCGGTGATCTCCCTCGAGCGGGGGTTCTCCGTGGAGGTCCCGCAGAAGTCGCCGTGGCAGATGCTCGGCGCGAAGACCCTGTCGTACGCGACGAACATGGCGGCGCTGCGTCACGCCGAATCGGTCGGTGCCGACGACGTGATCTTCACCAGCAGCGAGGGCTTCGTTCTCGAGGGTCCGCGCTCCACGGTGGTGCTGGCGCGCGGCCGCACCCTGATCACGCCGCCGCCGGAGCACGGTGTGCTGCCGGGCACGACACAGCAGGCGTTGTTCGATCTCGCGGCCGACCGGGATTTCACCGTGCGGTACGACGGGGTGCGCCCGGCGGACCTCGTCGTGTCCGACGGGGTGTGGCTGCTGTCGAGCATCGCGCTGGCGGCGCGGGTGCACACCCTCGACGGGCACACGATGGCCACGGACGCGCTCGCGGGGGAGATCGAGAAGCTCGTCGACGAGGCGGTCGCCGTCGCGCGGTAGTGACCGGGCGCACGCCCGGGTGAGATGGCGCGGATCGGGTGTGCGCATGTGTCGATCGACACCGGATGCGGGAACTTCGACGATTCTCTACTACTGTGCGTAGTAACGCCTCGCGTTCGATCCGTGGACGCGACAATGAGGCGCAGGGACCGCGACACCCGAGCGGATTCCGAGATCCTGTACCTGATTTCGGTCGGAGTTTCCATGGATGTGTTGGACCTGTCCCGATGGCAATTCGGGATCACGACGGTGTATCACTTCATCCTCGTGCCGCTGACCATCGGGCTCGCCCCGATGATCGCCATCATGCAGACGATGTGGGTCGTCACGAAGAAGGACCACTGGTACCGCCTCACCAAGTTCTTCGGCAAGATGTTCCTCATCAACTTCGCGCTCGGTGTCGCCACGGGCATCGTGCAGGAGTTCCAGTTCGGCATGAACTGGAGCGAATACTCCCGGTTCGTCGGAGACGTCTTCGGAGCACCCCTCGCGCTCGAGGGTCTCGTCGCGTTCTTCCTGGAATCGACGTTCCTGGGGCTGTGGATCTTCGGTTGGAGTCGACTGCCGAAACTCGTGCACCTCGCGACCATCTGGATGGTGGCGATCGGCGTCAACGCGTCGGCCTACTTCATCATCGCGGCGAACTCGTTCATGCAGCACCCCGTCGGCGCGGAGTACAACCCGGAGACGGGACGCGCCGAGCTGACGAGTATCTGGGAGCTGCTCACCAACAACACCGCGCTCGCCGCCTTCCCGCACGCCGTCGCCGGCGGTTTGCTCACCGCGGCCACCTTCGTCGCCGGTATCGGCGGCTGGTGGATGGTACGGAACATGCGCCGCGCCGCGTCGATTCGATCCGGTGAGGTGACCGACGGCACGCCGGAGGAAGCCGATCGGCTCGAGGGCGATGCCCGCGGCATGTTCCGCCCCGCCACCCGCATGGGGCTGCTCGTGATGCTCGTCTCCGGTGTGGCGCTGTTCGTCACCGGCGACGTCCAGGCGAAACTCATGTTCGAGCAGCAACCCATGAAGATGGCGTCCGCGGAATCGCTGTGCCACACCGAGACCGATCCGAACTTCTCGATCCTCACCATCGGAACGCACAACAACTGCGACAGCGTCGTCCACGTTCTCGAGGTGCCCTACGTGCTGCCCTTCCTCGCGCAGGGCGAATTCACCGGGGTGACCCTGCAGGGCGTCGAGGACCTGCAGGCGCAGTACGAGGAACAGTTCGGTCCGGGCAACTACAAGCCGAACCTGTTCGTCACCTACTGGGCGTTCCGCGCGATGATCGGCCTCGGCGTGGGATCCGCCGCACTCGCGTTCGCCGGACTGTGGGTCACCCGCCGAGGCCGGGTTCCCGACCAGAAGTGGTTCTCGTGGCTGAGTATCGCCGCGATACCCACCCCCTTCCTCGCCAACAGCGCGGGCTGGATCTTCACCGAGATGGGTCGCCAGCCGTGGGTGGTGCACCCGAATCCGACCGGTGTGGACATGATCCGTCTCACCGTCGACCAAGGGGTCTCCGACCATGCGCCGGCCACGGTGATCACCTCGCTCGTCGCGTTCACCGTCGTCTACGCCGCACTCGGGGTGGTCTGGTTCTGGCTGATCCGCCGCTACGCGATGGAAGGTCCGCTCCCGCACGACGCGCAGCCGCCCGGCGACCACGACGACGACGATTCCGACGACACCGGGCAGCCGAAACAACTGTCCTTCGCGTACTAGGGGAGATCGGTCATGGGACTTCAGGAAGTCTGGTTCGTCCTGATCGCGGTGCTGTTCACCGGATACTTCGTGCTCGAGGGCTTCGACTTCGGCGTCGGCATGCACATGCCGATCCTCGGCCGGGGCCGCGACGCGACCGCCGACACCCGGCGACGGGTCATGCTCAACACCATCGGCCCCGTCTGGGACGGCAACGAGGTGTGGCTCATCACCGCCGGCGGCGCGCTGTTCGCGGCGTTCCCGGAGTGGTACGCCACCCTGTTCTCCGGGTTCTACCTGCCGCTGCTCCTCATCCTGCTCGCGCTGATCCTGCGGGTGTGCGCCATCGAATGGCGCGGCAAGATCGACGATCCCGTGTGGCGTCGACGATGCGACTACGGAATCATCGTCGGTTCGTGGGTCCCGGCCGTGCTGTGGGGCGTCGCGTTCGCGAACATCATCCGCGGTGTCGCGATCGACGCGGACAAGCAGTTCGTCGGCACCCTGTTCGACCTGCTCAACCCGTACGCGCTGCTCGGCGGTGTCACCACTGCGCTGGTCTTCGCGTTGCACGGCGCGGTCTTCCTCGCACTCAAGACCGACGGGGACGTCCGTGAGGACGCCGTGAAACTCGCTCGGCGACTGGCCGTTCCGGCGATCGTCGTCGCGGGAGGGTTCGTGCTGTGGACCCAGCTGGACCACGGCAAGGGCTGGACGTGGATCCTCGTCGGTGTCGCCGCCGTCGCACTGGTGATCGTCGCCGCCCTCACCGCCGTCGAACGCGAAGGCTGGGCGTTCGTGTTCACCACCGTCGCGATCATCGCCACCTCCGTGCTGCTGTTCGCATCGCTGTTCCCGAACGTCATGCCCTCGACCCTCGATCCCGCGTGGTCGCTGACCATCGAGAACGCGTCGTCGAGTCCCTACACGCTGAAGGTCATGACGTGGGCCGCGGCGATCATGACGCCCGTCGTCCTCCTCTACCAGGGATGGACGTACTGGGTGTTCCGCCAGCGCATCTCGGCTCCGCAGATCCCACCGTCGATCGGACTGAAACTCGGAGCGAAGTGACGGTCGACGGCGCGATCGGGACCGCGACCGCACCCGACACGGTCCCCGTCGGCCCACGCCGGCGGGGACCGGTCGACCCGCGCCTGTGGCGTCATTCCGCTCCCGCACGCGGTTATCTCGTCCTCACCGTCGCCACCTCCGTCGTCGACGTCGCCGCGGTCGTCGTCGTCGCACTCACGATCGGGCGGATCCTCGCGGGACTCGTCACCACCGATGCGCGTACCGTCGCCGACTGGGCGCGCGATCTCGCGATCCTCGTCGCCGCGATCGTCCTGCGGGTCGCCGTCACCTGGGTGCAGTCGCGCTTCGCGCACCGCGCCGCGACACGCGTCGTCGCCGGACTCGAACACGACGTCCTCGACGCCGCCGCGACCCTCACACCCCGCGAACTCGATCCGCGTCGCGACGAGATCGCCACGGTCCTCACCCGCGGACTCGACGGACTCGGCGAATACCTCACCGGCTATCTGCCGGCGCTGATCCTCGCGGTGATCCTCACCCCGATCACCGTCGTGGTCATCGCCCTGCACGACCTCACCTCCGCGGTGATCGTGGTGATCACACTGCCCCTGATCCCGATCTTCATGATCCTCATCGGGCTGCTCACCAAGGGGAAATCCGACCGCACCCTCGCGGCGATGACCACGCTGTCGTCGCAACTGCTGGACCTTCTCGCCGGCCTGCCCACCCTGCGTGCACTGGGCCGGGAACGCGGACCCGAGACGAGGGTCCGTGAACTCGGCGACGATCACCGCCGCACCACCATGTCGGCGCTGCGGGTCGCGTTCCTGTCCGGCACCGTCCTCGAGTTCCTCGCCACGTTGTCGGTGGCGCTCGTCGCCGTCACCATCGGGATGCGGCTCGTGCACGGCGGGATGCCCCTCGAGGCGGGCATCGTCGCACTGATCCTCGCCCCCGAGGCATACCGTCCGCTGCGGACCGTCGGGAGCAGGTTCCACGCGGCCGAGGACGGCATGGCCGCTGCGGAACGCGCATTCGCGATCCTCGATCGGCCCGGTCCGCGCCGCCGACGCGGCCGGGCCGCGCACCGATCCGCACGGCCGGTCACCGCCGCCCGCATCGTCATCGACGGTCTGTCGGTGACCGGTCGCGACGGCTGCGCCCCGCATCGGCTCGACGCCGTCTGCCGACCCGGCGAGATCACCGCGCTCACCGGACCGAACGGCTCCGGCAAGTCCACCGCGCTGCTCGCCGTCCTCGGCCTCACCGACATCGCCGAGGGCACCGTCACCGTGGACGGTCACCCCGTCGCCGCCGACGAATCGTGGTGGTCGTCGGTCGCGTGGCTCCCGCAGCGCCCGGTGCTGCTGCCCGGAACCCTCGCCGACAACCTGCGCCTCACCGGTGCGGACCCCGACGACCCCGGGCTCGACGCGATCTGCGCGGCAACGGGCTTCGACCGGGTGCTCGCCGAGGTCGCAGACGGCTGGAACACCGTCGTCGGAACCGGCGGAACCGGACTGTCGCTCGGCCAGCGGCAACGACTCGCCCTCACCCGCACCCTCGCATCGGACCGGCCGGTGCTGTTGCTCGACGAACCCACCGCGCACCTCGACGACACCGCCGAACGGACCGTTCTCGACACCCTCCGCGCGCTCGCCCGCCGCGGCCGCACCGTCGTGATCGTCGCGCACCGGCCCGCTCTCCTCGCGATCGCCGACCGGGTCGTCACCGTGCACGCTCAGGAAACGTCGTGACGGCACACGAGGGGGAATCACGATGAGCGATCTGCGTCGCGCCATGGCGCTGCTCGAACTCGAACCCCGACGGGTGCTGCTCGCGATCCTGGCCGGTGTCGCGACCCTCGGCAGCGCCCTGACCCTCGCCGGGCTGTCGGCGTGGCTGATCATCCGCGCGTGGGAGATGCCCCCGGTGCTCGACCTCACCGTCGCTGTCGTCGCGGTGCGCGCACTCGGTATCTCCCGCGGCATCTTCCGCTATCTCGAACGGATCGCCACCCACGACACGGCCCTGCGCGGCACCACCGCGGCCCGGGCCGGGCTGTACCGGCGGCTCGCCGAAGGCGATCCCGCGGCCGCCGCCGGACTCGCCCGGGGCGATCTGCTGGCCCGCACCGGCGCCGACGTCGACGCGCTCGGTGACGTCGTGGTGCGCGCGCTCGTGCCCATCGCCGTCGCGGCAGTCCTCGGTGTCGCCGCCGTCGTCACCGTCGGCGTCATCGCACCCGCGGCCGGCGCGATCCTCGCCGGGGCGCTGCTCGTGGCCGGTGTCGTGGCACCCCGCGCGTCGGCGCGCGCCGCGGCCCGCGCCGACGCCGACGGCGACGCCGAACGCACCCGGTTCACGGAGACCGCCGTCACCGTCCTCGACCACGCCGCGGAACTACGGGTCGCGGGGCGGCTCGGCACGACGACTCGGCGTGCCCGTACCGCGAACATCGCCTCGGTGCGGGCCACCGACCGGTCCGCCGTACCCGCCGCGTTCGCCGACGCCGCCGCGCCCCTCGCACTCGGCGCGGCCGTCCTCGGCTCCCTCCTCGTCGGAATCGTCGCGATCGGATCGGGACCCGACACGATCGCCGTGACGACGCTGGGGATCCTGGTGTTGTTGCCGCTGTCGGCCTTCGAGGCCACCGAGCCGCTGCCCGGCGCAGCGAAGACACTGAGCCGTGCGCGGCTCGCGGCCACGCGGATCGTCGAACTCCTCGACCGCGCCGAACGACCCGTCCCGCACGGCACCGCATCCGCGGACGGACCGGGCGGACTCCGCGCCACCGGGCTGCGCAGTGCCTGGCCCGGTGGCGTCGTCACCGAGGCCGTCGACGTCGACGTCGAACCCGGCGCCAGGATCGCCATCGTCGGCGCCAGCGGCAGCGGTAAGACCACGACCCTGATGACCCTCGCGGGTCTGCTGCCGCCGGCGGCGGGCAGCGTCACCCTCGACGGCGTCGATCTCGCCGATCTGGATCCGGCGGCGTTGCGACGTCGTGTCGGGTTCTTCGCCGAGGACGCGCACGTGTTCGACACGTCGATCCTGGAGAACCTGCGGGTTGCGCGCGGCGACGTCGCCGAGGCGGAGGCACACGCGGTGCTCGCCGCCGTCGGACTCGGTGGCTGGGTCGCATCGTTGCCCGACGGGGTGCACACGTCCCTGCAGGCGGGGGCGCGGGCGGTGTCGGGAGGGCAGCGTCGACGACTGCTGTTGGCACGGGCGTTGCTGTCGCCGGCGACGGTGCTGCTGCTCGACGAACCCGCCGAGCACCTCGACGCGACCGATGCCGCGCACCTGCAGCGGCAGTTGCTCGACCGGTCGTCCGGACTCGTCGACCCCGGTCGTGCCGTCGTGCTCGTCACCCATCAGTTGCCGGACGACACCGCCGCCGATCGGGTGCTGCACGTCCGGGTCGGCTCCGAGGCCGGGCCGGGTACCGAGGTCGGGTAGTGCACTACGCGTGCCCCCGCCGCAGCCCGCCGTGAGACTGGGCGTGCACCGACGGCAGGGGACACAGATGAGCATCATCGACACGCGGTCGGACGGTCTGCCCGACCGCCATCCGTACACCCGCGGTGGGCCACCCACCGAATACGACATCCAAGTGGACGCCGCTCGCCGGCGTCTCGACGCCCGCGAACCCGAACGCGACGCTCACGAGAAGACACTGGCGCGGCCGAACGGGCTCGCCGAGGCGGACTCGGGACTGCGGATCCGCAAACGCCTGGCACGGATCGGCAACTACTATGCGCCCGCCGGGGCGGATGTGCCCGCCCCGGTCGCCGACCTCACCCGGGCCGGTGGCCCGACCGATCCGCGCGACGTCGACCTCGAACGCATCATCAACGCCGCGGACTTCCTCGCCGTGCGCTATCTCGACGAGGGTGTCGTGGCGGCCCGGTCGGTGGGTCGCGTGCACATCGACGTGCGGGGTGGTCGCCCGCGCGGATACGGCACCGCGTTCATGGTGTCGCGGACACTGCTGCTCACCAACCACCACGTCCTCCCCGATGCGCAGACCGCGCGGGCCAGCCGGATCGAGTTCGACTACCGCGACGGTGTCGGTGGCGCACACGTCGAACCCAGCAGCTTCGGTCTGGATCCCGACCGGTTCTTCGTCGCCGACCGACGACGGGACTTCGCACTGGTGGCGGTCGACGCACCCCCGGGTGAACTGGACCGGTTCGGATTCAACCGGCTCACGGCGCGGCAGGGCACCGTGATCATCGGGGAGTACGTCACCATCGTGCAGCATCCGGGCGGCCGCAAGAAGGAGATCGTGCTGCGGGAGAACCGTCTCGTCGACATCCCGGAACAGTTCGTGCACTACACCGCCGACACCGAACCGGGATCGTCGGGCTCGCCGGTGTTCAACGATCAGTGGGAGGTCGTCGCGCTGCACCACGCGAGCGTGCCGGACCCGGACCGGCGGGACACCGGGGGCGTGGTCAACGAAGGCGTACGCATCAGTGCGGTGCTCGCGGCGCTGCGGTCGTGGGACCTCACGCCCGATCGACGACGGCTGGTCGACGAACTCGTCGAGGTCGGCGACAGTGCCGGCCCGGCGGGGACCGCCGCCGACGAATCCGAGCCGTACCCGGACGGTGAGCCGGTGGGGAGCCGGGAGGCACGTGCCGTCGACCCCGACTACGGTGCGCGCGGCGGCTACGATCCGACCTTCCTGGGTGTCGACCTCCCGCTACCGGAACTCGACGACCGCTGGGCCGACGTCGCCTCGGACGAACTGCGCTACCACCATTTCAGCATCGTGATGCACCGGCGCAGACGGATGGCGCTGTTCACGGCGGTGTGCATCGACGGTGCCGCACTCGAGAGGCCGACACGGGGCCGTGACCGCTGGATCCGGGACCCGCGGATCGCGTCGGGCGAGCAGACCGACGAGGCCGTCTACCGGGACAACCCGTTGGATCGGGGCCATCTGGTGCGGCGACTCGACCCCGCGTGGGGACCGTCCGCGCGGGCCGCGAACGACGACACCTTCCACTTCACCAACTGCAGCCCGCAACACCACGACTTCAACGCGGGACGCACCCTGTGGTCGGGACTCGAGGACTACGTCCTGCGGGGCGCGGACAGCGCCGACCTGCGGATCGCGGTGTTCACCGGGCCGGTCCTCGCCGACGACGACCCGCCCTACCGCGGAATCACGTTGCCGCGGCAGTTCTGGAAGGTGGTCGCCATGGTGCGGCGTGACGGCAGCCCGTCGGCGACGGCCTACCTGCTCAGCCAGGAGGCGATGCTCGACGAGTTCCGTGCGGGGCCGGAGGACTTCTCGTTCGGTGCGTATCGCACCTACCAGGTGCCGGTGCGCAGGGTCGCGGACATCACCGGGCTGGGCCTGAGGCCGTACATCGCTGCGGATCCGCTCGAGCGGATCGACGAATCCGAATCGGTGCGGTCGGGGGCGGGGCTGTCGGCGCGGGAACTGCTGCGTCCACAGGACATGATCCTGTGACGTCGACGCCGAAATTGCGTTGCGGGAGTGTCCGGCGGGCGCGTAGCTTCGCTGGTACACGAGGAAGGAGGTGGTCTGGAAGTGATCTGCATTCGGACACGTGAGGTGACCACCAGCTAGCTGCGTGACGCCGATGGAATTCACCGACGGATCGAAGCCGGCGAATCCCAGGTGGTCACCCGGCCCCCGAGCTCCCCGGTCGTCCGGCCGGGACACGCGGGACCAGGACATCGTCCGGTTCCGCGACACGGCTCGGGGGCCGTCCGCGTCACCGGACAGGTGTCGTGGCGGGTAGCGGTGGTGTGTCAGCCGATGTAGCGGGACAGGCGCGCGGACATCCGCGGGGTCAGGTCACCATCGGCGTCGACCCGTTCCTCGACGTACGCGAGATCGCCGTCCTCGACGATGCCGTACAGGCGCTTCGCCCCGCCCACGACCTCACCCGACCGGCTGCGGATCACGACGTCGGTGGCGAGTTCCCAGGACGACTGCGTCAGGGCCGTGCCGTAGTACAACTCCACGACGCCGGAGCTGTGGGTGAGCAGCAGTTCGAGCGTCTCGGGATCGTCGCCGTCGGGGGCGTCGGTCCCCGCGACACGCCAGTAGCCGGATTCGCGGCGATGATGCCCGGCGAACCGGCCGTCGGCGTCGAGACGCCACGACCGTGCCTCCCAGACGAGGAAGGGGTCGCCGTCGTGCGAGACCGTGATCTGCTGGCCGAACCGGTAGTCGCCGGACTCCGGATCGTTGCCCTCGCCCTCGCCGCGCCACACACCGACGAGCGGCAGCAACGCGAGCAGGGCGGGATTCAGATCGGGGCCGAGACGCAGATTCGCGGTGTCCTCGGGGCCCGGAAGCCCGGCCAGGGTGGGGACGTTGAGTTCCGCCGTGACCCTGGCGCGTTCCTCGGCCCGCGCGATCGCGTCGTTTCCGCTGCGCCGGGCGTCGCCGGCGGCTCCGTCTGCGTCGGCCGTCACGACTCGTCGGTGACCAGGCGGTAGATCGTGTACAGCGCGAACCACGTGATGAGGAGGGCCGCAAGGACAAGCAGAGCTTCGAAGAAGATGACCACGCGCTCATTCTAGACCGCCGCCTCGAGGCTCCACGACGAAGGCCCCGCTCCGGGCGGAGCGGGGCCGATCGGAA
>NZ_JAIYEP010000065.1 GCF_020515525.1 Rhodococcus yananensis
GTGCGCACGGGTGGTCAGCGCACCGCGAGGATCTCGCGTTCCGCGGCCATCGACTCGAGCCGCCGCGCGGTGATCGCGGCCTGCAGCTGCCGCAGACCGGACGGCCGTGTCGGATCGAATCCCGTCAACTGCGCCACCCTCTTGAGCCGGTAGTCGACGGTGTTCGCGTGCACGTGCAGTGTGCGGGCCGTCAGCTGCCGGCTCAGGTCGTGCGCGATGTGGGTCTCGAGCGTCTCGACGAGCTCGGGTGCGTCGTCGAGCGGATCGAGCACGCGGGCCAGGTGCCGCCGGGCCGGGCCGGGCCGCGTCAGCTGATATTCGAGCGCCAGATCGTTCATGCCGTACGAACCGACCGGGCGACCCAGGTGCCGCACCAGATCGAGCAGCTCGTGTGCCTGCTTCGCGGCCGCCGGTACCTCGGGCACGGTGGCGTGCACCAAGGTGACCATCACCGACACACCCGCCACCGTCTCGATCCGGCGACGCAGATCGTCGACCGCGACCGTGGCCGACGCACCCGCCAGCAGCACCGTGCCGCCCTCGGGGCCCAGCAACGTGAGATGGGAGCCCTCGCAGAGCGCCTCGAGCTCGACCTCGACGCGGCGCAGAACCCTGCGGGCGACCACCTCGGGGCGCACGTGCGGATTGCGTTCGTCCGGGTGCCGAGCGAGCGACAGTGCGAGCACCGTGTAGGTCTCGGCGAGTTCGAGGCCCGACCGGCGCGCGACCGACTCGGCGTCGTGGCCCCCCAGGAGTGCGGCCACGAGTTCCTGCGCGGCGACGTCCCGCTCACGGCGGATGGCCTCGACCTCGGCCACGAATCCGGTGGTCGCCGCGACGGTGACGCGCTCGAGCAGCTCCATCCACAGCCGCGACGCGGCGGTGACCGACGCCACGTCGCCCTCTCGTGCGCGGTCGCTGACCAGCTCCCAGCTCACCCGGATCCCCTCGTGATACAGGCGCAGCATGTATTCGAGCCGGAATCCTGCGCGCGCCCACTGGGCGGCGCTGCCGCGCAGATCGGCGAGATCGGCATCGGACGGTAGCTCACCGTGGTCGAGCAGGCGGATCGCGATCCGCAGGCAACGCACGGTGACCTCGGTGACGTCGCCGCGCAGGGTCTCGCCGGCCCGCAGCGAGCACGGTGCGACGTTGTCGGCGAAGTGCGCGACCAGCCTGCGGGTCACACCCGCCAGGTCACGCAACGGCGCCGAGGCGGGTGTGCCGGCGATGACGAACACCGGCACCGAATCGGTCCTGCCGGTGGTCCCCTGCGCCCGCTCGACGTCCCGGACCTGATCCGTCAGAGTCATCCTCTAATCCCCCATCGACGTGAGTGGAACTACTTATTACTGTGCAGTAGCACAATCCGCCCGTTGTGTGACACATGCAACCCCCCAGCCCACTTTGCGTCGAGTTTCCGATCACAACCGCGACAGCCCGGAGAATTGTTCTGTCACACCGGTCACTGCAACAGTTTCTTCTGCACCTTTCCCATGGCGTTACGCGGCAGTGACCTCACTACCCGCACCTCGCGGGGGCGCTTGTGGACGGAGAGTCGCCCGGCCACCAGTTCGATCAATTCGTCTGCGACCACCTCCGGCCCGTCGTCGAAAGGCACCACGAACGCGACGATGCGCTGTCCCAGGTCACTGTCGGGCAGCCCGGCCACCGCCACCTCCCGCACCGCGGGATGCCCCAACAGCACCGTCTCGATCTCGCCGGCACCGACCCGGAAACCACCCGATTTGATCAGGTCCGTCGACTCACGACCCACGATCCCATGGAAGCCACCGGCATCGATCACCGCGACATCACCGGTGACGAACCAGCCGTCGTCGGTCCACGCCTCCGCGGTCGCCTCGGGACGGTTCAGATAGCCGTCGAACAGCATCGGTCCCCGCACCTGCAACACCCCGATGCTCTCGCCGTCGTGCGGCACGTCGCGCCCCTGCTCGTCGCGCAACCTCGTCTCCACCCCCGCGACCGGCGTCCCCACCCAACCGGGGCGTCGCTCACCGTCGACGCGGGTGCTCAGCGTCAGCATCGTCTCGCTCATCCCGTACCGCTCGATCGGGGTGAGTCCCGTCAACTCCCGGAGCCTCTCGAACACCGGTACGGGCAGCGGCGCACTCCCCGACACCAACAGTCGCGCACCGCTCAGGGCCCGCGCACAGTCCTCGTCCTCGACCATCCGCGTCCACACCGTCGGCACCCCGAAATACAGGGAACCGCCGGCCTCCGCGTAGGCCTGCGGAGTGGGCCTGCCGGTGTGGATCAACCGACTGCCCGTCCGCAACGCACCGACCACGCCGAGGATCAGTCCGTGGACGTGGAACAGCGGAAGCCCGTGCACGAGGGTGTCGCGGGCGCTCCAGTCCCATGCCTCCGCGAGTGCATCGAGCCCCGCCGCGACCGCGCGACGACTCAGCAGCACCCCCTTCGGCGCGCCCGTCGTCCCCGACGTGTACAGCACGAACGCGATCCGCGACGGATCCGGTTCCGGCACGTGATGCCAGTCGCGGGCGTGGAGACGCACCGGCAGCACCGGCAGTTCCGGAATCCCGTCGCCGGCGACCTCCGGAGCCGGACCGAGCCACGCCTGCGCACCCGAATCGGTCAGGATGTGTGCGAGCTCGGCCGGACCCGAATCCGGCGGCACCGGCACGACCGTCACACCGGCGAGCAGGCACCCGACGACCGCGACGACGGTCGTCGCCGTGGGCGTCGCGACGACCGCGACCCGGTCGGCGCGCGACACCCGCGCGGCGACCGCCGTCGCCGCTCCGAGCACGTCGCTGCGCGAGAGGGTGTGGCCGTCGATCCGGACGGCGTCGGGCACGTCGTCGCCCCGCGCGACGGCGATCGGATTCAGGGAACGAAGCAGAGCGGACACGACGATCACGATCCCACATCGCCGCGGGGTGCCGCGCCGGTGGGCACGGGCCTGTCCGGAGGCGGCAGAACCGTCCCCACCACCGCACCGAGGAGCATGCCGATGAGGACGGCGACGCCGTGCGCGTCGCCCCACGCGACGAGCCCGATCCCCACGACGAGCGTGACACCGGACGCGACGAGCAGGTAGCGGGCGGCCCCGACCACGGGCCACAGTCCCGCCACGGACGCGGCGAGAGCGAATGTCGCACCCGACGCCCCCGCACCGGACGACGGTTCGACGAACGACGTGAACAGCCCCCACAACAGTTGACCGACGACGAACAACCCCACCGCCCGATACCACCCCCACACGCGGACCGCGGCGATCGCGACGACGCCGAGGACCAGGAGATTCCCCACGGTCCCCGCGACCCCGCCGTACTGCACGAGCATCGAGGTCATCACCCGCCACCACTGGCCGTCGCGCACCCGGTCGGGGACGCGCACGAACACGTCCAGCAGATGCGGGAACACCAACCGGATCAGGGAGGGGATCGCGACGATCGTCCACAGCACGACCGCGGCGACCGGGGGCGGCCACCACCACGACCGCGCGGCGCGGTCGGTGCGCGGGTCCGGTCCCGCCACGAACGCCGTCACGATCACGAGGACGACGTAGAGCACCCACGAACGTGGATCGTCGCCGGCTGTGCTCACGAGCGCCAATGTACCGGCGGATGTACCGCCCGACGCCGACAGCTCACGGATCAGTCGCGACCGAGCACGGATCGGACGAAGAACCTCAGGTTCGACGGCCGCTCGGCGATGCGGCGCATCAGGTAGCCGTACCACTGCGACCCGTACGGCACGTACACCCGCATCCGCCGGCCCGCGCCCGCGAGTCGCAGCTGCTCACGGTCCCTGATCCCGAACAGCATCTGGTGTTCGAACCGGTCGGGGCCCCGACCGGCCTCCGCGCAGAGGGCATCGGTGAGCGCGATCATCGCCGGGTCGTGCGAGGCCACCATCGGATACCCGTCACCCTCCACGAGGATGCGCAGGCAACGGCGGTAGGACTCGTCGACGTCGGCGCGATCGCGGTACGCGACCGCCGCCGGTTCGTCGTAGGCGCCCTTGCACAGTCGCACCCGCGACCCCGCTCCGGCCAACTCCCGGCAGTCCTGTTCCGTCCGGTACAGATACGCCTGCAGCACCGCGCCGACCCACGGGTGGTCCCGGCGCAGTTCACGCACGATCTGCAGGGTGTCGTCGGTGACCGTGTGGTCCTCGGCGTCGACCGTCACCCACACCCCGGCGGTGTCGGCCGCCGAGCAGATCGCGCGAGCACGGTCGAGCGCGATCCGCGGGCCGTCGGCCCCCAGCGACAGACCGAGCGCGGTGAGTTTCACGGAGACCTCCACCGCCGGATCACCACCGAACACGGTGGACGCCCGCTCGCGTACGGCGCCCAACCCCGCGAGCAGCGCCCGGTACTCGTCGACGACGACGCGGGCCTGATCCGGGTCGAGGGTGTCCTCGCCCAGATGGTCGATGCTCACGGCCCGACCCGACGCCAGCAGACCTTCCGCGACGGCGAGCGCGGCCGGGAGGCTGTCGCCGGCGACGAACCGGTCGACGAGCCGCCGCGTGGGCGGTGCGGTGGTGACGAGACGGCGTACCCGCGAGGACCGTGCCGCGGCGAGGATCGCGGGCCGCAGCGGGTTCGACAGGACGGGGTGCGTCACGGTTCGGGTTCCATGTGCGGGTAGCGGTGATCCGTCGGCGGAACGAACGTCTCCTTGATGGCGCGCGGAGACACCCAGCGCAGCAGGTTCAGCGGCGACCCCGCCTTGTCGTCCGTGCCGGACGCGCGGGCACCCCCGAACGGCTGCTGCCCGACGACCGCGCCGGTCGGTTTGTCGTTGACGTAGAAGTTGCCCGCGGCGAAGCGCAGTGCCGACGCCGCCTGCTCGATCGCGGCACGATCCTGCGCGATCACCGCACCCGTCAACGCGTAGTCCGTTCCGCTGTCGATCATCCCGAGAACCCGCTCCCACGCCCCCGGCACGGTGTCGTCGTACAGGTGGATGCTCAGCAGCGGCCCGAAGAACTCCGTGCGCAGCGCCTCGTCGCCGGGATCGTCGACGAGCAGAACGGTGGGCCGCACGAACCAGCCCACCCACTGGTCGTAGCCCCCGCCCACCGCGATCTCCACGGACGCGCGGTCGCGGGCACGGTCGAGCGCGCGGACGACCTTCTCGTAGGCCGCACGGTCGATGAGCGCGCCCCCGAAGTTCGTCAGGTCGGTGACGTCACCGAAGGTGAGCGAGTCGACCTCGTCGAGGAAGGTCCCGCGCATCCGCGCCCACACCGACCGCGGCACGAATGCCCGCGACGCCGCGGAACACTTCTGGCCCTGGTACTCGAACGCGCCACGGATCAGTGCGGTGGACAACGCAGCCGGGTCGCAGGACGGATGCGCGACAACGAAGTCCTTGCCGCCGGTCTCCCCCACGATCCGCGGGTAGGACCGGTATCGGTCGATGTTCTCGCCGATCTGCCGCCACAGGTGCCGGAACGTGGCGACGGACCCGGTGAAGTGCAGGCCCGCCAGTCGCCGGTCGCGCAGAACCACGTCGGACACGGCGCGGCCGTCACCGGTGAGCAGGTTGATCACCCCCGGCGGCAGGCCCGCCTCCTCGAGCACAAGCATGGTCCAGTACGCCGCGAACGTCTGCGTCGGAGACGGTTTCCAGATCACCGTGTTGCCCATCAGCGCGGGCGCGGTGGGCAGGTTTCCGGCGATCGCCGTGAAGTTGAACGGTGTCACCGCGTACACGAAGCCTTCGAGCGGACGGTGGTCGGTGCGATTCCACACGCCCGTCGACGACCGCGGCTGTTCGGCGAGGATCTGCCGCGCGAAGTGCACGTTGAACCGCCAGAAGTCGACGAGTTCGCACGGCGCGTCGATCTCGGCCTGCTGCACCGACTTCGACTGCCCGAGCATCGTCGCCGCCGCGATCGTCTCGCGCCACGGACCGGCCATGAGATCAGCGGCGCGCAGCAGGATCGCGGCGCGGGCGTCGAACGGCATGTCACGCCACGCGGGTGCGGCGGCGGTCGCGGCCTCGATCGCCTCACCGGCCTCGGCGCCCGTCGCGGTGCGGTACGTACCCAGCACGCTGTGATGGTTGTGCGGTTGCACGACGTCCACCCGGTCGCCTTCGCCGTGCAGGTGTTCGCCGCCGATCACGTGCGGCAGGTCGCGGGGCTCGGATGTCAGCTCGGACAGCGCGTGTCGCAACCGTGCACGCTCGGGTGTCTCCGGTGCGTACGTGTGCACCGGCTCGTTGGTCGGCTCTGGAACAACAGTGACGGCGTCCATGGTGCCTCCTGGGCCCAGGGTAGCGCCGACACCGCGGACCGCGGGCCGAATATGCCACCGCGTCGCCCTCCCCCACCCCCGGCGGGGTGAGCGAGTGTATCGCTCGCTCGATTCGATCGATCGGGTGTACCACTCGCTCGGACGGGGGCAGGCGCAGGTACGGGGTGCGCGCCCCGCGGGTTACGTCAGGCGGTCGGCGGCAGCGGCGATGCGCTCGTCGGTCGCGGTCAGCGCGATCCGCACGTGCTGGACTCCACCCGGGCCGTAGAACTCGCCCGGCGCGACGAGGATGCCGCGCTCGGCGAACCAGTCGACGGTGCGGCGGCACTCCTCACCGCGGGTCGCCCACAGGTACAGGCCGGCCTCCGAATGGTCGACGGTGAAGCCGGCACCGCGGACCGCGTCGAGCAGGATCCGGCGACGTTCGCGGTAACGTTCGCGCTGAGCGTTCTCGTGCTCGTCGTCGTTCAGGGCCGCGGTCATCGCCGCCTGGATCGGCAACGGCAGCATCATGCCGGAGTGCTTGCGCACCTCGAGCAGGTCGGCCACCAGATCCGCGTCGCCGGTGACGAAACCGGCGCGGTAGCTCGCGAGATTCGACGTCTTCGACAGCGAATGCACCGCAAGCAGATTGGTGTGATCGCCGTCGCACACGCTCGGATGGAGGATCGACAGGGCCTCGCCCTCCCAGGTGAGCCCCAGGTAGCACTCGTCGGAGACGACGACCGCGTCGCGGGTACGCGCCCAGTCGACGACCTTGCGCAGATGCTCGAGCCCCAGGACCTTGCCGGTCGGGTTGGACGGCGAGTTCACGAACACCAGTGACGCGGTCTCCGGGCCCAGACGGTTGAGGCCGTCGGCGCGGATCAGTCGTGTGCGCGCCAACAACCCGCCGACCTCGTAGGTCGGATAGGCGAGTTCGGGGATGACGACGAGATCCGACGGCCCGAGACCGAGGAGCGTCGGCATCCAGGCGATCATCTCCTTGGTGCCGATCGCCGGAAGGACCGCGTCGTCCGACAGACCCGTGATGCCGTAACGCCGTGCGAGCGCACCCACGGCCGCGGCACGCAGCGCCGGGGTGCCGTGCGTCGTCGGGTATCCCGGTTCCTCCGCCACCGACGCGAGCGCATCACGGATCAGCGGATCCACCGGGTCGACCGGTGTCCCCACCGACAGGTTGACGATGCCGCCGGGATGCTCGGACGCGCGGGCCTTGGCCTCGGTCAGCGAATCCCACGGGAAATCCGGGAGATTCTTCGCGACCGACCGTCGCACACGTTCGGTCACTGCGACCTATTCCTCACCCATCGGAGGGAGGTTCTTCACGAACGGCGGGTCGTAGTCGACCTTGCCGAGCTTCGCGGCACCACCCGGCGAACCCAGATCCTTGAAGAAATCGATGTTGGCCTGCACGTACTCGGACCACTCGTCCGGCACGTCGTCCTCGTAGAAGATCGCCTCGACCGGGCAGACCGGCTCACAGGCTCCGCAGTCGACGCACTCGTCGGGATGGATGTACAGGCTGCGTCCACCTTCGTAGATGCAGTCGACGGGGCATTCCTCGATGCATGCCTTGTCCATCACGTCCACGCACGGTTCCGCAATCGTGTACGTCACTGCTGTTCTCCCTGCCTCTCTGTAAGCCCGCCGACCCTCACGGTCCCAGCGAATCGGGCGTAGTCGGCGCCCACCGCACACCAGTATCCCCCGCACGCCGACCACCCCCACCGCTTAGGGTGCCCTGACTTCGCCCGACGGAGGCGGGACGGATACTAGCGAGCAGAGATCCCGACTTCGCGGCGGGCGTACGCGGTGGTCCGTTCCCGAGCGGGACGGCCGATGCCCTCGGCGATCGCGACGAGCTCGGCGACGGTCTTCTCCGACCCGTGCTGCGACCCCGCCATCCGCGAGATGGTCTCCTCCATCAGCGTGCCGCCCAGGTCGTTCGCGCCGCCCTCGAGCATCGCCCGGGTGCCCTGGACACCGAGCTTGACCCAACTCGTCTGGATGTTGTCGACACGACCGTGCAGCATGACGCGCGCCAGTGCGTGTGCGGCACGATTGTCGCGCATCGTCGGGCCCGGCCGTGACGCACCCGCCAGGTACAGCGGCGACGACTGGTGCACGAACGGGAGCAGCACGAACTCGGTGAAACCACCCGTGCGGTCCTGGATGCCGCGCAGCACGTTCAGGTGACCCACCCAGTGGTGCGGCCGGTCCACGTGGCCGTACATCATCGTGGAGCTCGACCGCAGCCCCACCTCGTGCGCGGTGGTGACCACGTCGATCCATTCCGCGGTGGGCAGCTTGCCCTTCGTGAGCACCCAGCGCACCTCGTCGTCGAGGATCTCCGCGGCGGTACCCGGGATCGTGTCGAGGCCCGCATCCCGCAACTCGGTGAGCCAGTCCCGCAGCGACGTACCGCTGCGGGCGACCCCGTTGACGATCTCCATCGGAGAGAACGCGTGCACGTGCATCGACGGCACCCGCTGCTTGACGGCCCGCACCAGATCGGCGTACCCCGTCACGGGCAGTTCCGGATCGATACCGCCCTGCATACACACCTCGGTGGCGCCGGCGACGTGCGCCTCCCACGCCCGGTCCGCGACCTCCTGCGCCGACAGGGTGAACGCGTCGGCGTCGCCCTTGCGCTGCGCGAACGCGCAGAATCGGCATCCGGTGTAGCAGATGTTGGTGAAGTTGATGTTCCTGTTCACGACGTAGGTGACGTCGTCACCGACGGTGTCGCGGCGCAATCGGTCGGCGAGCGCGACCAGTGCCTCCAGTCCGGCACCGTCGGCGTTCGCGAGCGCGACGTACTCGGCGTCGGAGCAGCCGCCGGGGTCGCGTTCCGCGGACCTCAACGCCGACAGCACATCGCTGTCGAGGCGCACCGGCGCGGACTCGCCGAGCGCGAGGACCTGCTCACGCACCGTGTCCCAGTCACCGAATGCGCTGCCCAGGTCGGAGCGGGTCTCGGTGTTGCGGCCCGTCACGTCGATGTCGGAGTTCAGATCGACGCGCCCCGACGACTCCCAGTCGATGTCCGGCTCCTGCCAGGGCAGCCCCGAGGGGATCACGTCGCGGGCCAACCCGGTCTCCGCGTCGACGAGGGCGGCGACGTGCGTGCTGATCCGCGGGTCGATCCACGGCTGCCCGGCCAGCACGTACTCCGGCTGCGCGGCGACACGTTCGGTGAGGGTGAAGCCCGCGTCGGCGCTGAGCCGCGCGAGCGTGTCCAGGTTCGGCCACGGGCGTTCGGGATTGACGTGGTCGGGGGTCAGCGGCGACACGCCACCCCAGTCGTCGACGCCCGCCTCCAGCAGCGCGCGGCACTCGTCGAGCGACACCAGGTTCGGCGGTGCCTGGATGCGCATGCCGGGACCGAGCAGCAACCGGGCGACGGCGATCGCGGCACGGAACTCCTCGAGGTCGGCGTCGTCGCTGCCGCGCATCGCCGTGTCGTCCTTCGCGCGGAAGTTCTGCACGATGACTTCCTGGATGTGCCCGAACGCCTTGTGCGATCCACGGATCGCGAGGATCGATTCGGCACGCTCCGTGTACGTCTCCCCGATGCCGACGAGAATGCCCGTGGTGAACGGCACCGACAGTCGGCCCGCATCGGTGAGTACCCGCAGACGCACGGCCGGTTCCTTGTCGGGACTGCCGTGGTGACACTGTCCCTTCTCGGTGAACAACCTGTCCGAGGTCGTCTCGAGCATCATGCCCATCGACGGCGCCACCGGTTTGAGTTTCGAGATCTCCGACCAGCCCATCACCCCGGGGTTGAGATGTGGCAGCAGCCCCGTCTCCTCGAGCACCCGGATCGCCATGGCACGCACGTAGTCGATCGTCGAGTCGAATCCGCGCTCGTCGAGCCACTGCCGGGCCTCCGGCCACCGATCCTCCGGCCGGTCACCGAGCGTGAAAAGCGCTTCTTTGCACCCCAGTTCGGCGCCCTGTCGTGCGATCTCGAGGATCTCGTCCGGTTCGAGATACATGCCGTGGCCCTCGGCTCGGAGTCTGCCGGGGACGGTCACGAACGTGCAGTAGTGGCAGCGGTCGCGGCACAGCCGGGTGATCGGCACGAACACCTTCCGCGAGTACGTCACGGTGCCCGGTCGGCCCGCGGCCACCGCCCCCGCATCGCGGACCCGCGCCGCCGAGGCACACAGGTCGGCGAGGTCCGCGCCTCGCGCCTGTAGCAGCACGGCCGCCTCGTCGACGTTGAGCGTCATCCCGTCACGTGCCCTGCGCAGGGCGCGCCGCATCGCCGACGACGACGGACCGACGGTGTTCGGACGCACCGCCGGGGTCGGGAGCATCGTCGAGTTCCGGCCGGCGGAGTTCCCGGTGTCGGGTACGGAATCGCTCATTCGCCGATCATGCGCTCCGCCGGTAACGCATGCCACATCGGGGTCGGCATCACTCGTGCGGATAGTCGTCGTCCTGCGGAACCTCGCGGTACTGGTCGACGGTGTCGGCGGGATCCGATTCGAGTGGAACCTCCACCGGCAGCGAATCCTCGGGTTCGGGGTAGACGGGGGTTGCCTGCTCGATGCGATCGGCCTCCGAATCCTCGTCGGAGACGGCCTCGAACCCGATCGCGTCAGATGAATCGGTCATGTCGATCCTCCTCGTCGCGCCTGCGTGAAACGCCCGACCCTCGATACCGGGGAAGGTCTCGCCACCCAGCCTAACCTGGAAGCGGCGAAACGAACTCCGGGAGTGCGATGGTGAACGAGGACGCGGCCGCGACCGGCGGCGCGACGCGGGATGTGACGATGGCCGAGCCCGCGTGGCGGCCGAGCGCGCGCGCACCGGCGCTGTGGGCGATCAACGCGGCGCTGATGTGGATTCCGGTGGTGATCGCGCAGGTCGTGTGGGCGGTCCTCGACGGCGACCGTACCGAAGCGCACCTCGCCGCCGCCGCCGCGACCGTCGTGTTGGCGGGACTGCACATCGGGGTGGTTCCGCTGTGGCGGTACCGGGTGCACCGCTGGGAGATCAGCGACACCGCCGTCTACACACGCTCCGGATGGTTCACCCAGGAACGACGCATCGCACCGATCTCCCGCATCCAGACCGTCGACACCGAACGCGGCCCCATCGACCGATGGCTCGGCCTCGCCACCGTCACCGTCACCACCGCGTCGTCGGCCGGTGCGGTGGAGATCAGCGCACTCGACGCCGAGGTCGCCGACCACACCGTCGCCCGGCTCACCGCGATCGCCGGACGGGACGGAGCGGACGCCACGTGAACACCGACGTGTCCCGAACCGACGCGGCCGTCGAGGACGACGGTTGGCAGCGCCTCGACGCGAAGATGCTGCTGATCCACCCCGTCGAGGAGATCCTGAAACTCTTCCCCGTCCTCCTCGGGTCGATCGTGCTGGGCAGCAGCAGCGGCAACCCGTACTGGGGGCTCGGTGTCGCGGGAATCCTCGTCGTCGTCGGCATGCTCCGATGGTTCACCACCACCTACCGGGTCGGTCCCGTCCACGTCGAGCTGCGCCGCGGTCTGCTGCAGCGCCGCGAACTGTCCGTTCCGCGCGCCCGCATCCGTTCCGTCGACGTCGACCGGCGGGTCCTGCACAGACTGCTCGGCCTGGCCGTCCTGAAGATCGGCACCGGGCAGTCCACCTCGCGCGGCGACAACAACCGGTTCGAACTCAACGGCATCGCGAACACCGATGTCGACGCGCTGCGCGCCGAACTGCTCGCCGGTGGAGCCGCAACGCCCACGTCGCCGGACACGGCGTCGCACCCGGAGCCCGGTGCACCCCCGGTCGTCGAGACCGAACTCGCGCGGTTCCGTCCCGCGTGGGTCCGGTACGCCCCGCTGTCGGCGACCGGACTGATCGGCATCGCCGCGCTCGTGGGGTTGGCCTTCCAGTACGGCATCGGCGAGCGCCTGTCGGACTCGCCGACCGTCGCCCGCGGTGTCGAGGCCGCCGAAGCCGCCGGACTGTTCGTGGTCGCGGTCGTCGCCGTGGTCGTGCTGCTCGCCGCCGCCTCCGTGATCGCGTGCGTACGCTACATCGTCCTGTACGGGAATCTGCGGGTCACCGACGACGGCCGCATGCTCCGCGTCGGCTACGGGTTGCTGCGGGTGCGCCACAGCACCCTCGACCGCGCGCGACTGCGCGGTGTCGTGCTGAAGGAACCGCTGGCGTTGCGTCTGGCCGGCGCCGCCCGACTCGACGCGATCATGACGGGTGTCGCCGCCGAACACGGCGGATCGTCGCTGGTGTTGCCGTCCGCACCCGCGGACGAGGTCGATTCCGTCGCCGCGGCGGTCCTCACCCGCAACGGTCCGCTCCGCAGCGCACTCGTCGCGCACGGGCCCGGCGCGCGGCGACGACGCTTCACGCGGGCGCTGGTTCCCGCCGCGGTGGTCGCCGCCGCCCTGATCACCGTTCCCGCCGTGCTCGGCCGCCCGCTTCCGGTCGCGGGGGCCGTCGTCACCGCGGCGGTGCTCGTCGGCGCGGCGACGGCCCTCGCCTGGGACCGGTACCGCGGCCTCGGCCACGCGGTCGCCGACGGCTGCCTCGTATCGCGGCAGGGCTCCCTCGACCGCAGCCGCGTCTGCCTCGACTCCGACGGCATCATCGGCTGGACCGTGCGGCAGTCGTTCTTCCAACGACGCGCCGGCGTCGCGACCGTGATCGCGGCGACACCCGCCGGATCGGGACACTACGAGGTCGTCGACATGCCGGTCGCCGAGGTGTGGTCGCTGGTCGAGTCGGTGACACCGGGAGCCGGTGACATATGGGCGCGACGGTGATCGATCCGTGGCGCCGACCCGGCGCGGACACCCTCGGCAGCATGGACGAGTTGCTCGTCGACTGCCGTGCGTGCCCGCGGCTGGTGGCGTGGCGGGAGCAGGTCGCTCGGGAGAAGCGGGCGGCGTTCCGCGACGAGGTGTACTGGGGTCGCCCCGTCCCCGGGTTCGGTCCCGTGGATGCCGCGCTGCTGATCGTCGGTCTCGCACCGGCCGCGCACGGCGCGAACCGGACGGGCCGGATGTTCACCGGAGACCGGTCGGGAGATTTCCTGTACGCCGCGATGTACGAGGCGGACCTCGCGTCGCAACCGACCGCGACGCGTATCGGCGACGGACTGGAGTTGTTCGGCACCCGCATCACCTCGCCGGTGCACTGCGCCCCGCCGGCGAACAAACCGACCGTCGTCGAACGGAACACCTGCCGGGGCTGGCTCGAGCAGGAACTGGCGCTGCTCGCACCCACCCTCCGCTCGGTCCTGGTGCTCGGCGGATTCGGCTGGCAGGCACTGTTGCCCGTTCTCGGCTCGTCGGGATGGGCGATCCCGTCGCCGCGCCCGAAGTTCGCGCACGGCGCGCACACCGTCCTCGCTCCCACCGGCGACGACCGCGCACCGCTGAACCTGTTCGGCTGCTATCACGTGAGCCAGCAGAACACGTTCACCGGCAGACTCACCCCGCAGATGACGACGGAGGTGCTCAGGGCTGCGGCGCAGGCTGCCGGGTTGCCGCGGTGATCGCCTTGATCCGCGCCGAGAACAGATAGGCGCCGCCCGCGCCGAGCGCGGCGATCGGGAGCAGCAGCATCCGCCAGTCCGCCATCACGAGCTGGTCGCTCCCGGGTCCGCCCATCAGACACAGCAGGAAGGCGACACCCCACGCGACGAGCGGCCACAGCGCCGTTCGCGTCGACCCGGTCTCCCGGTGCACAGCCATCACGAGCACCAGGTTGACGCAGGCTGCCAGCAGGATCGTGATCGGGAACGGCACCGGCCCTATGTACAGCCCCAGGAAGAGCACCGACAGGATCGCGCACAGCGCACCGTCGGCGATGAGCAGTGCGACGACGCCGCGGCGGGGGGCCTGCGGCGACGCGGGGACGTCGGGCAACGCTGTTGCGGGATCGACGGTCATCGTTCCATCGTGCGCGACCGCTCCCCCGCGCGCCACACCGGGGCTCACGGGGCGCACCGTGTCGGGGGTTCTGCGGCACTCATGCCACCGGCGGATACCCCATGGCGGTGAGCAGATGCGACATCTGCTCCGCGAACCCGTGCAACGAGTTCCAGTATGCGGTGTGGATCTGATCGGAGTACGGGCGCAGCGCATCGACGAGCGCGTTGATCTGGTTCTGGACGGACCAGTTGTACACGGGTGATCCCCCTCTGCGGAACGTGCCGGACAGGCGCCGATGTGATCGACATCACGTTATCAGCGGTGTCGCGTCCGGTGAATCGCTCGGGGGACGATCACAGCCGTCAGGCGAACAGGTCGTGTTCGCGGCCCGCCGCGTCCACCGCCCCGAGCGTGCCTCGTACCAGGCGGAAGTGTTCCTCCGCCAGCACGGGCTGGGCGATCAGATTCGACAGCGCGAAGTGCCGTCCGTCCGGTGCGACGATCACCTGGGTGGCGTGTGCGGACATCGCGGCTCGTTTGGCGTCGAGGACACCGGAGACGTCGACGACGGTGGTCACGTCCCCGTCGGGCACCGTCGCCAGTTCCCCGACCCCGGGGCGGCGCCAGCCGTCCGGGAGGTCACCGATGTCGCCGATTCCGGCCGCGACGGCGGATTCCTCGGTCACCGTCCAGTAGAACTTCGCCGGTTCCCACGGATCACCGGCATCCGGGTACACGGCGGCGCCGGCGAGCTCCACCGCTGCCGTCACCCGGTCGTGTACCGCGATGTGATCGGGGTGGCCGTACCCGCCGAACGGATCGTAGGTGACGACGACGTGCGGGCGGACGCTGCGCATGACGGCGATCAGCGCGACGACGGCCTCGTCGCGGTCGGCGTTGACCCACGCGCGTGGGTTCGCCGCCGACGGAGTGCCGGCCATACCGGAGTCCCGCCAGTGTCCGGCGCCACCGAGGAAACAGGGTTGGCCCGCACCCAGCGCGTCCAGCGCACGGCCGAGTTCGAGGATGCGGTAGCCGCCGAGTTGGTCGGCGCGGTCGGCGGTGAGCTGCGCCCACTCGTCGCCGATGACCTCGCCTTCCTCCCCCAGGGTGCAGGTGACGACGGTGACGTCGACGCCCTCGGCGGCGTACTTGGCGATGGTTCCGCCGGTGGTCAGCGTTTCGTCGTCGGGATGCGCGTGGACCAGCAGGAGCCGGCGCGCTCCTTCGTCCGATCCTGTGATGGGCGCTGCGGGTCCGGTCACGATGTCCTCCTCTGCCAGACGTGTGCATCCGCGACGATCCCGGCGGACACCGCGCCGGCGAGCGAGACACCGTCGACGTCCGGTCCCGCCGCGACGACCGCGCGACCCTGCACCAGGGGCAGATTCACCGCGAGATCCCACAGCTTCGGCTGTGCTGCGGTCAACACGGCGCGGGCGTCGACCTCGCCGCGCATCGCGGCCTCGAGATCGGGTTGCAGTGTCGGATCGCAGGCACCGGAGAGATTGCTGGGGGCCTCGAGCTGGGCGCGCGCTTCGTCGATCTCGTCTCCCGGGTCGCCCGGGTCCCGGTCGTCCGGGCCACTGCCGGTGGGATCGCTGCCGTCCCGTCCCGGCTCCTCCCGCACGATGTCGCCACCCCGGCCCCCGGACTCCGCGGGCGCCGTCGCGGTCGGCGTCGGATCAGCACCGGCCGTGGCCGCGCCCGCCTCCCCCGAGCCATCCACCTCCACGGGAAGCGCAGGTGGGCAACCGAACCGGGACATCGCGATGGTGGCCGGATCGTCACCGACACGCATCCATCCGACGACGGCGTGCACGGTGCCGTCGACGAGCGCGTCGCCGTACAACTCGTCCGGCGGCAATTCGAGGACCGTGGCGGCGACACCCGCCTCGACCAGCAGATCGGCGGACGTCCGCGCCACCGCGATCGCGGTGACGTCGTCCTCCGGCACGCCGAGTACGAAGAGGAACGGAACCCCGTCACGTACCAGACCGACCGCCGGGGCCGTGGTCTCGACGGACAGTTCGGGCGCCGGCGGTGCTCCGTCGGTGGTGGTTGCGTCGGTGTCGCCGGGGGCCAGGTCCGGGCCGGCGGGAGCGTCGCCCGGCGGATCCGGCACGAGCACCGGCAGCGCGGCGGGAACGTACCCGGCTTCGGCGAGCAGACCGAGGGCCTCCTCGCGGGTGGGTCGCGGCGGCATCGACGGCTCGTAACCGGCGCCGGACGGGGCGAAGACCTGCGCCCGGGCCGGCACGACCGCCGACTCCGAACCGGCGGCGACCACGGACAGCAGATCGGGGTCGAGCAGGCCCAGTACCCCGCGCCGCACCCGGGGATCGGTGAGCTCGGGCACGCGGGTGTTGAGGGTCAGTTCGAGGGTCCGGGGCTGCAGCTGAATCCCGGTACGGACGCCCGGTACGGCATCGAGTTGCATCTGCAGAGCAGCACCGCCGCTCACCTGCGCCACCTGGGTGTCTCCGCTGCGCATCGAATCCGCGAGTTGCGACGCGGTTCCGCCACGCCGCATGAGGATCTCGTCGGGAATCGCGGGTTCACCCCAGAAACGGTCGTTGCGTTCGAGCAGCACCTCCCCGCGCCCGCGGTCGACGGACTCCACACTGAACCGTCCGCCGGACACGGGGATCGATTCGGACAGTCCGGTGGCGAACCCTCCCGGGGTGTCCTTGACGAGGTGCGCGGGCAACAGGTCGGCGAACAATTCCCGCCACGCCGGGTAGGACTCACGCATCGTGACGGTGACCGTCTTGCCGCCGTCGGAGGATTGCACACCGTCGATGAGCCGGTACCCGGCGGCGTCGACGACGCCCGGCCTGGTGATCATCTGCTGCCACAGATAGTGGAAGTCCTCGGCCGCGATCGGCGCGCTGTCCGACCATTGCGCGTCCGTGCGCAGCCGGTAGGTGATCGTGAACGGCTCCTGCGAGGTGACCTCGGCGGAGACCAGAACGGAGGTGTCCGGCACCCACTCGGTCACGGCCGGGTCGTTCGGGCTCGGCACGGCACGGAACGCGCTGGGCAGAACGAGTTCCGCGACGGCATCGGCGACGGGCGACTGGTCGGACAGCAGGTGCGGGTTGAAACCCGCGCCCACCCCGTCGATCGCGACGACGACTGTGCTGCGTTGCGGCGCGGGAACCGGCGTGCTGGTGGTCTCGACCTGCTCGACCGGCGGTGGCGGATCCGCGGTGCACGCCACCAATGACACCGCGACGGCCGCGACGGCGACGGGCAGCACCCGGCGTGTGCGGCGGGTGACGCGCGAACGCGACAACTCCGTGCTCCTCTCGTCGGACGACAGGTATGTCGCGGCCCCGGAAGCCGATGCTGCCGGGGCCGCGGACACATCACTACTTGCCGGCGTTGCGTGCCTTCTCCCGCGAGCGCGCCCGCGCGCGGTCGGTGGCGGACAGGTGCACCTTGCGCACGCGGATCGCCTCGGGCGTGACCTCGACGCACTCGTCGGCAGCACAGAACTCGAGCGCCGCTTCCAGGGTGAGTTCGATGGGCTTCGCGAGGGTCTCCATCACGTCCGCCGTCGACGAACGCATGTTCGTGAGCTTCTTCTCGCGGGTCACGTTGATGTCGAGGTCCTCGGCACGGGGGTTGATCCCCACGACCATGCCCTCGTACGTGTCGCTGCCCGGCTCGACGAAGAACGTGCCGCGGTCGGCGAGCTGGATCATCGCGAACGGCGTGACCGATCCGGCACGGTCTGACACGAGCGAACCGGTGTGGCGGGCCCGGATCTCACCGGCCCACGGCGCGTAGCCGTGGAAGATCGCGTTCGAGATGCCGGTGCCGCGGGTCTCGGTCAGGAAGTCGGTGCGGAAACCGATGAGACCGCGGGACGGGATGATGAACTCCATGCGGACCCAGCCGGTGCCGTGGTTCGTCATCTGGACCATCTTGCCCTTGCGGTTCGCGAGCAGCTGGGTGATCGCACCGAGGTACTCCTCGGGGCTGTCGACGGTCAGTTCCTCGAAGGGCTCGTGCAGTTTGCCGTCGACGGTCTTGGTGACCACCTGGGGCTTACCGACGGTCAGCTCGAAGCCTTCACGGCGCATCTGCTCGACGAGGATCGCGAGGGCCAGCTCACCGCGACCCTGGACCTCCCACGCGTCGGGGCGGCCGACGTCGAGGACGCGCAGCGACACGTTGCCGACGAGTTCGGAGTCGAGGCGGGACTTGACCATGCGGGCGGTGAGCTTGTGGCCCTGCACGCGGCCGACCAGCGGCGACGTGTTGGTGCCGATGACCATCGAGATGGCCGGCTCGTCGACGGTGATGGTGGGGAGCGCGACCGGGTTCTCGACGTCGGCGAGGGTGTCACCGATCATGATGTCGGGGATGCCGGCGACGGCGACGATGTCGCCGGCGACCGCTTCCTCACCGGGCTGACGCTCGACGCCGACGGTCTTGAGGAGCTCGGTGATCTTGACGGTCTTCACGCCGTCCGCGTGCATCCACGCGACGTTGTCGCCCTTGCGGAGCTTGCCGTTGTGGATGCGCAGCAGCGCGAGCCGGCCGAGGAACTCGGAGGCGTCGAGGTTGGTCACGTGCGCCTGCAGCGGCGCGTCCGGGTCGCCCTTCGGGGCCGGGATGCAGTCGAGAAGCACCTCGAAGAGCTCGTCGAGGTTCTCCGCGTCGGGAACCTGACCGTTCTCGGGCTGCTTCCGGCTGGCCTTGCCCTCGCGGCCGGAGGCGTACAGCACCGGCAGTTCGAGGGCCAGTTCGGCAGCCTCGGCGGCCTCGTCGTCGAGGTCGGACGCGAGGTCGAGCAGCAGTGTCTGGCTCTCCTCGACGACCTCGGCGATGCGGGCGTCGGGACGGTCGGTCTTGTTGACGACCAGGATGACGGGCAGCGACGCGGCGAGGGCCTTGCGCAGCACGAAACGGGTCTGCGGCAGCGGACCCTCGGACGAGTCGACGAGGAGCACGACACCGTCGACCATCGACAGGCCGCGTTCGACCTCGCCGCCGAAGTCGGCGTGGCCGGGGGTGTCGATCACGTTGATGACCGTGACACTGCCGTCGCCGTGGTGACGGTGCACAGCGGTGTTCTTCGCGAGAATGGTGATGCCCTTCTCGCGTTCGAGGTCGCCGGAGTCCATGACGCGGTCGACGAGTTCCGCGCGTTCCGCGAATGCTCCCGACTGGCGCAGCATGGCGTCGACGAGGGTGGTCTTGCCGTGGTCGACGTGCGCGACGATGGCGACGTTCCGAAAATCAGCGGTGCTCACGCGATAGCTCTCCTGGCTGTAGTCCGGCCACACGGCACTGGACCCGGTCGGCACCTCGCCCGTACGGCGCACTTCTTCGTGGGCCGCGACGCGAATGCGAGACACCCGGCGCGGACGCGTACGGTCCGAGCAGGCACTGCGGCCACGAATACCCTACAGGTAATGCCGTGGTGCCCGTTGCCACCCGCGACCATCGACCCAGCTCACAGCGCACCGGCGTGATGTTCGACACGTCCGGGGGCGGCGGGTACGCGGGAACGGTCACGCCGCTTGGCCCGCCACATGAGGGAACGCTAACCTCACCTGACGCGGGTGCCGGACGAAAGCGGGCGACGATGGGCAAGAAGATCAAGGTGAGCAAGGTCGCCGACCTGAAGCCGAAGAAGAAGTGCTGCCGAAAGAAGACCCGCTGCCTGAAATGCCCCGTCGTCGTCATGCGGATGAAGCGGGTCCGCGACGACGGCCTGAGCAAGAAGGAACTTCGCAAGCACCTCGAGCGGGCCCGCGCCGCCTGAACCCGCGACTCACCGCGCAAGCATCGCGCGCAGGTCCGGCAGCCACACCCGGTCGGCGGCGACGAGTTCGGCCTCCATCGTCGCCAGCACGTCGGCCGTCACCCACCGCAGCGCCGCGTGATCGAGGGGCGCGGGCACACCGTCGACGAGTTCCACGCGGTACGCGCACAGCACCGCGCCGTTCGCGAGCGTCACCGCCGCACCGAATCTGCGAGCGCCGCGCACCTCGACACCGAGTTCCTCCCGGAGTTCACGACGCAGCGCATCCTCGACCGTCTCGCCCGGCTCGACCTTCCCGCCGGGCAACTCCCACAGCCCGGCCAGTTCCGGCGGCCGGTTGCGCTGGGCGAGCAGCACCCGGCCGTCGCGGACGACGGCGCCCGCCACCACGTGCACGTCCGAGGCCGGGGTCGTTGCGGTCATGCCGTGCATCGTCGCAGAATCGGATATGGCCCAGTTGCTCACGGACGGCGAAATCGATGCCGCCCTGTCCGACCTCCCGCACTGGCACCGGGCCGGCGACGCCCTGGTGCGCACCGTCGAGTCCGCCACCTTCCCCGAGGCGATCGCCCTCGTGGGCCGGGTGGCCGAAGCCGCGGAGGAGGTGAACCATCACCCCGACATCGATATCCGCTGGCGTCGCGTCACCTATTCGCTGAGCACGCATTCGGCGGGTGGCATCACGGCAGCGGATCCCGCACTCGCTCGCCGGATCGACGAGTTGGCCGGTCCGTGACCGATCCCGTGATCCGCGACGACACGATCAGCCACACGTAGACCGCGATCGCCGCGGCGACGTTCGCCATGCCCAGCCACGCGAACAACGCAGGTCGTCCGACGTCCCAGATCGACGGCTGGGCGTAGCTGAGCAGCCACACCGCACCCACCGCGGTCAACGCCGCCCAACCGCCGGCGACGATCCGGGCACCGCGCAGCCGTGACGGCGGCCCGTACACGAGCCACAGGAGCATCGGGATCACCCACACCCAGTGGTGCACCCACGAGATCGGCGACACGAGCAGACCGAACAGTTGGACGATCACCAGGGTGCCGAGACGATCGTCGGCGCCGAGCGTGCGCCAGGCCGCGACCGCGAGCGCCGCGCACACGAGCACCGCGGCCACCCAGACCGGCCCGGTCCCGACGTCGTGCCCGACGATGCGGCTCAACGCACCCCGCAGCGACTGGTTCCACACCGAGCCGACGGGGCCGATCCGGTCGGCGTCGCCGAGCAGCGACGTGAAGTACAGGCGCCCCTGTTCGCCGAGCACCCACACGCTCACCGCGACGGTCGCGCCGAACACCACGGCCGAGAACACCGCGGCACCCCAGCGTCGGCGCGCCACGAAGTACAGGCCGGTGATGGCGGGGGTGAGTTTGATGCCGGCGACGAGTCCGACGAGCCCGCCCGACACCCACCAGCGGTTGCTGCGCACCGCGACCATGACCGCGAGCACGAGGAAGACGTTGACCTGTCCGTAGTCGAGAGTTGTGCGCACCGGCTCGGACCACACCCCGATCGCCGTCCACACCAGCGCGATGGACGTCCACCGCCGGTTGCGGGCCTCGTCGCGGCCCACGAGCAGTTCGATGGCGATGCGGACGACGCCGAACAGCGCCGCAACGGTGAGCAGTTGCCATGCGATCCCCAACGGCACGAACGGGAGGTGGTGCAGGGGCAGGAACACCAGTGCCGCGAACGGCGGGTACGTGAACGGCAACGGGAAGTCCGGTGTGTACCGCGCGAACGTGAACTCGTAGAGGTCGCCGCTCAGGATCGCGGCCGAGCCCTCCACGTAGACGTGCAGGTCGACGAGGTTGAGTCCGTTCGGGGTCAGGAAGCCCCAGGCGAGCCGCAGGATCACGGCGACGGCCAGCAGGCCGGCGCACCACCACGGCGACCGGACACGAACCCGTTGCAGCACAGCGGTGCAGCCTCCCGTCTCGTCGTCCGGTGCTCGGACCCGGCGCCACAGGCTACCGGGGTGGGCCTGCCGACGAGAAACCGTCGTTCACTCTTGTAACAATATTATCTCTCGTCACACCCACCTGGTATTCGAGGCGTTACCGTCTACCGCAGACCACCATTCGACACACCCTGTGGCTACACTCCCCGCCGGTGGCGAGTTGCTTCCCGATGGGCGCGCCGCTTGTCCCGAACGGGGGGCCTACATAGAGTGTCACCTCGAGCCGTCAGCATCTGGCTGCCCGTCCAGGACACCGGATGCATCAACGACAAGGATGGGGAACAGTGCTTCGTACTCGAGGATTGCGAGGGACGCTCACAGCGTGTGCACTCGCCGCCGCTGCGGGACTCGCCGTACCGTCGGTGGCCTTCGCGCAACCCGCACCACCCACACTTCCGGATCTGGCCCAGCTCGCCGGACTCCCCGAGTTCAGCGTGCCCGCAGATCTGTCCGTCGAGTCGCTGCTGGGGCTGCTTCCCGCCGTCGAGGCTCAGCCCGAGCAGGCCGAAGCACTCGCGTCCCTCGCTCCCGCGATCGTCGGTGCAGCAGCGGGCCCGGCCGACGTGGCCGGGGCGCACGACGTCGCCGACCCGCGGGCCGATCTGCTCGCGCAGGCCAAGGATCTCCTCGCGAACTCCGACCTGCCCGACTCCGTCAAGGCCACGCTCACCCGCGTGATCACCTTCCTCGACGGCAGCGGCGGCGGCGGACCGGACCTGCCGGAGTCGGGCGAGGTCACCATCTCGCAGTTCCTGTACCCGACCCTCGGGCAGGACTGCATCGGTGACGGCGCGGACTCGGTCGGAACGGCCCTCGCGGTCGCGGGTCCCGCCATGCTCCCGCCGCCCGGCCCCGGGGCCGGACAGACCGGCTTCGTCTTCACCGCGCTGGGCACCGCACCGTCGGTCGACGCTCCGGCGGAGGAGCTGACGGTCAGCTGGCTCAACGTGTCCAACGGCCGTACCGGTACCCAGCCGCTGACCAACGCCGAAGGCCTCAACCCCGACGGACCCACCACCCTCTCCGCGATCGCGGACACCGGTCCGGGTCAGGTCGTGGCCGTCATCTCCGGTGGAATCACCACCCAGGAAGAGGGCAGCGACGCCCGCTCGTGCACCTTCCTCCCGACGCTGGGCCTCGTCTCGGTGCCCGCCGTCCCGGCCCCCTGAGGTCCGACCTCCCGAAGAACACCCGCACGTCGACGATGCCGCCGGAACACCGTTCCGGCG
>NZ_JAIYEP010000066.1 GCF_020515525.1 Rhodococcus yananensis
CCCCGGAGAACGAGTCGGGCCCGGCACACCACTGGTGTGCCGGGCCCGACAGGGCGCGTACCGGGAGGGTCAGCGGTCCTCTCCCGGCCACTGCTCGTGCAGTCGGCCGGGACGGATGCTGGGGCTGGTCGCGGAGCCCGAGTGGGCGGGCTGCTGCGGTGTCGCCTGCTGCCACGGCTCCGGCGCGGGCGGCTGCCACGCCTGCGTGGCGGGTTGCTGGGACGGGTCGATCCCGGGGGCGGATCGTTGCCGAAGCTCGGGCTGTTGCCGGATATCGGGGGCAGCCGGAACATCTTCGGGCACCGCGGATCCCACGTGCACATCCGACTCCGACCAGTACGGCGCGGGCTCGGGTCGGCCCTCGAGCGGCGGCCGGGGCAACCGGCGGGGGCGGTCGACCACGTGGGTGTCCACCGTGGAACTTCCGACACCCTTGAGCAGCCGGACGGGCAGGTAGATGCTCGCGGTGATGCCGGCGTTGACCGCGGAGTCGAACGTCGGTCGCAGCCGCACGGTGATCGCGTGGCGCGCGGCGAGCCGTGACACGACGAACAGACCCATGCGTCGCGCGGCACCCCAGTTGGATTCGTTGTCCGACCCGAGCCGATCGTTGATCTCGGCGAGTTCGTCGGGAGGGATACCGATTCCGCGATCTGCGATCTCGAGCAGCAGCCCGCCGTCGACGGCGCGGGAGAACGCGAAGGCCACGGTGCTCTCGGGCGGGGATGCGCGAAGAGCATTGTCGAGCAGTTCGGCGACGAGGTGGACGATGTCCGTCACGGCGCTGCCGAGCAGGCTGCCCTCGGGAGCGTTCCCGAAGTCCACCCGCTGATAGTTCTCCACCTGGGAGACCGATGCCCGGAGCACGTCGGCGAGCGGAGTGTCGGGGACGCGCCCCATCCGCTGGCGGGTTCCGGCGAGCACGAGCAGCGAATCACCGGTGCGGCGCATGCGTGCGGCCAGGTGATCGAGAGCGAACAGGCTCTTGAGCCGGATCGGGTCGCGCTCCTCGTGCTCGAGCGAATCGATCAGGGCGAGTTGCTGTTCGACGAGCGTCTTGTTGCGTCGCGCGAGCGTCTCGAGCATCTCGTTCACGTGGCGGCGCAGCTGTGCCTGCTCCCCGGCGAGCCGGAGGGCTCCGACGTTCATGTTGTCGACGGCGCGGGCGACCTCGCCGATCTCCTCCGACGTGGTGACCCGGACGGGGGCGAAGGCAACGGAGTCGATGTCCGAGCCGTTCATGATCGACGCGATGGCGTCCGGGAGGCCCTGGTCGGCGATGCGGAGGGTGTCGTTGCGCAGTCGTCGCATCGGGCGGACGAGTGACAGCGCGACCAGCACGGCGAGCAGCAGTGTGACGCCGAGGATCACGGTGACACCGATCAACGTTCCCCAGGCTTCGGTGCTGGCACGCGACGACAGCGAGTCGAGCGCGGTCACGATGTTCGTCGCGGATACGGTGGTGATCTCGTTGTAGCCGGTGAGGCTGCCGAAGATCGAGTTGCGCAGCGCACCGACGTCCGCGGACGCATCGTCGATCCCGGCGACCAGTGCGCGGCGCTGCTCGACCTGCGTGGCCAGTGCCTCGGTGGTCTGGCCTCCCCCGAGCATCTCGGAGATCAGCGAGACCTTGGCGGCCTCGGTGGACAGGCCGTTGTCGAACATCTGTGTTGCCGCGTCGGATCCGTTCATCAACGCGGAGTACGCGACGACCTGATCGAGCAGCGACCACTGCGCGTCCCAGGCGGCGAGCAGGCGACCGGTGTCGGCGAGCACACCCGAGTCGGATGTGGCGTCGATGATGTCGCGATACAAGATGGTGAGTCGCGAGACGAACTTGCGGGTGCGCTCGTTCGCCTCGTTGGTGGACATGGTGCCGGCGGACGCATCGGCGAGCAGTTGCCGCCCGTCCTCGATCGCGCGGACCATCGACACCCGCACCGACGAATCGAAGTCCTCGTCGGTGGCGAACGCGTCGAGGGCGGGTTGACTCTCCGCGACGATCGCAGCGGCGTTGTCGGTGGGGAGGCCGAGGATGGCCGCCGCCGCGCCGCCGGCCACACCGGTGCCGTATGCGGTCAGGGTCGGCAGAATCGTGACCTGCTCGGCCTGCGTGGCGAAGTGCTGCGATTCGTCGAATCGTTCGAAGACGCGCAGACCTCCGTAGAGGCTCGCGGCTATCAGTGGCACAGCGACGACTGCCGTCACCTTCTGCCACATGCGCCAGTTGTCGGGAGTCGGCAGCCGCAGTTGCCGCAGGACGCTCATGGAATCGGCCTGGCCTTTCTCGTTCCGTGTTCCGCCAGACCGGCCGAAGAAGGGGGAATTGTCTCGGCAAAGCACGTTTCGCCGACGGAACGTAGCAAGACTAGGGTCGTGTGCGGATCGGTTTCAAGATCGACAGTCGAAACGAATAGGAGTTATATCGTTCTTCGTATACCGGGCGTTCCGGGCGACAGGGGTTACCATCCGAGCGTTGCGGTCGACGGCGGGCACATGATCCGGCACCCGACGACGTGAGCACACGTGTGCCGGGCACGGGACAGTGCCGGAGGCGAGACGGTTCCGGACACGAGACAGGGGAGGAAGTGGCGTGGATCTGCGTCGTGTCGATCTGAATCTCCTCGTCGTCCTCGACGTCCTGCTCGACGAATGCAACGTCACCCGCGCCGCGCGCCGCCTGAACATGTCGCAACCGGCCACCAGCACGGCGCTGGCTCGTCTGCGCAAACAGTTCGACGATCCACTGCTCGTCAAGAACGGACGTGTCCTCCGCCCGACCCCCCGCGCGCAGTCCCTCGTCGGCCCGCTGCGCAGCGTCCTGTCGGCACTCGAACACTCCATCCTCACGGTCCCCGAGTTCGATCCGGCATCCGACAGTCGGGTGTTCACCCTGCTCACCGGCGACTACGCCGAGGTTGCGTTGCTCCGTAAGCTGATGCGCCGCACCCGGTACCGGCAGACGCGGATCCGCTTCGACATCGCGGGACTGTCTCCGGCCGGGTTGGAGGAATTCCACCGCCGCGAGATCGATCTCGCGATCCTGCCGGAACAGTTCCTCTGCACCCCCGAACTCGAGGGGTGCCGCTCGTACCCGGTGCTCACCGACAACTACGTGGGTGTCGTGTGGGCCGGGCACTCGCACACGGGCACCGAACTGACCGCCGACGTGTTGGCCACCTACCCGCTGTTGTCCTATGTGCCGTACGGCGACGACGTGAGCCTGAGCCGCACCCTGGCCCGGGCCGGGGTCGCTGCGCAACCCGCTGCGACCACCACCAACATCGCGGTGTTGCCCTACATCCTCGAGATGACCGATCTGGTCACGTTGATTCCGGGTGACATGGCGCGCCGGATCGCGCCTCGCGCCCAGTTGCGGATCCTCGAACCCTCCGTCGCTCTTCCCGCGGTGCGCGAGTACGCGGTGTGGCACGAGGAGTTCGACGAGGATCCGGCACACGTGTGGTTGCGCAGTCAACTGTCGGTGCCGACCTCGGTCGACGCTGCGGTGTGCAGCGCCTGACCGACACCGGTCACGCGCGGTGGCGCAGCGCCACCGCGACGATCAGCACCACCAGCGCGACCAGCCCGATCACCGGCCCGACGCGTCGCAGCGCAGAACCCCGCGCGTACTGCATCAGATCCAGCGGCTCGGTCTCACCCACCGGCTCGGTCTCACCCACCGGCGCAGTCTCACCCGCCGGTGCGGCCGGCGTCGACGGTGCCGGTGTGGACACCTCGGAGCCCGCTGACGCACCGTCGGCGGTGACGGGTGTCGCTGCGTCCCCGCCCCCGGGAGGTACCGCGGCGTCGGGACCGAGCTTCGTCGACAGGCAGTCCGCGAACTGCTCGAGGATCTTCCCGCCCACGTCCGAGATCATGCCGCGCCCGAACTGGGCGGGTTTACCGGTGATGGTCAGATCGGTGCCGACGATGCCGTCCGTGTGCGCACCCTCACCGGTGAGCGCGATCGTGATGGTCGCGGTCACGGTGCCGTTGCCGCGCGCATCCTTCGCGTTCGCCTCGATGACGGCGCGGCGTGCCTGCTCGTCACGTTCGACGTAGCGTCCCGTGCCCTTGTAGGTCAGGGCGACGGGGCCGAGCTTGACCTTCACCGTTCCCGTGAACGTGTCGCCGTCGACGCCGGTGAGAGCGGCACCGGGCATGCACGGCGCCACCCGCTCGGGATCGAGCAGCGCCGACCACACCTCGTCGACGGGTGCGGGAACGGACAGGCGGTGTTCGAGTTGCATCTTGTCCTCTCGATTTCGCTGACGACGGTGACTACAGGCCCGCCGCGGTCGTGACGGCGCGGCGCGTCAACACCTGTGCGAGGTGGCCGCGGTACTCGGCGTCGGCGTTCGCATCCGACATCGGGTCGGTGCCGTCCGTCGCGTGGAGCGCCGCCGCACGGACGGTGTCGACCGTGGCCGGTCGCCCGACGAGCGCGTCCTCGACGGTGCGGGCCCGCACCGGCACCGGCGCCATGTTCGTCAACGCGACCTTCGCGTGCCGGATCGTGCCGCCGTCCGTGTCGATCGTGGCGGCCACACCGACGATCGACCACTGCTGCGCGACCCGATGGAACTTCTCGTACCGCGCCGCCCATCCCGTGTGCAGGGGAACCCGGATCTCCGCGAGAATCTCGTCGGGTCGCAGCGCCGTCGTGAAGTAGTCCTCGAAGAAGTCCGCCGCGGCGACGGTGCGGCTGCCCTGCGGGCCGATCACCGTGAACTCGGCGTCCACGGCGAGTGCCGGTGCCGACAGGTCGCCGGCCGGATCGGCGTGGGCGAGGGCCCCACCGATCGTGCCGCGGTGCCGGATCTGCGGATCCGCGACCGTCGCGGTGGCCTCGGTGAGCAACCGGGCGTGCTCCGCGACGAGCGGATCGTGACGCACCTCGTGGTGGGTGGTCGTCGCTCCGATCACCAGGGTGTCGCCGTCGAGACGTGTCCCGCGGAGCCCGTCGACGCGGCCGAGGTCGACGAGCACCGAGGGATCCGCCATCCGCAGCCGCAGTACCGGCATCAGGGACTGGCCACCGGCGATCACCTTCGCGTCGTCCCCCGCGTCGCGCAGGGCGGCCACGGCCTCGTCGAGGGTGGTCGGGGCGACGTAGTCGAATGCGGCGGGAATCATCGGTTCTCTCCTTCGGCGGACCGGATGGCGTGCCACACGCGCATCGGGGTGCACGGCATGTCGATCTCCCGGACCCCGAGGGGTCGCAGCGCATCGAGCACCGAGTTGACGACCGCGGGTGTCGACGCGATCGTGCCGGCCTCGCCCACACCCTTGACACCCAGCGGATTCCCCGGAGCCGGTGTCGACGTGCGGTCGGTGACGAACGACGGCAGATCCGCGGCGCTCGGCACGAGGTACTCGGCGAAGGACGCGCTGAGCAGCGTGCCGGACTCGTCGTGCACGGCCTCCTCGTACAGGGCCTGCGCGATGCCCTGCGCGAGCCCGCCGTGGATCTGTCCCTCCACGATCATCGGATTGACGACCCGGCCGATGTCGTCGACGCACACGTACCGGTCGATGCGCACGAAACCGGTCTCGGTGTCGACCTCCACGGCGCACAGGTGTGTGCCGTGCGGGAACGAGAAGTTGTCCGGATCGTAGGTGGCCTCCGAATCGAGGTTGGGTTCGATCCCGTCCGGCAGATCGTGCGCCGCGAACACCGCCAGCGCGACGTCGGTCAACGCCACCGACTTCGCGGTGCCCGTCACCTCGAACCGGCCCTCGGTGAACTCGAGGTCGTCCTCCGCGCACTCGAGCAGGTGCGCGGCGATGGGCCGGGCCTTCGCCACCACCTTCTCGGCCGCCGCGACCACCGCGATGCCGCCCACCGCCAGCGACCGCGACCCGTAGGTGTCGAGTCCCCGCGGCGACGACTGCGTGTCACCGTGCAGGATCTCGATGTCGTCGAACGGGATGCCGAGCCGATCGGCGACGATCTGACTCCATGCCGTCTCGTGCCCCTGGCCGTGCGCCGACGACCCCGTCACCACCTCGACCTTGCCGGTGGGCAGCATCCGGATCGCGGCATGCTCCCACCCGCCGGCCCCGTACGACAGGGAGCCGAGGACCCGGGACGGTGCGAGCCCGCACATCTCGGTGAACGTCGACACCCCGATCCCCAACTGCACCGGGTCGCCCCGTTCGCGGCGCCGCGCCTGCTCGGCGCGCAGCCCGTCGTAGTCGAACAGGTCGCGGGCGCGGGCGGTCGCGGCCTCGTAGTTGCCCGAGTCGTAGGTGAGGCCGGCGACGGTGTCGAACGGGAACTCCTCGTGCCGGATCCAGTTCTTCGCACGTACCTCCAGCGGATCCATCGACAGTTCGGTGGCGAGTTCGTCCATGATCCGTTCGATCGCGAACGTCGCCTCCGGCCGGCCCGCACCGCGATACGCGTCCGTCGGTACCTTGTTCGTGAACACGTTCCGGCACGTGAACCGGTAGGCGCCGAACTTGTAGATGCCGTTGAACATGAACGCGCCGAGGATCGGCACACCCGGGGTGACCAGGCGCAGGCAGGCACCCATGTCGGCGAGCAGGTCCACCTTCAGCCCGGTGACGGTGCCGTCGCGTCGGGCGGCGAGTGTGAGCTTCTGGATCTGGTCGCGACCATGGTGCGCGGCGAGCATCGTCTCGCTGCGCGTCTCCGTGTACTTGAGCGGTTTGCCGAGGCGTCGCGCGATCAGAAGCGTGAGCACCTCCTCCGGTGTGACCTGCAGTTTTCCGCCGAACCCGCCGCCCACGTCGGGGGCGATCACCCGCAGCGTGTGCTCGGGGATGCCGAGCGACATCGCCAGCATCAGCTTGAGCACGTGCGGGACCTGCGTCGCCGACCACATCGTCAGCTGCGGTGCCGTCGGATCGACGACCACCGACCGCGGTTCCATGAACGCGGGGATCAGCCGTTGCTGGCGGAAGGTGCGTTCGACGACGATCTCCGCGTCGCGGATCACGTCGTCCACGTCGCCGCCGGTGCCGGCCTCCGCGGAATCGAACGTCCACGTCGCGCTGACGTTGGTACCCAGATCCGGGTAGACGACCTCGGTGTCGGCGGCTGCGTCGGCGAGGTCCAGCACGACCGGCAGGTCGTCGTAGTCGACGTCGATCGAGTCGAGTGCGTCACGGGCCTCGTAGGACGTGCGCGCCACGACGACGGCGACGGCCTCCCCCGCGAAGTTGACGGTGTCGACGGCCAACGCCGGTGCCGGCGGCGACAACATGTCCTCGGTGATCGGCCACGCACACGGCAGGGAGCCCTGTTCGTCGGCGAGGTCGGCGCCCGTGAACACGGCGATCACCCCGGGTTGTCGTGCGGCCTCGCCGACGTCGATCCGGGTGATGCGGGCGTGCGCGACGGGGCTGCGCAGGATCGCGGCGTGCAGCATCCCGGGCAGCACGATGTTGTCGGTCCAGCGGGTGCGGCCGGTGATCAGGTGCGCGTCCTCCTTGCGGCGGCGGGCACGGCCGATCTCGTGGTCGGCGGACGCGGTGTCGGTGTGTGGGTCGACGGCGGTCATCGGGCACCCCCGGCGTTCTCGCGGGCCGCCCGGGTGTCGTCGGTCTCCTCGCGGGTGCGGCGCGCCGCGTCGAGCACCGCCGCCACGATGTTCTGATAACCCGTGCAGCGGCACAGGTTTCCTTCGAGGGCCTCGCGGGCCTGGGCTTCGTCGGGGGCGGGGTTCTCGGTGAGCAGATCGACGGTCGCCATGATCATGCCGGGTGTGCAGTAGCCGCACTGCAGGGCGTGGTTCTCGTGGAACGCCTCCTGGACGGGATGCAGATCACCGTGCTGCGCGAGCCCCTCGACGGTGGTGACGGCGTGGTCGTCGGCCTGCACGGCCAGGACCGAGCACGACTTGACGCTGCGGCCGTCGAGCAGCACGGTGCAGGCGCCGCAGTTGCCGGTGTCGCAGCCGACGACGGTACCGACCTTGCCGAGGCGGTCGCGTAGATAGTGCACGAGCAGCATGCGTGGTTCGACGTCGTCGATGTAGACGGCCCCGTCGACGGTGGTGACGATGCGCATCGGACCTCCCGGAACGGATCTTCGGAAGTCGGGATACCGACTCTGGTGATGCAGGTCACCCACAGTCTCCTGGTTTCCGGCGCCGGTAGGAGCCGAACGACGGAATCGGACGTGCCCGATCACGCCGGGAGCACGTCGTCCAGCCAGTCGAAGACCACCTCGTTGCGATTCCGCGGCGCCATCGGTGCGCAGTGCATCTGCGCGCCGTCCGCCGCGGTGAGCTTGACGTAGTCCTTGCGTTCCGTCGTGAGCAGTTCGAACAACTCCTCGGGTTGTCCGGGATAGAACTGCTCGTCGTCGTAGTCGACGACGAGCGTCGGGCACCGGATCTGCGACGCGGTGTCGCGCACCTCGAACTGCTCGATCAGCGCGGCGAGCGACGCGAAGTCCGTCGGCAGCCCGCCCTGCCGTGCCGCGTCCAGCGCCTCCACCGAGAAGATCTCGAGCCGCTTGGCCAGCGTGAACCGCTCCGGTGGGCTCACCACCGGAACGACCTCGTTGTTCCAGATGTCGTTGGTGGCCTGCGGATCCCCCGGCTGAACGATCGCGCGGATCGACTCGGGGAACGCTTCCCAGCCGTCGACGACACCGGGGTCGGCGACGATCGCGGCGATCCGATGGTCGAAGGCCGCGGCCCTCGGTACCAGGACACCACCGAAACTCCACCCGGTGACCGCGATCCTGTCCTCGTCGACATCGGCCCGTCCCGACACCGCGTCGATCACCGGGCCGATCACGTTCTCCCAGTCCGGACGGAAGACGATCTTCTGCCGAAACAGCATCGAACCCTGGCCGGGCCCCTCGAACACCACCGCGTTCCATCCGCGTTCCAACGCGGCCTGCACGCCGTACGCGACCAACTCCACGGCCTGGGCGTCGCTGCCGTTGTTGACGATCACGGTCCGCGGGGCCCGCCCGGAGTCGTCCGGCCGGAAGAACCACGCCGGCATGCTGCCGCCGTCGTAGGGGACGTCCAGGTACTCCACCGCGGGGCGGAACGCGCCGACCCCGCGATCCCAGGAGCGGCGGACATCTTCGTACACATCGGGTTCGAGTTCGGGTTGCGCAGACCCGAGAACGAAGAACAGTGCCCGGGTGTAGTAGTTGGCGGCGCGCAGCGCCGTGGCGCGCGACGTGACGTCCCGACCCGCCGCGGCCGCCTCGTCGGAACGGGTCGCCAACCGGTCACCCATCGCGCGGAACGCGGTGGTGTAGCTGTCGTACGTGGCACCCGCGGCATTCGCCTCGTCGACGGCGGTGAGAACCTCCCCCACCTCCGAGATCCCGTACCCGCTCTCGCCGAGCCCCAGCAGCGCATCGAAGTTCATGCTGTCGTCGGAGAACAACCGCACCGGCGGGAGAGGCCCCGAGGCCGCCGGAGCCACCGACGGCGCCGTGGCGGGCGGGTTCTCCGTGGGAGACGGGGCGATGGACCCGGACGGTGGTGCCGCGCCGCCGTCCCCGCCGCCACACGCGGCAAGGGTGAGCATCGAGCCGGCCCCGAGGGTGCCGAGGAGGAAATTCCGTCGCGCAACGGTATGGTCCACGGATCGGTCCCTTCGAGGAGGAGTGCAGCCGATGTGGGATACAGCGTGAATGAGCACACACGGTACGCCGGACGGCGGTGCGCGCGGGACGTTTTCGGCTTGCCACCGACGATCCTGCGCTACCGGGTGTCCGGCAGGGCGTCGTGCGGGTGGATCGGCCCCGACAGTTCCGTGAGCCGGCGGCCGTCCCCACCCCACCGTTTCGCGATGAACTCCGCCGCGATCGACACCGCCGTCTCCTCCGGGGTCCGCGCACCCAGATCGAGACCGATCGGGGAACTCAACCGCGACAGTTCCCCGGCTGTCAGCCCGGCGCCGCGCAGCCGCTCCAACCGATCGTCGTGGGTGCGCCGCGACCCCATCGCCCCCACGAAGGCGACGTCGATCCGCAACGCCACCTCGAGCAGCGGCACGTCGAACTTCGGGTCGTGGGTGAGCACCGCGATAACGGTGCGTCCGTCCACGCGGCCCGCTGCGTGCTCGGCCGCCAGGTAGCGATGCGGCCAGTCGACGACGACCTCGTCGGCGGACGGGAACCGGGCCGGGGTCGCGAACACACCGCGCGCGTCGCACACCGTCACCCGGTACCCGAGAAACGAGCCGAGGGTCGCCATCGCCGCCGCGAAATCGATGGCGCCGAACACGAGGAGCCGCGGTCGCGGCTGGAACGCGTTGACGAACACCGACATGCCCTCACCGCGGCGTTGACCGTCGGGACCGTAGTGCAGAGTGCCGGAACGCCCGACGTCGAGGAGACCGCGCGCGTCGTCGACGACCGCGTCGGTCATGCGATCCGACGGGAGGGCGCCGTCGACGCGACCCGGCCACACTGCCAGACGCCGCCCCACCGCCGAGCGATCCGGATGCTCGGTGACGGTCGCGACCGCGACCGGTTCGCCCACGCGCACCGAGTCGATGACCGCGCCGAGGGCGGTGAACTCGGCCGGGACGATGCGTTCGACGAAGACATCGAGGACACCACCGCACGTCAGCCCCACGGCGAACGCGTCGTCGTCGGACACCCCGTAGCGTTGCAACACAGCGGGGTCGCCACCGAGGACGTCCTGGGCGAGTTCGTAGACGGCACCCTCCACACAACCTCCCGACACACTGCCGGCCACGGTGCCGTCGGCGGCGACGAGCATCGATGCACCCGGTCCGCGCGGAGCCGACCGGAACGTCGACACGACCGTGCCCAGCGCGACCGGTTCCCCGGCGCGGTAGCGGCGTTCGAGCTGGTCGAGAACGTCACGCACGGTGGACCTCCTCCAATAGTTGTTCGAGCGTCGCCAGACTGTGCCCGGCGAGCAGTCGGTCGAGGTGGGGCAGGGCAGCCGCCATCCCGGACTGGACGGGGCGGTACCCGTCGACACCGGCATGCGGATTGACCCACAGCACGGTGTGTGCCAGCCGCCGCAGCTGCGCCATCCGATCGGCGAGCAGCGACGCATCGCCCCGCTCCCATCCGTCCGAGAAGATCACGACGACGGCGCCGCGCGCCTGCCCCCTTCTCCCCCAACGGTCCAGGAAGGCACCGAGAGTGTCGCCGAGGCGCGTGCCGCCCGCCCAGTCCGGGACGGTGTTCGACGCGACGATCAGCGCGCGCTCCGGGTCGCGGGCGCGCAGCGCGCGGGTCAGCCGGGTCAGGCGGGTGCCGAGGGAGAACACCTCGGTGTGTGCGGGATCGGCGCGGGTCACGACGTGCGCGAAGCGCAGCAGCGTATCGGCGTAGGGGCTCATGGATCCCGACACGTCGACGAGCAGCACGACGCGGCGCGGTCGGGTGGCATGCCGGTGCCGGGGTGGACGGACGGTTTCGCCGCCGGCGGTGATCATCGCGCGCAGGGTGCGTCGCGGATCGACGGGTCCGCGTCGGTGCGGGCGCATCCGCTGCGCCGGCCGCCGGGGCGGTTCCGGTCGTAGGGCGGTGAGCAGTTCGGCGAGGTGTGCGCGTTCCGACGCGGTGAGTTCCGCGATGTCGCGGTGTCGCAGGACCTCGGTGTCGTCGGCGGCGAGGTGCACGTGCGGTGCCTCGTCACCGGACGACCGATCGCCGGTGGGTTCGGTGAGCGGGGCGATACGTGCGGTGCGGTGCCGTGCACCCCGCGGGCGGATCAGTGCGGGGAGGTCGCCACCGAACCAACTCGAGAACGCCAGGTCGTAGCGGTCGATCTCGTCGGGGCCGTGGCAGAGCGTGGCCCGTCCCGCCCAGTACACGTGGGCCGGTTCGGCGACGTCGAGTTCGCCGACTGCGCGGACGAACAGGTGGGTGGTGTCGAGTGCGACCGGAAGTCCGGCTTCGTGGAGTGCGCGCGCGAACCCTGCCAGCCCGACCATCGGCCCGGTCACGGTGCGCGTCCCTCGAGGATGCGGTCGAGCCCGATCCGCGCGACCCGCTCGATGTCCTCGCGGTACTTGAGGACGGCGCCGAGGGTCGCGGCGGCGGTGGCGGCATCGAGAACGTCGCGGTCGAGTTCGATCAGGGCACGCGCCCAGTCGAGGGATTCGGCGACACCGGGTGGTTTGAGCAGGTCGGACTCGCGTAAGGCGTGCACTGCCCGCGCGACCTGCCCGGCGAGTTCGGTGTCGACACCGGGGATTCGGCGGCGGAGGATCTCGATCTCGCGGTCCAGGCCGGGATGTTCGACCCAGTGGTACAGGCAGCGGCGTTTGAGGGCGTCGTGGACCTCGCGGGTGCGGTTGGACGTGAGTACCGTCAGCGGCGGCCGTGCCGCGCGGATCTCGCCGACTTCGGGAATCGTGACGGTGTTCTCGTCCAGGATCTGCAGCAGGAACGCCTCGAATTCGTCGTCGGCCCGGTCGATCTCGTCGACGAGCAGCACGCAGGGTGATTCCTGCAGCGCGCGGAGCAGGGGACGGGCGAGCAGGAAACGCTCACCGTAGAGGGACCGTTCGGCGACGTCCGCGTCGAGCCCGCCGTCGCTCGCCGCCTCGAGGGTGCGCAGATGCAGCAGCTGGCGGGGGAAATCCCAGTCGTAGAGGGCCTGGGAGGCGTCGATGCCCTCGTGGCACTGCAATCGGATCAGCGGCAGTCCGAACGCGTCGGCGAGCGCGACGGCCAGTGACGTCTTGCCGGTGCCCGGTTCGCCCTCGCAGAACAGGGGGCGCCCCATCCGCAGGGCGAGGAACGCGGCCGTCGCGAGTCCGTCGTCGGCGAGGTATCCGGTCGTCGCCAACGCCGTCGTCAGGTCCTCCGGGGATCGCAGATCCCCTGCAGTCGCTGCCATTCTGCGAGCTTACTGCCGCCCCCGGTGCGAGCGAACGTATCGTCTGATCGATGTGATCGAGTGGGTGTACCGTTCGCTCACACCCCGGGGGAGGGGGACGGCCGCGCGGATCAGTTCGGGCGCACCGTGAGGATCTGCGACGACGTGCCGATCGGACCGTGGACGTCGTGGAGGACGGTGCTCGTGAGCCCCAGTCCGTCGGCGCCGAAGGAGACGGTGGTATCGAAACCGACCCATTCGCCGCGGGGTTCGGTGTAGAGGTGCGCGGTCAGGTCGAGGTTCGGGAACGCGACCGCGCCCGGGTCTGCGCGCGTCACCATGCCGTTGGCGATGTCGAACAGGCCGACGGCCGACGCGAGATCGCTGACCTTCTCGTCCGCGACCAGCGGCAGCGGTGTGCGCACCCAGAACACGCCGCGACCGGGTTCGGTGAGGGTGCGGCGGACCTCCACGGACTCGATGAATCCGCCCGGCCACACGGTCGTCGGATCCCACGGTTCGCATTCCTCGGGCGGCGCGATCCGTGACAGGGATGTGCCGGCGACGGCATCGGTGGGGCGGATCTGCATGAGCCATGCGCGCATCCGGACGGCGGCGCGTCCGTCGTGGGAGAGGACGGCTTCGACGAGTTCGATGGTGCGGCCGGGGCGCAGCACCGTCACGTCGATGTCGCATTCGGCCAGGGGCAGCACCCCGAGGATGTCGAAGGACACCCGGCCGACGACGAGACCGTCGTCGCGGCGGTCGTCGCGGTCGCGTTCGACGGCGTGCGTGAGCAACCCCAGCGCGGGCGCGATGTGCTGTTCGTCGGTCTTCCAGGCGCCGCCGACGTGCGTCGTCGCGCGGAACGTGTTCGCCGCTGTGCGTTCGAAGTACGCCATGTGTGTTCTCCTCGTGGATATCAGGGTTGTGCCGCGCCGAGCGCGGTGAGGGCCATGCGTCTGAGTACGTCGCGGGTGGCTTCCGGCGACCGTGGGTCGGCGCTGTGCGGGGTGGAGTTGATGAGGCCGAACGTCGCGTGGGCCATGATGCGCGCGTCCGAATCGGGGAGATCGGGGGTGAGGCGTCGCAGAACGTCGACCCAGATCTCGACGTAGCGGCGCTGGGTGGTGCGGACCTCGCGGCGGCCCTCGTCGGTGAGCGAGTGGAGTTCGCGGTCCTGGACGCGGATGAGGTCGGGTTCGCCGAGCGCGAAATCGAGGTGGAAGTCGACGAGCGCTTCGAGCGCGACCCGCGGATCGGAGGTGTTCTCGGTGACGGAGGCGCCGCCGGCGAGGAGGCGGCGGCTGATGTCGACGAGTATCTCCGCGAGTAGCGCGTCCTTGTTGGAGAAGTGTCGGTACACGGCGGGCCCGCTGATGCCGACGGCGGCACCGAGGTCTTCGAGGCGCACACCGGTGAAGCCGCGCTCGGCGATCAGGCGCGCCGCGGCGCGCAGCAGTTGGCGCCGTCGTTCGGCCTTCGCCTGGGAACGCGGGGTGAGGGCGGGCGCTCTGGTGTCGTCGACGGTCTCGGGCATCGGGTCGAACTCCGCTCGGTCGGGTCTGGACAACTCGGTTAATGGTAACTAACCTAGTTTTTCAGTTAATGGCGATTAGGTCAATCAACCGAGGATGGTGCCGTGACAACCGTTCACGAGATCTCGAAAACCAGCCGTGACCAGCATGAACAACTCGTCGACGAGCTGCGGGGCAGGCTGGCTTCCGCGTCGCTCGGTGGCAGCGAGAAGTCCCGCGAGCGCCACGTCGCCCGCGGCAAACTCCTCCCCCGCGAGCGCGTCGACGAACTGCTCGACGTCGGCAGCCCGTTCCTCGAACTGTCGCCACTCGCCGCGAACGGCATGTACGACGACGAATGCCCCGGCGCCGGCGTCATCACCGGTATCGGGCGGATCGCGGGACGCGAATGCGTGATCGTCGCCAACGATGCGACGGTCAAGGGCGGCACCTACTACCCGATGACCGTCAAGAAGCACCTGCGCGCGCAGGAGGTCGCGCTGCAGAATCAGCTGCCGTGCATCTACCTCGTCGACTCCGGCGGTGCGTTCCTGCCCCGACAGGACGACGTGTTCCCCGACCGCGAGCATTTCGGACGCATCTTCTACAACCAGGCGACGATGAGCGCCCAGGGCATCCCGCAGATCGCGGCGGTGCTCGGCTCCTGCACCGCCGGCGGAGCCTACGTCCCGGCGATGAGCGACGAGGCCGTCATCGTCCGCAACCAGGGCACGATCTTCCTCGGGGGTCCGCCACTGGTGAAGGCCGCGACCGGTGAGGTCGTCACCGCGGAGGAACTCGGCGGCGGAGACCTGCACTCGAAGACCTCCGGCGTCACCGACCACCTGGCCGAGGACGACCGCGATGCCCTGCGCATCGTCCGCGACATCGTCTCCACGCTCGGCCCCCGCACCCCCCGGCCGTGGGACGTCGCGCCGACGACCGAGCCCGTCGCCGACCCCGCCGGACTCTACGACGTGGTGCCCACCGACCCCCGCATCCCGTACGACGTGCACGAGGTCATCGACCGTGTCGTCGACGGGGGCAGCGCCCACGAGTTCAAGGCCGAGTACGGCAAGACACTGGTGACGGTCTTCGCCCGCATCCATGGCCATCCCGTGGGGATCATCGCCAACAACGGCGTGTTGTTCGGCGAATCAGCGCTCAAGGGCGCGCATTTCATCGAGTTGTGCGACAAACGTTCGATCCCGCTGGTGTTCCTGCAGAACATTTCCGGGTTCATGGTCGGCCGCGACTACGAGGCCGGTGGCATCGCCAAGCACGGCGCGAAGATGGTCACCGCCGTCGCGTGCGCGCGGGTGCCGAAGCTGACCGTCATCATCGGCGGTTCCTACGGCGCGGGCAACTATTCGATGTGCGGGCGGGCGTATTCGCCGCGATTCCTGTGGATGTGGCCCAATGCCCGCATCTCCGTGATGGGCGGTGAGCAGGCGGCGTCCGTCCTCGCGACGGTGCGTTCCGAGCAACTCGACGCCACCGGGCAGCCCTGGACCGACGCCGACGAAGAGGCGTTCAAGGCCCCGATCCGCGCCCAGTACGAGGATCAGGGCAACCCGTACTACTCCACCGCGAGGTTGTGGGACGACGGGATCATCGATCCTGCCGACACCCGCAGAGTCCTCGGACTGGCACTGTCGACGTGCGCGAACGCGCCGCTCGAGCCGGTCTCCTACGGCGTTTTCCGGATGTGAGCGAGATGAGTGACACGAAACGGATCGACACGGTGCTGGTCGCCAACCGCGGTGAGATCGCGGTCCGCGTCATCCGCACCCTGCGCGCGATGGGCATCCGCTCCGTCGCCGTGTTCAGCGAGGCCGACCGCGACGCCCGCCACGTCCGTGAGGCCGACACCGCCGTGCTGCTCGGCCCGGCCGCGGCCCGCGAGAGCTATCTGGCGATCGACAAGGTGATCGACGCCGCGCGCCGCACCGGTGCGCAGGCCATCCATCCCGGATACGGGTTCCTGTCGGAGAACTCGACGTTCGCCGCAGCGTGCGCCACCGAGGGCATCGTCTTTCTCGGTCCGTCCGCCCACGCCATCGAGACCATGGGCGACAAGATCACCGCCAAGAACGCGGTGTCGAAATTCGAGGTGCCCGTCGTCCCGGGTATCTCGCGTCCGGGACTGACCGACGACGAGTTGATCGCCGGCGCCGCGGACGTCGGCTATCCCGTTCTGGTCAAGCCGTCCGCCGGAGGTGGCGGCAAGGGCATGCGGCTCGTGGAGAAGCCCGACGCTCTTCCAGCCGCGCTCGAATCCGCTCGCCGCGAAGCGGCATCCGCGTTCGGGGACGACACGCTGTTCCTCGAGCGGTTCGTGTTGCGCCCCCGGCACATCGAGGTGCAGATCCTCGCCGACACCCACGGCAACGTGGTGCACCTCGGCGAACGCGAGTGCAGTCTGCAACGCCGCCACCAGAAGGTCATCGAGGAGGCACCGTCGCCGCTGCTCGACGAGGCGACCCGCGCCCGCATCGGTGAGGCGGCGTGCAACACCGCCCGCAGCGTCGACTACACCGGCGCCGGCACCGTCGAATTCATCGTGTCCGCCGACGCCCCCGACGAGTTCTTCTTCATGGAGATGAACACGCGCTTGCAGGTGGAACACCCCGTCACCGAGATGGTCACCGGCCTCGACCTCGTCGAATGGCAGGTGCGTATCGCCGCCGGCGAACCCCTCGGGTTCACCCAGGACGATGTGGTCCTCACCGGGCACGCGATCGAGGCCCGCGTCTACGCCGAGGATCCCGGTCGCGGGTTCCTGCCCACCGGCGGCACCGTTGCGGGTGTCGTCGAGGCCACCGGTGAGGGTGTGCGCGTCGATTCGGGCCTGCTGCCGGGCACCGTGGTCGGCAGCGACTACGACCCGATGCTCGCCAAGGTGATCGCGCACGCCGACGACCGTGCGGGTGCGTTGCGACGCCTCGACCGGGCGCTCGCCGACACCGCGGTCCTCGGCGTCGTCACCAACATCGACTTCGCGCGGTTCCTGCTCGCCGACAGCGACGTGGTCGCCGGGGCGCTCGACACCGGCCTGCTCGACCGTCGCGTGGGCGACTACGCACCGCGCGCGACATCCGACGCGACACTCGTCGCAGCCGCGGCGTTGCGCTGGCTCCGACACTGGCCCACCGACACGTCGGATCCGTGGGACACCCCCGATGGGTGGCGGGTCGGCCCGCACCGGCCGACGAGCTATCGGCTGGCGTCCGGCGACCGCACCGCCCACGTGCGACTCACCGGGACCCCCACCGACGGAATCGCCGACGTCGAAGACGGCGAACGGCATTCACTGTCGGTGACGTCGGACGGTGCGACCCTCGCGGTCGTCCTGGACGGACGCCGCCACAGCTTCCGCATCGCGGAGAACGACGGTGTGCTGTGGCTCGCCGACGGGCACGGCTGCGCCGCGGTCCGGGAGGTGCGCGAGGAGAACGTTCGCGGTGACGACCGGCATTCCGGTGACGCCGAGATCCTCAGCCCCATGCCCGGTGCCGTGATCGCCGTGGCCGTCGACGCCGGCGCCGAGGTCACCGCCGGTCAGACGATCGTCGTCGTCGAAGCGATGAAGATGGAGCACTCCCTCACCGCCCCCGTCGGCGGTACCGTCGAACTGTTCGCCGCCGCAGGCGATCAGGTCAAGGTCGATCAACTACTCGCCCGCATCACCCCGCACACCGACACCGAGGAAGAACTGGCATGACCGATTACCTGGCCACCGGAGCACTCCCCGACGAGTACGAACAGCTCCGCAAGTCCGTCGCCGATTTCGCGCGCACCGTCGTCGCGCCCGTCGCGGCGAAGCACGACGCCGAACACTCCTTCCCGTACGAGGTCGTCCGCGGAATGGCCGACATGGGGCTGTTCGGTCTGCCGTTCCCCGAGGAGTACGGCGGCATGGGGGGCGACTACTTCGCACTGTGTCTCGCCCTCGAGGAACTCGGCAAGGTCGACCAGTCCGTCGCCATCACCCTCGAGGCCGGTGTGTCACTCGGCGCGATGCCGGTGTACCGGTTCGGTTCCCAGGAGCAGAAGCGCCAGTGGCTGCCGCAGCTCACCAGCGGACGTAACCTCGCGGCGTTCGGCCTCACCGAACCGGGCGCGGGTTCCGATGCGGGTGGCACGAAGACCACCGCGAAGCTCGACGGCGGACAGTGGGTGATCAACGGCAACAAGCAGTTCATCACGAACTCCGGCACCGACATCACCTCGCTCGTCACCGTCACCGCCGTCACCGGGGTGAAGGAGAACGGCAGGAAGGAGATCAGCACGATCCTCGTGCCGACGTCCACCCCCGGTTTCACCGCCGAGCCCGCCTACGACAAGGTCGGCTGGAACGCCTCGGACACGCACCCGCTCACCTTCGCCGACGTCCGGGTGCCGGAAGAGAATCTGCTCGGCGAACGGGGGCGCGGCTACGCGAACTTCCTGCGCATCCTCGACGAGGGGCGCATCGCCATCGCCGCGCTGTCCACGGGCGCCGCGCAGGGTTGCGTGGACGAATCCGTCAGGTACGCCAAGGAACGTGAGGCGTTCGGCACCGCGATCGGCAACAACCAGGCGATCGCCTTCAAGATCGCCCGGATGGAGGCGCGGGCCCACGCCGCGCGCACCGCCTACTACGACGCCGCGGCCGCGATGCTCGCCGGCCGACCGTTCAAGAAGCAGGCGGCCATCGCGAAACTCGTTGCATCCGAGGCGGCGATGGACAACGCCCGGGATGCCACGCAGATCCACGGTGGCTACGGATTCATGAACGAATACCCGGTCGCGCGACACTACCGCGACAGCAAGATCCTCGAGATCGGCGAAGGGACCACCGAGGTGCAGCTCATGCTGGTGGCGAGGGAGCTGGGACTGTGAGCGAGAACGCGACCGGCACCGGCACCGAGAAGCGGATCGTCCAGCGCGGACTGTGGTTCGAAGAGTACGAACTCGGGGCCGTCTACGAACACCGGCCCGGTCGCACCATCACCGAGGCCGACAACACCCTGTTCACGACGCAGACGATGAACACCCAGGCCCTGCACCTCGATGCCGCCTACGCGGCCGGCACGAGTTTCGGGGAGCGACTGGTCAATTCGATGTTCACCCTGTCGACGCTCGTGGGGCTCTCCGTCGCACAGCTCACCCAGGGCACGATCGTCGCGAACCTCGGGTTCTCCGAGATCTCGTTCCCGAAGCCGTTGTTCCACGGTGACACCCTGTACGCGGAGACGAAGATCGTCGACAAGCGTGAATCGAAGAGTCGTCCCGGTGAGGGCATCGTGACGCTCGAACACACGGCGCGTAACCAGCACGGGGACGTCGTCGCGGTCGCGGTACGCAAGACCCTCGTCCGGAAGAGGCCCGCATGAGCCGGGAACTGCCCGGACCGGCGTGGTTGTTCTGCCCCGCCGATCGTCCGGAACGGTATGCGAAGGCCGCCGACCGCTCCGACGTCGTCATCCTCGACCTCGAGGATGCGGTGGCGGGCGCCGACAAGCAGTCGGCCCGGGACGCTCTCGTCGCGACACCCCTCGATCCGGAACGCACCGTCGTGCGGATCAACGGTGTCGACACCGAGCATCACGCCGCCGACCTCGAGGCGCTGCGCAGCACCGCGTACACGCGGGTGATGCTGCCCAAGTGCGAAGGTGCGCACCAGGTGCGGTCGCTGGAACTGCTCGAGGTGGTCGCGCTCGTCGAGTCGCCCCTCGGTGTTCTCGCCGTCGAGGAGATCGCGAAGGCCGACAACACCGTCGGGATCATGTGGGGTGCCGAGGACCTCGTCGCCGGTCTCGGCGGGAGCTCGAGTCGTCGCGCGGACGGCGTGTATCGCGTTGTCGCGCAACATGCCCGGTCGATGACGCTGCTCGCCGCGAAGGGGCACGGTCGGTGGGCGCTGGATTCGGTGTACCTCGACATCAAGGACACCGACGGCCTGCACGACGAGACGCTCGACGCGGTCGCCGTCGGCTTCGACGTCAAGGTTGCGATCCATCCGGGGCAGATCGAGCCGATCCGCCGCGCCTACCTCCCCACACCCGAGGAAGTGGACTGGGCGCGTCGGGTTCTGGCCGCCGCCGAGAACGAGCGGGGGGTCTTCGACTTCGAGGGCGCGATGGTGGACGGCCCGATCCTCGAGCACGCCGAACGGTTGCTCCAGCGGTCTTCGATGCACAGAACCTGACGCCCGCCGCCGTGGCTGCGACTGCGGCTGTGTGCGTGCGTGCGTGCGGCTGGCGCCGCCCCGTGAGCGAATGTATCGTCCACTCGAATCAGTCGATCAGACGGTACATTCGCTCACGGGGCGCGGCGGCGCAGGAGCTGCGTGAGCCGGTGTGCGTGTTCGAGCAGCGCCGCCCCCAGCTCGGGGCGGCGGTCGTCGCGGAAGCGGCTCTCCACTCCCGTGACACTGAGCGCCCAGGTGGGTGCCCCGCGCCGGTCGAACACGGCGGCGCCCATCCCCCAACTGCCCTCGACGAGAAGGGCGGGGTTGGTGGCGTAGCCGGCCAGCCTGGTCGCCGCGATGCGTTCCGACAGGGGGTCGTGTGCGTGCAGGGGACCCCAGCTCGCGACGAGGTCGGTCCGTGACAGGTACGTGTCGATGTCGCGGTCCGACAGGTGCGACAGGATCGCCAGCCCCGCCGACGCGACACCCAGCGGGAAGCGGATGCCGATGTGCAGGACGTGGGAGCGCAACGGGAAGCTGCCCTCCTCGGCGGCCAGGCACACGGTCTCGTCGCCCCGCCGCGCCGACAGGAACGCGCTCTCCCCGGTTTCACGGGCGAGGTCGCGCAGGACGTCGCCGGCGAGTTCGGTGATGTCGTAGCGCGCAGCGGCGAGCGACCCCAGCAGATACAGCTCCGGCCCGAGCGTCCACTTCGCGCTGTCGGGGTGGCGGTCGATCAGTCCTTCGTCGGCGAGGGACATGAGCAGGCGGTGGACGGTGGGGCGGGCGAGACGGGTTTCGCGGGCGAGTTCCGATGTCGAGACGCCGTCCGGTTCGTGGGCGGAGACGGTGCGCAGCAGCGCACCCACCCGACCGACGAGCTGACCCTGCGCGGTGGACGACATGTACCCAGAATACGTCCACTCAGTGAACACCTCGACCGCGAGCGTTCGTCCAGCGACCAATCCCGGACCTGTTCGCTCCGAAGGCTTGAAATCGGCCGCTCACAGCCTATTGAGTAGTAGGCATCAAGCGACCATGTTCATTCAGTGGACGCTTCCGCGCGGCCTGTGAGGCCTCGAACCAGGAAGGTGTGGAGATTTGGCGACCAAGGTGTTCGACTCGCCCGCGGCGGCCGTCGCGGACATCCCGTCGGGAGCGTTGCTCGCCGTCGGCGGGTTCGGTCTGTGCGGTATCCCCGACGACCTCATCGCGGCGATCGTGGCCGGTGACGCCACCGACTTCGAGGTGTTTTCCAACAATTGCGGTGTGGACGGCCACGGGCTCGGAATTCTTCTCGGTGAGAAGCGGATCCGTCGGGTGACCGCGTCGTACGTCGGAGAGAACAAGGAGTTCGCCCGGCAGTATCTCGCCGGTGAACTCGAGGTGGAACTCACCCCGCAGGGCACGCTCGCCGAGAAGCTGCGCGCCGGCGGTGCCGGAATTCCCGCGTTCTTCACCCCCGCCGGCGTCGGTACCCCCATCTCCGAGGGTGGCCTGCCGTGGCGGTACGCCGCGGACGGATCGGTCGCCGTGGCGTCCCCGCCGAAGGAGGTCCGCGAGTTCCGCGGCAAGCGGTACGTGCTCGAGGAGTCGATCGGTGCCGACTACTCGCTGGTGCACGCGCTGATGGGCGACACCGAGGGCAACCTCGTGTTCGACAAGGCCGCGATGAATTTCAATCCGCTCGCCGCCATGGCCGGCCGTGTGTGCATCGCTCAGGTCGAGAAGCTCGTCGAGCCGGGCGAGATCGACCCCGCCGACGTGCACCTGCCGGGGATCTTCGTCGACCGGATCGTGCACACGGGTGTTCAGAACAAGCAGATCGAGAAACTCACCGTCAGCGAGAGCCAGGAGGCGTGAGATGACCGCAGTGGTGGAGACGTCGGGCTGGTCGCGCACGGAGATGGCCGCGCGTGCCGCGCAGGAACTGTCGGCCGGTGAATACGTCAACCTCGGTATCGGGCTGCCCACGCTGATCCCCAATCACCTGCCCGCAGGCGTGCGGGTGACGTTGCACAGCGAGAACGGCATCCTCGGCACCGGCCGCTACCCGACCGAGGACGAGGTCGACCCCGACCTGATCAACGCCGGGAAGGAAACCGTCACCGTCAACCCGGGTGCGGCATTCTTCGACTCGGCGCTGAGCTTCGGCATGATCCGCGGCGGGCACATCGACACCGCCGTGCTCGGTGGCATGCAGGTGTCGGCCACCGGTGATCTCGCCAACTGGATGGTGCCCGGCAAGATGGTCAAGGGCATGGGCGGCGCGATGGATCTCGTGCACGGTGCCCGCAAGGTGATCGTGCTGATGGAGCACACCGACAAGCAGGGCGGTCACAAGATCGTCGAGAAGTGCTCACTTCCCCTCACCGGCGAGGGCGTCGTGCAACGCATCATCACCAACCTTGCGGTGATCGATGTGACCGAGGACGGGCTGGTGCTGGTCGAGACCGCGCCGGGCGTCGCGGAAGAGCAGGTCCGGGCAGCAACAGGAGCGCCCCTGGCTTGATCGCCGGACCACGTGGCTGCGCCCGGGATGAAACAGATCACCGAGCT
>NZ_JAIYEP010000067.1 GCF_020515525.1 Rhodococcus yananensis
CAGCGGTTGAGCAGCGCCCGCATCGCCTCCGCGGCACCGCGCACCATCGTGTCGCGAGGGAAGCCGCTGCGTTTGACGGCCGCCTTGTAGTTTCCTCCCGCCACCCACAGCGGTCCGTCCGCGAGGTGTTCGAGGCCCTCGCGAGCCACATCCTCGGGCTCGGACACGAGCATGCCGGGCACGTCGAAGTTCAGTCCGGCGCGCTCCATCGCCGGGGTCCGGGTGACACCCAGCACCAACTCGACGACATGCACGTTGTACGGCTCGAGTTCGAGCCACAGGCTCTCCGCGAACACCCGGCTGAACGCCTTCGACGCGGCGTAGATGCTCTGGTGCTCCGAACCCATGTAACCGGCGAGCGACCCGAGGAGCATGATGCCACCGCGGCCCATCTCCTTCATGCGGGCACCGAACAGGTGCGCGAGCTCCACCTGACGGTGCACGTTCAACTCGATGACACCGCGGAACCCGTCGAGGTCACCGGTGACGAACTCGTGACCGTAGCTGTTGGCGCCGGCGTTGAAGATGAACAGTCCCACCTCCAGATCAGCGGTGGCCGAGCGGATCTGCTCCACCGCATCATCGCGGAGCAGATCCAGCGACAGGGTGCGCACCTCGCGACCGTGCTCACGCACCTTCGCTGCGGTCTCCTCGAGCGGGCCGGGCTTGCGTGCGATGAGGAGAAGATCGAACCCGGCGCGGGCGAGCTCATCGGCGAACGCGGCACCGACCCCCTCGGAGCCACCGGCGATCACCGCCCACTGTCCGTACTGTGCGCGATCGATCGAAAGAGCGTCGGTCATGGTTTTCCTTCGGAGATGTTCGGGAACAAGTATTTTCGGTTCACCGGCGAACCGGCACCGATGCGACGGTGCTACTGGACGATCGGCGCGGGAATCGGAGCGTCGTAGACGACCTCGATCAGCCCCTCCGCGGCTGCCTTCCGGATGGTCGCATCCAGCGCCGAGCACTTCGGAAGCGGCGCACCCGGCCGGTGGTCGACGGTGTCGCATCCGTTCAGCTCGCGACACTGACGACGCGATTCGACGCTCCACTGGACCTCGGTGTGCTCCCAGCTGTTCTTCCGGACGAGCACCTGAGCCATGCAGTCACTGCACCGAAGGGGCTGCATCCGTGCTCTCCGTCGACTTCTCCTGCGCGGCGAGCGCATCGCGTGCGGCGAGGTTCGCTTCGACCTCCTTCATCCACGCGGCGACCGGCCGGGTGGTGTCCATCTCGAACTCGAAGCGGTCGGTCATCTCCGACTTCACATCGGCGACGTCGACGTAGAACTGCTCGTACCAACGACGCAGCTGGTAGACCGGGCCGTCCTCCTCGCACAGCAACGGATTCTCGATCCGGGTCTTGTTCTTCCAGATCGCGATGTCCTGCTCGAAACCACGGGCGATGAAGTCACCGAACTTCTGCGCCGTCTCGACGGCGACCTCGTCGGGCAACTGCGGCGACTTCTTGACGATCATTCCGTACATGAGCACGAACTTGTCCGCCGAGACCGGGTAGTGGCAGTTGAGCAGCACCGACTCGACGTCGTAGCCCTCGTACTGGTACTTCAGGTCGTCGATCATGAAGGACGGACCGAAGTACGACGCCGTGGAGGTGTTGCCGAGCATCTTCGGCTGTCCCGACGCGTGGGGGCGCATGTCGTCGCGGGCCTTGCCGTGCATGACCTGCGTCGCGACGTGACCCTCGAAGATGTTCTTGAAGTACGTCGGGAACGAGTAGTGCACGTAGAAGAAGTGCGCCATGTCGACGATGTTGTCGATGATCTCGCGGCAGTTGGTGTCGACCTCGGTGGTGTACCAGACCCAATCGGTCCACTCGTCGCTGGTCGCGCCCTCGATCCGGGGGATCGTCACCTCGTCCGTGGGCTTGTTGCCCTCCGGGTCGTGCCAGACGAACAGCATGCCGTCCTGATCGAGCACCGGCCACGACCGGGTCTTCGCGATCGGGGGAACACGGCGGGCGTAGGGGATGCTCTTGCAGCGGCCGTTACCGCCCCAGCGCCAGTCGTGGAACGGGCAGGCGATGTTGTCGTCCTTGACCGTGCCCTGACTCAGGTCGCCGCCCATGTGCCGGCAGTACGCGTCGAGGATCTGCAGCTTGCCCTCGCTGTCGGCCCACACGACGAGCTTCGTCCCGAAAGCGTGGACGGAGTGCGGCTTGCCGTCCCGGAACGAATCCGCCAGGCCGAGGCAGTGCCAGCCACGAGCGAACCGGGTGGGGGCGGAACCGACGACGATTTCACGGATCTCGGTGTTGTCGGACGTGTCCAGGCTCACGATCGTCCGTCCTTTCGGGGGTTGGTGGACTGTGTCTGCGGTACCCGGCTCGATCCGTGTACCGCGGGGCCTCGGCCGCGTGAGAAGCCCTGGTCGAGGTGCATGCCGCCACGGTAGGTGAGGGAGATCACCGCCGAGGTGGTGGTCCCGCTGTACGAGACCGTCCGGACGACAACCGGGTCACCCACACGTGACGCCGCCGCTCACACGGCAGTCAGGGGTACCGGCAGCAGTGCGGCACGACCGTGTTCGGCGAACTCACCCTCGATGCGGGCGCGGGTCGCGTCGTCGAGGAGGACGTACTCGGCGGTGCGTCCGACACGGATGTAGACGGGATCCGACGTGGACCACGCCGCGGCACGCAGCGGGGCCTTGTCGACCTTGTTGCTGCCGGTGAGGGGGATGTGGTCGGTCACCCGCACGAATCGCGGCCACCATTTGTCGCCCATGTCGGGTTGCTCGGCGAGGGTCTTCCCGAACTCCGCGGGATCGAACTGCGCTCCGGCGTCGAGTTCGATCACCGTCATCACCTGGTCCCCCGTGGCCGGATCGGGTACCGCGAACACCGGAGCGGACAGGACGCCCGGGATGCGCTGGAGGATGCGCTCGACCGGGGCTGCCGAGAAGTTCTCGCTGTCGACACGCAGCCAGTCCGACGACCGGCCCGCGAAGTAGAAGAAGCCGTCGGCGTCTCGGAACGCGAGGTCACCCGTCCAGAAATCGTCGCCCTTGACACGGTCCGCCGTCGCGCCCGGATTCTTGTAGTACCCCTCGAAGGACGGTGCGGCACCGACCGCGACGATCTGCCCGACCGCCTCGGAGTTCACCAGGCGCCCGGTCTCGTCGAACCGCGCGGGCGGGCATTCACGCCCCGTCTCCTCGTCGAGGACCCGCACGTCGACACCCCCCACGGCCAGGCCCAGCGACCCGACGGGCGTGTCGTCGGTCCGGTTGATGCGGCACACACCTTCGCTGGATCCGTAGCCCTCGATGATCTCGCAGCCGAACCGCTCGGTGAACCGGGCGATGTCGGTCTCCGAGGCCTCGGTTCCGAATGCGATCTCCAGAGTGCCGGTGCGGTCGCGGGGATCTTCGGGCCGATTCAGCACGTACGACAGGGCTCGACCCACGTAGTTGACGAACGTCGCGCCGTAGCGGTGGATGTCGTCCGCGAACCTGCTCGCCGAGAACTTGCGGATCAGACCGACGGTCGCGCCGACCTGCATGGCGGTACCGAGGTTCAGCATCACCGCGTTGCCGTGGAACAACGGCATGCACAGGTACGCGACGGAGTCCCGGCGCATCCGGGTGCGCTCGACGAGGACGTCGCAGAGACGTCCCAGGCGGCCCTGGGTGACGATGACGGCCTTGGGGCGTCCCGTCGACCCGGAACTGAACAGCAGCATCGCGATGTCGGTTGCCGGCGGAATCGTCTCGGGCAGAGCAGATCCGCGGAACGGAGCGAGGAAGTCGTCGTATCCCGCCTCGTCGATGTTCACGATCCGATCCTTCGACAGACCGTGATCGGTGCCGTCCACGAGGTGCGCGAGCCGCGACTCGGTGACGACGAAATCGACGTCCGCCTGCCGGATGTCGTCTGCGATCTCCGGGCCGCTGCGGCTGGCGTTGATCCCGACGACGACCGCACCCGCGAGCGCGCCGGCACCGATCCAGAACACGTAGTCCGGAACGTTCTCGAGCAGCACCCCGATGTGGCGACCGCGGTCGCTCGGCTCGTCGATCGTGGCGACGAGCGCGGCGGCGCGGTCGGCGCTCTCCTGCACGACCTCGTCCCACGTCCACTGCCGGTCCTCGAACCGCAGTCCCACCTTGTCATCGCCCTTGCGGGCGCGCACAACCTCGGCGAACGTGTCCAACTGATTCCTCCAGATCTACGCGGGTCGAGCGGGACCCGTCAGGCGAACGTCACGTGCGCGCCGGAAACGACGGAAGCGTCGCCGGAGCGGACATCGAAGCTCAGGTCGCTACGGGTACCCCACGCGCGGATCTCCGCGCTGTCGCCGGGGAACATCGGAGCGGCGAACCGACCCGACAGCGACGTCAGGTCGGCGGGGTGTGCGCCGGCCGCGCGGGCCAGCGGGATCGTGGTCGCGGCGAGCGTGCACAGCCCGTGCATGATCGGGCGCGGCTGCCCGATGCGGGCCGCGGCCTCGGGGTCGATGTGGATGTGGTGCCGGTCCCCGGTCAGGCGGTACAGCGCCGCCTGGTCCGGGCTCGTCACCAGCGTCGCGGTCAGATCGGGGGTGCCCTCCGGCGCGGCCGGCGCCGACGGGCCACGATCCCCGCCGAACCCACCCGACCCCGGCGCGAACAGCGACCACGTCGCGACGAAGTGCTCGCACTCGACGACGACCTCGAACACCGCGGCGCGGCCCTTGTCCCACACCTCACCGACGTGGGCGGACAACCTCAACTCCCCCGCCCGCGGAAGCGGCGACCGCACCTCGAGCGTCTGCGAGCCGTGCAGCGCCGTCGCGGTGTCGAACCCGCCGCGGCCCCCCAACTCGTCCGGCGCCCACTGGGCGAGGGTCAGCGCGAAGGTGGGGAGCACGCGGAGCCGGTCCTCGAGCACGAGGTCCAGGTCGGTGGCGTGCGCTCCCACGGCGAGGGCGTACAGGATCGCGTCGCGCTCGTCGTAACGGACGGTGCGTGTACCCAGGTCCACACCGCGCCACTGTCCGGCCGACGACACTTCCGAGGTGGTCATGTTCTGCAGGTTATGGGCCCCGTCCCCGGGGCCCGTCGACGATCTCACTCACCGGTACGTTCGAAGGTGGGTGCGGCGACCGTGAGAGTCTGTCGAAACGCGAAGTCGACCGAAGAGGGGAGCGCCCGGTGCAAGGTGCACGATCGACACCGGCGAACGGTGACGTGAGCAGGGGAAACACACACATGCGCGGCCATCCGGCCGGGGATGTGGTTCGGGGTGCGCAATGAGCGTTCCGCCCGACGACAATCCCTATTTCGACCAGTTGGTCTCCCGACTGACAGGCCCCGGCAGCGAGTTCGAGATCGTCGTGGAAGACGTGCTCGGCGCCCGGATGCCGGTGATGCGGCACCGCGATCGTGCCGTCGCCGACCTGTTGTCGCAGTCGTTGGCGTGGGGTGACCGCGAGTACCTCGTCACGCCGAGCCGGCGCGTGACCTTCGCTCGGCAGGCGCACGACGCGTACGCCCTCGCCGCTGCACTGTACGACAGGTACGGGGTGCGGGTCGGCGAGAGGGTCGCGATCCTGGCTGCGAACCGCCCCGAGTGGGTGACGGCCTTCTGGGCGACACAGGCCCTCGGGGGCATCACCGTCGGTCTGAATCCGTGGTGGGTACGTCCCGAACTCGAGTTCGGGATCGACAATTCCCGCCCGCGGGTGCTGTTCGCCGACGAACCCCGCGCCGAGGACCTCGCCACCACCGACACCGGCGACGCGGTCGTCCTGTCGCTCGAACACGACCTGCCGAGGCTGATCGAGGAGTATTCGGGCGCGCAACCGCCCCCGCCGCGCGTCGACGAGGACGATCCCGCCGTCCTGCTGTACACGTCCGGCACCAGCGGCGACCCGAAGGGTGCGCTGCACTCGCAGCGGAACCTGCTCGCGGTCGTCGGCTACCACCGCTACCTGGACGCGATCACGTCTGCGTGGACCGGCGAGAAGTATGTGCGCGGCGTGCCGTCCGACGATCGGCACATGCTCACATCCGCCCTGTGCCACATCACGAGCCTGCACAACACGATCGTGCCGCGACTGGCGACGGGCAGCGCCGTGGTGATGAACCAGGGATGGTTCGGAGTCGAGTCGGTGCTCGAGGCGATCGAGGCCGAACAGGTCACCCACTGGAACGCGGTGCCGTCGATGGCGGCGCGGATGCTCGAGATCGACGACGTCGAGCGCTACGACCTGACGTCGTTGATCCGGTTCACGTTGTCGTCGGAACCATCGACTCCCGAACTGAAGCAACGGATCCGGAAGGAGCTGCCGTTCGGTCGCCAGACGGTGGTCGACAGCTACACGATCACCGAGTGCAGCGCGTCGATCTCGGTGGCGACGCCCATGGAACTGGAGACGCATCCGGGCACGGTGGGGCAGCCGGTCATCACGGTGAGCCTCGAGATCCGCGACCGGGACGGCGGATGGCTGCCCGACGGGTGTGTCGGCGAGGTGTGTGTGCGCAGCCCGTTCGTGATGCTCGGTTACTGGCGTGACGACGCGGCGACCGCCGAGACGATCACCGCGGACCGGTGGTTGCGCACCGGTGACATCGGCGTCGTCGAGGACGGACGGCTGCGGTTGCTCGGCCGCCGCGCCGACATGGTGGAGCAGAACGGCGAACACATCTTTCCGTCGGAGGTCGAACGGGTGCTCGCCGGGCATCCGGACGTCCGCGAATGCATGGTCACCGGGGTTCCACATCCGGAATGGGGTGAAGAGGTGTGCGCGGTCGTCGTCCTCGTCCCGGGCGCCGATACCGGATCCGAGGAACTCCTGGCGTACGTGGCCGAGCGGCTCGCGTACTTCAAGGTTCCGACGCAATGGCATCTGACACGCAACCTTCTCCGCCGCAACGCGACCGGAAAGATCGTGCGCCGAAGACCACCCGACGTGCCCTGATCGAGCCGGGGCGCACGACCCACCCTCGGTACAGGCCGGTGACACGACACGTCGCCGGCCTGTACTGCATTTCGGGGTCGCCGCGATCCGCCGACCGTCGAGACCGTCCTGTGCCGTGCACCCGACGTATGCTAGCCTACCAAGCAATTGCTTGGTAGGCACCGACGATAGGAACATGCCATGGGCATCACGTCCACATCCGACGGCGCAGGAATCACCACGATCACCGTCGATTTCCCGCCCGTGAACGCCATTCCGTCCGCCGGATGGTTCGAACTCGCCGACGCCGTCCTCGCCGCCGGCAAGGATCTCGACACCCGCGTCGTCGTCCTCCGCGCCGAGGGCCGCGGCTTCAACGCCGGTGTCGACATCAAGGAGATGCAGGCCACCGAGGGGCACGGAGCCCTCATCGCCGCCAACCACGGCTGCGCCGCCGCCTTCGCCGCCGTCTACGACTGCGAGGTTCCCGTCGTCGTCGCCGTGAACGGGTTCTGCGTCGGTGGGGGCATCGGCCTCGTCGGTAACGCCGACGTCATCGTCGCCTCCGACGACGCGGTCTTCGGCCTTCCGGAGGTCGACCGCGGCGCTCTCGGCGCCGCGACGCACCTGGCCCGACTCGTACCGCAGCACATGATGCGCACGCTCTACTACACCGCGCAGAACGTCACCGCCCAGCAACTCGAGCACTTCGGATCCGTCTACAAGGTCGTGCCCCGCGCCGACCTCGATGCCACCGCCCTCGAGGTCGCCGGCCTCATCGCCGCGAAGGACACCCGGGTGATCCGCCGCGCGAAGGAAGCGATCAACCGCATCGACCCGGTCGATGTGAAGACGTCCTACCGCATCGAGCAGGGCTTCACCTTCGAACTGAACCTCGCCGGCGTCGCCGACGAGCACCGCGACGAGTTCGTTGCCACGGGCAAGCCCCGCAGCAACCACTGAACCCCACAGCACCGAGCAGTGTGAACAGGAGATCGAACATCCATGCGTGACAAGAGAATGTCGCTCGACGAGGTCGTCGGCGAGCTGCGCAGCGGCATGACCATCGGCCTCGGTGGTTGGGGATCGCGACGCAAGCCGATGGCGTTCGTGCGCGCGATCCTGCGCTCCGACATCAAGGACCTCACCGTCGTCTCCTACGGCGGGCCCGACCTCGGCCTGCTGTGCTCGGCGGGCAAGGTCGCGAAGGCCTACTACGGGTTCGTGTCGCTCGATTCGGCACCGTTCTACGATCCGTGGTTCTCCAAGGCCCGGACCGAAGGCGCGATCGTCGCCCGCGAGATGGACGAGGGCATGATCAAGTGCGGTCTCGAGGCCGCAGCGGCGCGACTGCCGTTCCTGCCGATCCGGGCCGGTCTCGGCTCGGACGTCCCGAATTTCTGGGGCGACGAACTGAAGACCGTCGCATCCCCGTACGCCGACGGGTCGGGGAAGTTCGAGACGCTCGTCGCGATGCCCGCCCTGAATCTGGATGCGGCGTTCGTGCACCTGAACATCGGTGACCCCCACGGGAACGCCGGTTACCAGGGTGTCGACCCGTACTTCGACGACCTCTACCTGATGGCCGCCGAGAAGCGCTACGTGTCCGTCGAGAAGGTCGTCGAGACCGAGCAGCTCGTCAAGGAGGTTCCGCTGCAGCAGCTGATCCTCAACCGCATGATGGTCGACGGGGTCGTCGAGGCCCCGAACGGCGCCCACTTCACCCTCGCCGGCGAGTCCTACGGCCGCGACGAGAAGTTCCAGCGGTACTACGCCGAGGCCGCCAAGACACCCGAGTCGTGGCAGGCGTTCGTCGACCGGTTCCTGTCCGGGTCCGAGGACGACTACCAGGCAGCCGTGAAGAAGTTCCACGCCGATGTCGAGAAGACTGGGGAGCAGTAGGCATGACCTCCACCGAAACCATCACCCGCGCCGAGTACTGCGCGATCGCGTGCGCCGACATCTTCGCCGGAGCCGGCGAGATCATGGCGAGCCCGATGTCGACGATGTCGCAGATCGGGGCGCGCCTCGCACGCCTGACCACCGAACCCGATCTGCTCATCACCGACGGAGAGGCCCTGATCCTCGCCGACACCCCCGCCGTCGGCGCGAAGGGTGCCGTCGAGGGCTGGATGCCGTTCCGCAAGGTGTTCGACGTCGTCGCTTCCGGTCGCCGCCACGTGGTGATGGGCGCCAACCAGATCGATCGTCACGGCAACCAGAACCTGTCGGCGTTCGGCCCGCTGCAGCAGCCGACCCGCCAGATGTTCGGTGTGCGCGGCGCCCCCGGCAATACCATCAACCACGCCACCAGCTACTGGGTGGGTAAGCACAGCAAGCGGGTGTTCTGCGACAACGTCGACGTCGTCGCCGGTGTGGGCTGGGACAAGGTCGATCCGGAGAACCCGGCCTACCGCTTCCTGAACGTGTACCGCGTCGTCACCAACCTCGGGGTCTTCGACTTCGGGGGACCCGACCACACGTTCCGGGCGCTGTCGCTGCACCCGGGCGTCACGGCCGACAAGGTCGTCGAGAACACCTCGTTCGAGGTCGCCGGACTCGACGGGGTCGCCGTCACCCGCGAACCCACGGCCGAGGAATTGCGTATCATCCGCGAGGTCCTCGATCCGAAGAACCTGCGCAATCGCGAGATCCCGGCATGACCGGCACAAGCGAGCGAAGCGACGGGGCGTCTGCACAGCGTCTGCGGACGCCGCTGACCGAGCTGATCGGCATCGAGCACCCGATCGTGCAGACCGGCATGGGCTGGGTGTCCGGCCCGCGCCTGACCGCGGCCACCTGCAACGCGGGCGGCCTGGGCATCCTCGCCTCGGCGACGATGACGTACGACGAGCTCGAGGCGGCGATCAAGAAGACGAAGCAGCTGACGGACAAGCCGTTCGGCGTCAACATGCGCGCCGACGCCTCCGACGCCGCGCAGCGCTGCGCCCTCCTCATCCGTGAGGGTGTCAAGGTCGCGTCCTTCGCGCTGGCGCCGAAGAAGGACCTGATCGCCGAGCTCAAGGACAACGGCATCGTCGTCGTGCCGTCGATCGGTGCCGCGAAGCACGCCGTGAAGGTCGCCTCGTGGGGTGCCGACGCGGTGGTCGTGCAGGGCGGCGAGGGCGGCGGCCACACCGGTGGTGTCGCGACGACGCTGCTGCTGCCGTCCGTTCTCGATGCCGTCGACATCCCGGTGATCGCCGGCGGTGGTTTCTTCGACGGTCGCGGCCTGGCGGCGGCGCTGTCGTACGGTGCGGCCGGCATCGCGATGGGCACCCGATTCCTGCTCACCAGCGATTCGGCGGTGCCGGACTCGGTGAAGCAGCAGTACCTGGCGCGTGGTCTGCAGGACACGACGGTCTCGGTCAAGGTCGATGGCATGCCGCATCGTGTGCTCAACACCGACCTGGTGAATTCTCTCGAGAAATCCAGTTATGCAAGGGGTCTCGTCGCAGCAGCGAAGAACGCGACGAAGTTCAGGGCGATGACCGGCATGAAGTGGTCGACGCTCGTCAAGGACGGCCTGGCGATGAAGAAGTCGTCCGACCGCACCTGGCAACAGATCATCATGGCCGCCAACACGCCCATGCTGCTCAAGGCCGGTCTGGTCGAGGGCAACACCGACGCCGGCGTGCTCGCGTCCGGTCAGGTGGTGGGCATGATCGAGGATCTGCCGAGCTGCCAGGAACTGATCGACCGGATCGTCGCCGAGGCGATCGAGCGTATCGACGCACTGAGCGCTGTTCGGGTCTGAGCGCCGCTGCCCGCGAGCCCCGCCCGGTCGGCCGGGCGGGGCTCGCTGCATCCGCGCTCCGGAACCCGAAACCACTGCCGACCGGATCGAATCGGCCTCCCGCACCCGACCGCGGAATCGCGCACTGCCGCGCTGCCGGCAAGGCGCCCGGTCGACGGACCGTTGACCCACCGACGTGTACCCGTTAACGTGCGTGACGGTTGTCACGGCAGACGTGGGGGGACACCGGGTGGGAAAGCGCATCGTCAGTATCGCCGTGTCGATCGTGGTGGCGGCCGGCACCGCGATCGCCCTCGCACCACCGGCGGTCGCAGATCCGTCGGGAGGCGACGCCGCCGTCGCGTGGCAATCCACGGTCGACGCGCCCGACCTCTACCCGAACACCGCGGTCGAGTGGGACGTCCCCATCACGATGAGCGACGGAACCATGCTCCGCGCCAACGTGTTCCGACCGGCAGATGTCGACGGCACCGCGATCACCGAGCCGACCCCGGTGGTCGTCAACCTCACCCCGTACACCAAACTGTTGTCGACCCTCGCCTCGCTCGCGATGGAGGATCCCACCCTGAAACCTCTGGTGGAGGACCTCGGATCCATCGTGAACCTGGGTGCACCGTTCGACGGGATCACCGAGCTCGCGTCCCCCGCCGCGCAACTCGGCCGCACGTTCGGCCTCAACCGTGAACTCGTGCAGAACGGGTACACACAGGTCATCGTCGACGTGCGCGGTACCGGATTCTCCCAGGGGCAGTGGCAGGTACTCGGCCCCCGCGAGCAACAGGACACCGTCGAGGTGATCGACTGGGCAGCCTCACAGCCGTGGTCGAACGGGCGGGTCGGTACCACCGGGGTGTCGTACTCGGCGATCAACCAGATCCAGGGCGCCGGGAAACGCCCCGGGGCACTGCAGGCGGTGTTCGCGGTCGAACCCGGCAACGATCTGATCCGCGACATCGTCGGTACCGGCGGCGCGCTCGGCATCGGTTTCATGCCCGCCTGGCTCGCGGCCGTCAACGGCCTCAAATGGATTCCCGACGTCGAAGCCCTGCTGCAGGGCCGATTCGACGCGCGGTGGCTGCACGATCGCCTCGCCGATCCGGTGACGAAGATCCCCGAACTGGTCGAGGCCGTCACGTCGCCGACCGTGGCGGGGGTGTCGCCGGAAGCGCTCGAGGTGGCGCAGGACGGCCCGTTCTACCGGGAGCGACGCGCCGACCTCGACGCGATCGACGTGCCCACCTTCGTCTTCGGGAACTGGCACGACATCTTCGCCAACAGCGAACCCGACATCTACAACGGCATACCGGTCGAGCCCGGACGCAAACAACTCCTGATGGGCGACGGCTACCATGCGGTGCTCGGCACCGGATTCGGCGAACCCGGCCACCCGCCGAACATGGTGACGCTGCAACGCGCCTGGTTCGACCGGTGGCTCAAGGACATCGACAACGGCATCGAGGAGTACGGGCCGGTGACCCTGCTGCAGCAGGGCGGCGGCTGGACCACCACCGGCAGCTTCCCACGCGCCGGCGCGGAGCACGAACGTCTCTACCTGTCGCCGGTTCCGAGCGGAACCGCCGGGCACTCCGTCCACGACGGTTCCCTGACGCCCGTGGCGCCCGCGGACCCGCAGCGACTGACCGTCGCCCCGGGCCTGCGGGGTGTGTGCTCACGCGAATCCGCGCAGGGCACCGCGGGAATCACCGTCCTCCTGGGAGCGGGGTGCACGAAGGATGCGCGCTTCAACGAGGCGGAGGCATTGAGCTTCACCTCGGATCCGGTGGACACCGCGACCGCGTTGTCCGGTCCGATCAACGTGCACCTGAACACCGTCCTCGACCGACCCGACGGATTCTGGGCCGTGTCGATCAACGACGTCGCTCCCGACGGCCGGTCCACTGTCCTGTCGTCCGGGCAGCTCGTGGCGTCGCTGCGCGCCGTCGACGACGCGCAGAGCACCTTCACCTCGTCGGGCGACTACGCCCGCGCCCACCACCACCTGAATCTCGACGCACGACAGCCTGTCGTCCCCGGGCAACCGACGCAGCTGGACGTGAGCCTGCTGCCCACCGACGCCGTACTGCAACCGGGCCACCGCCTCCGCATCGACGTGTACGCGTCGAGCATTCCACGCGCACTGCCGCTGGGACCGATGCTCCACGACAGCGGGCTCGCTCCTCAGCACCTCGAACTCGACCCGTCCGCACCGAGTTTCGTCTCTGTCCCGTTCGTGCGCCGCTGAGCACCACCCGACCGGTCACGGATCGACCGGGGTGTCCGACGGGTGGGTACGCCACCTACCCGAGGTATGCGGCGATCCGATCGAGTCCGGCCTCGATCCGTTCGTCGGACAGCGCGTAGCTCAGGCGGATGTGCCCCGGCATCCCGAACGCCTCCCCCGGCACCACCGCAACGTTCACGTCGTCGAGGAGGCGTAGAGCCAGGTCCCGGGTATTGTCGATGCCCCGCAGCCGGGCCGCCTCGGTCACGTCCGGGAAGGCGTAGAACCCGCCGGTCGGGCGGAGCAGCGACAGGCCCCCGATCGTGTCGAGCCGATCGATCACCAGTGCCCTCCGCCGCGCGAAGGCCGCCACCATGTCGTCGACCACCCCCTGTGGACCGGTCAGGGCCGCGAGCGCAGCGGCCTGTGCGACGTTGCCGACATTGGACGCCATGTGGCTCTGCAGTCGTACCACGCAGCGGACGAACTCGGCGTCACCGATCACCCAACCGACCCGCCATCCGGTCATCGCATACGCCTTGGACACCCCGTCGATGACGACGAGCCGCTCGTAGCCGGGGCAGCCCAACGCCCGCATGGTCGCGAGCGGGCCCGGTGCGTAGTGCAACTTTCGGTAGATCTCGTCGGAGACGATCCACAGGCCGCGCTGCTCGGCCCAGTCGAACACCGCGCGGGTGCGCTGTTCGTCCGCGACAGCGCCGGACGGATTCGCCGGCGAGCACCACACGAGGGCCTTCGTGCGCGGACCGACGCACGCCTCGAGGTCGTCGACCGACGGCAGATCACCCGGCACCGACCGTGACGGTACCGGTATCGCCGTGCCGCCGAAGAACCCCACGAGCTCCGGGTACGTCGTCCAGAACGGTACGGGAAGCAGCACCTCGTCCCCCGGTTCGAGGATCGTGGCGAACACGGAGAAGATCGCCTGTTTCGCGCCGTTCGTGACCGCCACGTTCTCCGCGCCGATACGTGCGACACCGTCCACGGTGGTGTTGCTCTCCTCGGCCACGGCCTGACGCAACTCGGGGAGACCGGCTGCGGGACTGTACTTGTGCATGCCGGCGTCACGGGTCGCGGCCGCCGCCGCGTCCACGATGTGGGGCGGCGTCGCGAAATCCGGTTCCCCGGCTGCGAAACTCACCACGTCGACGTCCTGCCCGCGGAGTTCCTTCGCTCGGGCGTCCACCGCGAGCGTGGCGGACGGACGGATGGTGCTCACTCGCGTGCTGATCATCCGGGGATGCTCCTCTCATCGGCCGTGGCACGCGGATCGAACGGGTCCCGTATTCCCAGGCCCCGATCCGTCCAGACGGCTTTCGTCTCCGTGTAGTCGTCGAGACACCGGTGACCGTTCTCCCTACCGATCCCGCTCAGACCGACACCACCGAAGGGCACGTTGTACGCGACCTTGCGGTAGTTGTTGATCCACACCGTTCCGGCGGACAACCGCTCCGCCATCCGATCCGAGCGGGCACGATCACTCGTCCACACTCCGGCCGCGAGCCCGTACCGTGTGCCGTCTGCCAATTCCACGGCGTCGTCCTCGGTCTCGAACGGCAGTACCACCGCGACCGGGCCGAACACCTCCTTCTGGAAGATCGTCATGTTCGGAGTCACTCCCGTGAGGACCGTCGGTCGATAGAACAATCCGCCGGGTAGCGCCGGGACGGTCTCACGGCGTCCTCCCGCCACCACGGTGGCGCCGGCGTCGACGGCCTCCGCCACCATCGCCTCGATCTTCTCGAGCTGCGAGGTGCACGCGACCGGCCCCATCTGGGATGCGGGGTCCAGTGGGTTCCCGATCCGGACCCGATCGGCGGTATCGGCGAGTCGCTCGACGACCTCGGCGTAGCAGTCCGCCTCGACGAGAATCCGGGAGCCGGCCATGCACGTCTGCCCGGATGCCCCGAAGATGCCGGCCACGATGCCCCGCAGAGCCTGCTCCCGGTCTGCGTCCGCGAACACGATGTTGGCGCTCTTCCCGCCGAGTTCGAGTGACACCCGGCGCAATCCGGTCGCCGCAGCGCGAGCGATCCGCTCGCCCGCGTCGGACGACCCGGTGAACGCCACCTTCGCAACGGCGCGGTGCCCGATCAAACGTTCCCCCACGTTTGCTCCACCGGTCACGACGTTGAGAACACCGGCGGGCAGTCCGGCTCGATACGCCGACTCCGCGAACCGCAGAGTGGAGAGCGGAGTGATCTCGCTCGGCTTGACCACCACGGAGTTTCCCGCGGCCAACGCCGGACCTACCTTCCACACGAGCAGGTTCAACGGCGAGTTCCACGGCGTGATGGCCGCGACCACCCCGAGGGGCCGGCGCTCGGTGTGGACCCGCATCCCCCCGATCGGCGGTGTCACGACGTACCCGCTCGGCATGTGGAGCAGGGAGGCGTAATACCTCATGTGATCACCGAACTGCCGCGCCTGTCCCACCATCTCCCCGAGGAGTTTGCCGTTCTCCCGAACCTGGAGTTCAGCGAGTTCCTCTGCTTGCTCATCGAGGATCTCCGCGAACGCGGTGAGGAATGCGTGTCGCGTTGCGAGGGATGCGGCGCTCCACGTGCGGAACCCGGCCGTTGCCGACTCGACGGCATCAGCGATGTCCTCGGGCCCCGCACCGGTCACGGTGGTCAGCACGTCGCCGCTCCACGGTGTGCGCACGTCGAAACCGGACCCGGTACCGTGCCGTAGTCGTCCGTCCACGAAGCATCCCGCTGCCGGATCCTCGATCATCGCCCGTCCTCGCTTCCCGCGGCCCGGCCGCGAATCGATACCACCAGTGCCGCACCCGATACCGCGCCCGATACGACGATGACGGCGAGCGCGTCGTGCGCGGCGACGCGAACCAGTCCCGTCGCCGACAACCCGGCGAGCGCGCCGCCGACGAACAGTGAGGCAGTGAAGATCGCGACCGCAGCGGGAACCGACCGTCGGGCCGCCGCCACGACGAGCTGGATCGATGCCGGCACCGTCACCGTCGCCCCCACCGTGACCAGCAGCAGGGCGACGAGTTCTCCCCCATCGACGAACCACAGCAGCGCCGCTCCCGCGAGCGTCGTTCCGAACCCGACCAGTCGACGGATCTCGGCCGGACATCGAACGATGCGGGACGCCGCCGCGATCAACAGCAGAACGAGCACGAGCACGAGCACGAGCCCCACCACCGCCTCCTCGCCCTGTTGCACCGCACTGTTCACGGTGACGAACGTCGCCATCACCACGGCACCGACCGCCGCGGACAACGCAACCGGGCCGTTGACGATCTCGGACACCAGGAGCCGATACGGGTGGACGTCCGACCGACGTCCCGGTGCGATCCCGCCCTGTACCGCCGCCACGGCGGAGCCCGCGAGAAGCAGCACCGCGTACACCGACATTGCGCCGCGCCACCCGGTGACGGTCAACAGTCCGGTCGATACGAGACCGGCGACCCCAGCGGATCCGAGGAGACCGAACACCATCGCCGAATTCGCGTGGAGAATACGCGCCGGCGGCACCTTCTGCGCCGACGCGACGAACGCGGCGGGCGGGAAGCCACCCAGAACGATGCCTTCGACCGACCGCAGAACCAGCAGGGTGCCGACGTCCGGCGCCAGTGCGGTGGCAGCACTGGCGACACCGCCCGCCGCCAAGCAGACGATCAGTACCCGGCGGGCCCCGAACCGTCCCGCCAGTGAGCCGATCAGGAGCATTCCCAGCGCGTATCCGGCCGCGAACAGAGGAAGGCCCAGTTTCGAGCGGTCACCGAGATCCTCTGCGATATGCGGAATCAACGGGATGAAGCCGAAGAGTTGGCCGGTCGCGAGTGTCGCCGCGACTCCGAGGAACGTGCAGTAACCGGCGACCGACGGCGACGTCCGCGCCTCGACATCCGAGGCGTCCGGCGTCGCCGTCATGCCGGCGACTCGTAGGTGACCATGGCCTCGCCCCGACCGAGTTCGTGGCGCCAGATGTTGAAACCGACCAGCGCTGCACTCGCATTGTCGGGCAGGTCCAGGATCGGCGCGCTCAAAGCGTGGACGCGGAAATAGTACCGATGCGGCCCATGTCCGGCCGGTGGCGCTGCACCGACGTACCCGCGGAAGCCCGCATCGTTCGGGACCTCCTCGGATCCGGCGGGTTTCAGAGACGACCGTTCGGCACCGGCACCTTCTTCGAGGGCGGTGCACGACGACGGGATGTTGTAGATCACCCAGTGCCAGAACCCCGATCCGGTCGGAGCATCCGGGTCGTACACCGTCACCGCGTACGAGCCGACGTCGACGCCGCTCGGCGCCGTCCACGAAATCCGCGGAGACAGATCGGCGCCGCCGGCACCGAGGAATCCGCTGAGATGGTCCCCTGCCATCGCGAACGGCTTTGCCGAATGGCCGAGGCGGACATCGATTCCAGTGCTTTCCATGCTTGTCACTCTCCTGAGGTTCGGGTGATGGCCACCGATGATCCGACGGCTGATGCGTGGGACAGTCGTGTCACGTCGACGAGTTCGTCGATCCGGGCCGAGGTGATCAGCTCGCCGACGCCTTCCCGGATCAGTGCGGTCATCAGTTCTTCGTTGCGACGGACATCCCCGCATACGAACATCTGGACATCGTGGGCCGCAGCTGCCGACACGATGCGGCGCAGCAGTGTGGTGTTTGCGAGACTGCTCGGCACGACCGTCAGCCCAGGATTGCTGCGATCCACACCGTTGTACAGCGCGAACAGATCGGACGTACCGATACCGACGAAGTCGACGCGCAATTCGGCGAGCAGGTCAGGAAGCGTGTCCGCCATCGCCGGAACCTCCAGGGTGAACCCGACCCGAATTCTGTCCAGGTCGATCCCGGAAGCCTCTATCGCCGCCAGAAATGCCTTGTACTCGTCCGCATTCGAGACGAACGGTGCACAGATCTGGATCCTGATCGGGCTCTCTTCCATGAAGCGCCTGATCGCGCCAAGCTCCGGCACCCACCGTTCCATGAGGCGCGGACCTCGGACACCGAGGTCCGGATTTGCCTCCCGCGGAACGTCGACACCCATCTCGGCCAATTCTGCGCTCGTCGGGTCCGAAAGCACACAGCGGATGGACGTCCAGTGCTGTGAGCCGAGTTCACGCAACTGCACCAGGAGGAACTCCTCGATGCGATCTGCGTCGAAGTACGCTTCCGGCTCCAGGCAGAACAACTGGAACAGGCAGAACTTGAACCGGTAGTAGCCGAGGTCGGTGATGCCGAACCGCCGGTACTCGCGGAGGTTCCGGTCGTTCATCACCGAACAGATCGCGCTGATCGGAACCCCCGGCCGCAGGATCGTGAATCCCGATGCGTCGACCACGCACCGCACATCCGTGCCGTCGACCGGCGTCTCGTCGTGCACGACAAGTGCTATTCCAGCTTCTTGCAACATCTTTCGCGCATGATCTGCGAACTCACGTGCGGATACGACGACGGCACTGATCGACTGCGCGTTGAGAACCTCGTTCACCAGGGCGAAATCGAGACGCGACGAGTACAATACGCAGTCGTCACGATTCCTGGATTCCCCTACGGAATGCACCAGATCTCCCACGGCAGGCTGTTCGGGAACGATGATGAGTCGACCCGCGCCGCCCGCGCTCGGAGCGTTCGTTGTTGTGTCCATGTCCGCCTCTACCGGCCTTTCGATTCGTGCAGGGACCCGACGACGGTCACGGAGGAAGACCCGAGAATGCGATCAACAGTGTCGAGAATCGCCGCACAGTAGCCCAGCGTGTTGTGGACGAAGGCTTGCATGACAACCTCGGTGATCTCACCGATTCGCTGAATCCTCAGGTGCTCTTCACAGGTCAGCAGCGCCGTCGAGCAACGCATCGCGGCGTACGCCCGGGACCCGATCGGGCTCCTGGACACCATGACCTGCCGAGGTTCCCGGCGGGCGAGGTCCGTCGCCGCATCGAGCAGACCCGCACGGGTCGGTTCGATCCGAAGGAAGAACCGTTGGATCTGGAATCCGGGGGGCTGTGTCAGCACGCGGAGCGAGACCGAGTTGAAGGAGGTCGCCGGCCGCATCCGCTGCATCGATTCCGAAACCTGAGACTTCCCAGGCCTCAGGTTGTCTCGCGGATCCTCGGTACGCGCACCAATCCGCTTCGTACCGAAGTTCGAGGATGCTGTGTCGGGGTGGACGATGTCCACCTCGGAGTGGACCAGCACGTCACCGAGACGGAATCCTTTGCTGGCACAGTAGTCCGCAAGCACGCGCAGGCCCGTGGTCCATCCGGCACACTGGCAACTACCCAGCGCATAGCTGCCACGCAGCGTACCCGTTCGATGTGTCGTGGCATTCGCGAGATGGTCGGCGGGCACAGTGGCCAGCGCGGGATAGATGGCGTCGATCTCCGGATTCTCGGCCACGCCGAGAACGGTGTCTGCAATCTTCTCCAGCCTCGACAGGTGCCGAGCGGACCGGATGTGAGACCTACTCGTTGCGAGGACGGCGACGTCGAACTTTCCGAGATCATCGAGATCAGACTCGAATTCACGGAAGTGGATACGGAATCGGCGACCGTCGAGGGCGAGCGTACCCGTCGTCGGATCGGTGGTGATTCGTCCGATCAGGTCGGGTTGCGCGAGCACGAGACGCGCGGCGAGTTCGTCGAGGGCCGTTCGGTTGCGTGATCCGGTCTCCTCGACGGCGATCGGATTGGTGAGCACCTCGGTGATTCCGCACCCAAAATCACCTGTGGCGGAAAGATACAAGAGGTTCGATCCGATGTCGGCGCCCAGACCGACGAGCAGCACCCTAGACATGATCGACTCCTCGTCTGCCCGCGAGTCGTCGCGTCACAGTCGCACCGCACCCATACGCTCGGTGAGCGACGCATGGTAGGCGCCGGGATCAGTGACCAATGTGGGAAACAGTTCCTTCAAGTGCCGAGTGGGAAACCGCCCGGTTCGAACGAGATGGGGTGGATCGAAAGAGAAGTCGACCACGGTGTTGCTCTGGAACTCTCCTGCGGCATCATCCCATCCGATCGGGCCGCCGTCGATGACGAGATCGACGTGCCGACCGAGGTCTTCGATCGCCTGCTCCCGGGAGACCTGCGCACCACCGGTTCCGGAGATGTTGGACGACGTGAGGGCGATCGGCCCGAAGTCACGTCCGATCTCATACATGGGACTCTCACCGTGACAGAACAATCCGACCGTGGGTGCACCCATCGTCATCTGCTCGGGGAAGTCGTGCGCCCTGCCGGCCTTGAAGAACACGGCGGTTGTCATACCCAACAGCAGGGACGCGATCAGGTCATCGGAGAATCCGTCCGGGATGTGTGCGTATTCCCTTGCTTCATAAGGACTTCCGATACCGAGGGTCAGCGGACCGAACTTGGTCCGTTCTTTCATCTCGAAAATTCGCGCGATTCCGGTTGCGCTGTGCGCGGAGCAGAACACCCCGTAGTTCGTCACACTCGGCGCGACGATCACCCCGTCGCGCGCGAGGAGTTCGAGCGCATACTCGTGCGCCTCCCTCCCGTACTTCATGATGTTCGACATCTAACCCCTATCCCCCTGTAGACCTTGATATTTCAGTGGCTCATGAGAAGGCGGATGCGTCGGACGTCGAATTCCCCCCGTACGCAGCCCGCTCCCCCCCTGTGCGGCGTCACTGCCGTGTACGTTCTAGCAATCCGATCTTGAAAGCTGCAACCAGGCGCAGGCTTCGGATGGGGTGGATGTCCGGAATGGTGCGGTTTTTCGAGCCCCGAGGTGAGGGGAGTCACAGCGAACAGCCGGCACCACACCCCACCCCCCACCCGTGAGCGAACGTACCGCTCGATCGATCCGATCGATCGGCTGTACCGTTCGCTCACAGCGGCGAACGCCCGTACGAACGAGAACGCGCCCGTCGTCCTCACTGCGAGGACGACGGGCGCGCCGGAAGAACCGGGATCAGACCCGTTCGATGATGGTGACGTTGGCCGTGCCACCGCCCTCGCAGATGGTGAGCAGGCCGTAACGACCCTCACGACGCTCGAGCTCGTTGAGCAGCGTCGCCATCAGCTTGGTGCCGGTCGCGCCGAGGGGATGACCGAGCGCGATGGCGCCGCCGTTGACGTTGACCTTCTCCGGGTCGGCGCCGATCTCCTTGATCCACGCGAGCACGACCGGCGCGAACGCCTCGTTGATCTCCACGACGTCGATGTCGTCGATGCTCAGACCGGTCTTGGCGAGCGCGTGCCGGGTCGCGGGGATCGGTGCGGACAGCATGAAGATCGGATCGTCGCCGCGCGCGCTGACGTGGTGGATGCGGGCGCGGGGCTTCAGTCCGTACTTCTCGACGGCGTCACCGGACGCGAGCAGCAGGGCACTGGAACCGTCGGAGATCTGGCTGGCGACCGCGGCGGTCATCTTGCCGCCCTCGACGAGCACGTTCAGGCCGGCCATCTTCTCGAGGCTGGTGTCGCGGGGGCCCTCGTCGACGGTCGCGTCACCGAGCGGAACGACCTCGTTGTCGAAGCGGCCTTCGGCGATCGCCGCCTTCGCACGCTGGTGGCTCTGCAGCGCCCACTTCTCGAGGTCCTCGCGGCTGATGTCCCACTTGTCGGCGATCATCTCGGCGCCCTTGAACTGCGACACCTCCTGGGTTCCGTACCGCTCGGTCCACCCCGTCGACTCGGCCGTCGGAGTGGTGAACCCGAACTGCTCGCCGACGACCATCGCCGACGAGATCGGGATCCGGCTCATGTTCTGCACGCCACCGGCGATGATCAGGTCGGCGGTGCCCGCGAGGATCGCCTGCGCGCCGAACTGGATGGCCTGCTGACTCGAACCGCACTGACGGTCGACGGTCACGCCCGGCACATGCTGCGGGAGTCCCGCGGCGAGCCACGACATGCGCGCGATGTTGCCGGCCTGCCCGCCGACCGCGTCGACGCATCCGAACACGACGTCGTCGACGTCGGACGGGTCGATGCCGGTGCGCTCGACGAGTGCCTTGATGATGTGCGCACCCAGGTCGATCGGGTGGACGTCGGCCAGGCCACCGTTCTTCTTACCGATCGGTGTGCGTACCGCGTCGACGATGTAGACCTCGGTCATGGCTTCTCCTTATGCGGGTTCGGGTTCGACAGTCCGTCGAGCACGATGGAAAGGTACTGCTGGGCAACCTGTTCAGCGGTGAGACCACCGCCCGGCCGGTACCAGCGGACCGCGACCCACACCGTGTCGCGGAGGAATCGGAAGACGACGTCGACGTCGACATCGGGCCGGAAGGCACCTTCGGCGACGCCCCGTTCGAGCACGCCCACCCACAGCTCACGGAACTCGGTGTTCAGTGCGGTGATGTACGCGAACTTGTCGTTTCCGGCCAGGTGCTTCGCCTCGTCCTGGTATATCGCGACCGCCGCGTGGGCGCGGTCGAACGACTCGTACGACGTGGTGACGAGCGCTTCGAGGGTGGCGCGTGCGTCGAGTCCCGCCGCGACGATCTTGCGATAGCGGTCGAACAGGTCGTCGAGGAATCCGCGCAGGATCTCGTCGACCATCGACTCCTTGGAGTCGAAGTGGTGGTAGAGGCTGCCCGAGAGGATTCCCGCGGCGTCGGCGATGTCGCGCACAGTGGTCGCGCGGACTCCGCGCGACGCGAACAGGTCGGCGGCGATGTCGAGCAGTTCGGCGCGCCGGCCGGACTTGGCCGAGGCATCGTCTCTGGGGGGTGTCATACGAACATCCTTTCAAGCTGCCGTATGGGACGGTCGCCGCGACGGACTCGCGGCAATCGAGACGAACCGGCGGGGTGTCATCGAGGGCTGACGTCGTCCCCGATCGGCGTGCCGACCGACCTCGACCGGGCCGGATACCCGGTG